>SKKK01000480.1 GCA_007121535.1 Planctomycetaceae bacterium | reverse complement strand
CTAGCGCCGTGCCGCTCACCCATCCCGACCCCAAGATGTCGTCCGGACAACGCACTAATAACGGCCAGCCAATCGGTCGGCGAGGCGGGGGATGGAGGGACGGTTGCTGACGGTTTTTTCGGTTCGGATTTGCTTGGATTTTTTGCCCTTTACGTACAAGGGCGACTTCGGCACAATACCGCCCGCTCCATTCGCGGGCAGCCCTTTTGCCGGGGTTCCTCTGGTGCGGCGATTCCCGGTTGAATCGTCGTGGGTCATGGAAGACGTTCTGTTTAGCAAGGAGTGCTTGACGTGAGAACGACGATCTGCACCGCCACGATCGTGGCAATTATGTTTTCCCTGGGGTTTTTGGCTCCGCCGGCCAACGCCCAGACGGGCACCAACGTGGCCGTAATCGACATTCCCTACATCTTCAAAAACTTCACGCGTTTTACGCAGGCGATCGATGACATCAAGAAGGACATCGACGAATACAAGAACGTGGTGAAGAGCCAGCAGGATCAACTGCGAGTCGAGGCTCAGAAGATGGAGCTGTACAAGCCGGGGACGAAGGAGTATCGCGATCAGGAGGAAAAGATCACGCAGATGCGCATCCAGTTCCAACTGGAGAGCAACAAACGCCAGAAGGAGTTCATGGAGCGGGAAGGCCAGGCGTACTTCAACGCTTATCGCGAGGTGGAACGGGTGGTCGCCGAGTTCGCTCAGCGGAACCGGATCGGTCTGGTCCTGCGGTTCAGTGCCGAGGACATGGATTCAACTTCGCGAGATTCCATCATGCAGCGCATCAACCAGATCGTGGTTTATCAAGATCGGTTGAACATCACCGAGATGATCCTGGAACAACTCAATCGCGGGACGCCGTCGACTCGGCAGGCAACCCAGCCGACGATTCCTCCGCGGCCCCAGCATTGATCGCCTAGACATCTCCTTCTTTTCTGACGAGATTTCCGTGACTGTCACCGCACGACTGCAACAAACGATTGGTTCCACCGCACAGGTCATCGGTTTTGGCTACTGGAGCGGGCTGGACGTCCGAGTCGAATTCCGTCCTGCTCCGGCCGATGCGGGCATCGTGTTTGTTCGCGGCGATCTCGATCCGCCGCAGCGAATCCGTGCTTGTGTCCGGCATCGCATCGAAGTCCCTCGCCGCACGACGCTGGAGGTCGACGGCGTGCGTGTGGAGATGGTCGAGCACATCATGGCGGCGTTGGCGGGGCTGCGGATCGACAATTGTGAAGTCTGGGTGGACCAGCCGGAAATGCCCGGCTGCGACGGTTCCAGTCTGCCGTTCGTCCGGGCATTGCAGGCTGCGGGAATCGTCTCGCAGTCCGCGAAGCGTCACCAGCGGATCATCCAACAAAGGGTCCAGGTCGGCGACAGCCGATGCTGGGTCGAAGCTCGGCCCTCTGCGACTCGCGGATTGAGCCTGCACTGCTTGATCGACTACGGCCCTTCCGGTCCGATCGGCAGACAGGCACTGCAGTTGCGGATCACGCCGGAAACGTTTCTCGGAGAATTGGCGGCTGCTCGGACCTTCTTGCTGGAACAGGAAGCCGCCTGGTTGCGAAGTCAGGGATTGGGGTCCCGAGTAACCAGCCGCGACGTGCTGGTTTTCGATCAGCAAGGGCCGGTGGACAACACGCTGCGGTACACCGACGAATGCATTCGCCACAAGATGCTGGATCTATTGGGTGACTTGGCTTTGACCGGATGTGATCTTATCGGTCAGGTGAACGCACATTGCAGCGGTCATCGGCTGAACGCGGCCTTGGTCACCGTCCTGAACGTCCTGCCGTACCAGTCCCTTTGGAGAAGGACTGCCTAACCGCACGAAGCGCACGGAGGCGCTGGGGCCATGAACAACAGGATTTCCGACAAGGCACACGTCGATTCGCGTGCGGAATTGGACGACGACGTGGAAATCGGCCCCTTCTGCATGGTGGGTCCGGAGGTGACGATCGGCCGTGGTACCCGGCTGCTGAGTCACGTGACCCTGACGGGTTGGGTGACGATCGGAGAATTCAATGAATTCTATCCGGGAGCGGTGGTCGGCGCCGAACCGCAGGATGTCAGCTACCGTGGCAGCCGGACTCGCGTCGTGATCGGCGATCGCAACGTGATCCGGGAATGCGTGACGGTGAATCGAGCCACCGAAAAGGAAGAGGGGATCACCGCGATCGGCAGCCGCTGTCTGTTGATGGCCTGCTGTCACGTCGCGCACGACTGCCACATCGGCGATGGGGTCGTCATCGCCAACGGGACGCTGTTGGCCGGCCACGTCCGCGTCCATCACCATGCGGCGTTGTCGGGAAACGTCGGCGTCCATCATTTCACCACGGTGGGCAGCTACAGTTTCGTCGGCGGCATGACCCGCGTCCTGCATGATGTGCCGCCGTACATGCTGGTCGACGGCAACCCGGGGCGGCCCCGGTGCGTGAACGTCGTGGCACTGAGGCGACACCATTTTTCCAACGAATCCATTCAGGCGCTCGGCGAAGCTCACCGTCTGGTCTATCGTGCCAAGGTCGGCTTGGATCATGCTCGTGAAGTCCTCCGAAGCGATGATCGACTGCTTCCCCCCGTCAACCATTTTTTGAATTTCGTTCAAGAGCAGCAGGAGGGCCGAGATGGTCGCGCGCGGCAGCGGCGCCGCGCCGCTTGAAGGCTCCGATTGTTTGCAGCAGGTGAAACCATGAACCAACGAAGACTGCGCGTCGGCGTGATCGGCGCCGGGCATCTGGGCACGATCCATACCCGTTTGATCAAGACGATCGACGAGGTCCAATTGGTCGGCGTCGCCGATCCTTCGCCCGCCGCACGGCAACGGGTCGCCAAGGAATTGGAGGTCGACGTGTTCGAGGACCATCGACCGATGATGGGCAAGATCGACGCGGCGATTCTGGCGTCACCCACCGACCATCATTACTGGATCGGGATGGAATTGGCCCAGGCAGGCATTCATCTGCTGGTGGAAAAACCGTTGACAATGACCGTCGCCGAGGCCGATGCGCTGATCCGCGCCGCCCGCGCGCGGAAACTGGTGCTGCAAGTCGGACACGTCGAACGGTTCAATCCGGCCTTTACGACCGCAGCGGCGCAATTGCAGCGCCCGCGGTACATCGAGGCGGTGCGCGCCAGCGGTTACACGGGCCGATCGATCGACGTGGGCGTCGTGCTGGACTTGATGATTCACGATATCGATCTGGTGTTGTCGTTGGTGCCCAGCCAGGTGATCGGCGTCGAAGCACTGGGGACGGCGGTGCTGGGACCCCACGAGGATTTGGCACACGCTCGCTTGCGTTTCGCCAACGGCTGCATCGCAAATCTGAACGCCTCGCGAGTCAGCTACGAGATTCGCCGCCACATGCAGGTGTTTGCCGAAAACGCATTCGCCAGCATCGATTTCGGCGCCGCCACGACCAGGATCGTCCGCCCCGGCCAGCAGGTCCTGCGCGGCGAAATCGACTTCGCCAGCCTGTCGCCAGAGCGGAAGCAGCACATCCGCGAGAATTTCTTCACCGAAATCATGCCCATGGAAGCGTTGCAGGTCGAACGGCGAAACGCCATTCTGGACGAACAGCACGATTTCGTGATCAGCATTCGCACGGGTCAGACGCCCCAAGTGACCGGTCAGCAAGGAAGGCAAGCCTTGGCGATTGCCGAGCAGATCCTGCTGCAGATCTCCCGTCCGGCGGCCCCTGCCGCCGCGAGCGCCTCGCTGGAAGGACCGCACTGGAACGTCGCGAGCGATGTCTCGCCTCAACGCAAAGCCGGTTGAGCAAGCTTGTTGCCGGGCCGACACGCGGCCGTCGCCGAACGGGGGGACGGCCGTATGCTCGTTTTCCCCCCGGCTGGCGTCCGTCGCAAGAAGCACCGTTGACCAGCCCGCAGAAGTCGTTAGAAACTGCGGTATTCACCGGATCGCATGCCAGCTTCAGCGCGACATCCACTTCGTCGTCCCCACCATCTTTACCAGCGGGATGTGCGCTACGTCATCAAGGATGCCTTCTCCGCGGCACGGGCCAGGTACAGCAGGTCGTCGCGGCCGAAGCTGTCCGCGTCCTGGTAGTTTCGACCAACCCAGATGGTGTACGGTGCTTCTTGTTTTGCCGTTTTCAGTTCCTCTTTTTTGATAGGTTTCGATGTTCATTCGCCTTTCCCCGCTGAATCAACGAAACCTTTCAGGAGGAACTTCCGTGAAGCTGGCGGTCGGAAAACAACCCGTCTGGCGATAAGTGAGGCCATGTGACAGGTTCCCCTGGCACGGGCTTGCGACGACAGTCCCCCAATCCGGCCCCGCGACACGGGAACGCAAAGGGAGAGCAAGATGAACCGGAACACAACGGTCCCGGTTGGGCAGGCACAACGGGTGGATTAAACGGAAGGCAAATGCATCGGGCATCCACGGACGAGCAGCAATTCGGACGAAAACGGCACTGGGCGCACGGACAGCTTGGCGACGATCCGCTGCACAACGGGCGGCACAGAGGTCGGGAAGCGTCTTAGCGCTCGGTCGCTCAAACTCGGTCCCGAACCAAACAGGTCTTTCGATGAGCCTGTTTTCCAGCGCGTGGTTGAAGATGCCCCGAACATACGTAATGGTGATGTTCATCCGCACGGGTCCCCAGCGTTTGGCCATGGCCGATCGCAACTTGCGAAAGTCCTCAGGTACCAGGTCTTCAACCAGTCGATCCGGCCCCAGGACGGGAACAATCAGATCGGTGAGGCTCTTGTAATTGACCATCGTTCGTCCAGCCAATTCGCCGCTATCGAGGAGGGCCTGTTTGCTGGTCAACCAGTGATTCGCCAAATCGCGAACGGTCAGTCCTTCGACTTTCGGGCGAGGTGTCCGGCCGGCACGAACATCGTCGCGAATATCGAGCCACTTGAGCCAGGCCTGCTCGCCCGACGGGTCGTCAGCGATGCTGCCCAAGTAGATGAATTTGCCCCGACACTTCTTGGCCCAGCGTCCAGTACGATGCGCGAACGGTCGTGCATCTTGGCGTGCCTGCTGCTTCTTCGACGTCTTCCTGGT
>SKKK01000481.1 GCA_007121535.1 Planctomycetaceae bacterium | reverse complement strand
GCAGTTTGGTCACGACGGCCAGCGCCCAGCAGGCGAACCCCAAAACGGTCACGGTCCAACCCAGCTTGGCGACCCATTCCCACAGCAGCGAAGCCAGGATCATGGCGACACCGACCACGAAAGGCACGCCGCACCAGACCAGGGTTTGCACGGGCAGCACCTGTTCTTCCAGCAACTGCCGCCGATCCTGTTCCAGTTCTTTGCGATGTCGATCCAGTTTATCGATCCGTTCTTCCACCTGGACTCGTCGCCGGATCCGGGTGACGCGTCGCCCGGCTTCATCCAGTGCTCGATCCAATTCGGTCTCGCCGGTCTCCGCCAATTCGGTCTGCAACTGCTGAGCGATCTGTTCCGCTTCGCGGAGCGAGGCGTCTCGTTGCTGCTGGACCTGCTGGATACGTTGATGGGCCTCCTGGACGGCGCGTGCGGGAGCGCGCAGACCGGTCAGCGTCCGATGCGAAAGTTCCGGTGTGATTTCCGGCATCTCGGCCGGAGCCAGCCCGAGGCGTTCCCACTGGGCATGCACCGACTGCTGCAGTTCCTCGATCTCTTCCAACAGATGTTTGATTTGATTCTCCAGCGATCCGATCCATGGCGCGTGTTCGGACAGCGCCTCGATACGTCCGGCGTGGGTCCATAACTGCCGATTGATCGGTTGCGCCGCCGCTTCTTCGACGATCACTCGGCCGCGGCGGCGAACCTTTTCCACCGATTCGCGGTGCTGAGCGATTTCGGCTTGGATCGCGTCGATACGTTGGACCGCCCGTTCGGGCATGGACACGGGGCGTCCCAGCTTTTGCAGCTTCTGCGCGACTTCGGCTCGCTGTTTCCAGTCGTCGCGTACTTGAATCGCCACCTCGACTGCCCGAGCCTCGCGTTCCATCCGGTCGATGTTTTCGTCCAGCCGCGTCGCTTCTTCTTGCAGGATGGCGCGTTGAGCGGCCAATTGGATCCAGCGTTGGCCGCCGCTGGCCAGTTCCTTGATTTCGTCGCGCAGCGTTTCCCGTTGCTCGATCAATCCCGTCAAATCCGAACGGCTGCCATCGGCCGCCAGGATCTTATTGCGAGCGGCTTCCAACTGCCGCATGACATCAAGCAAGGACACGCGGTCCAGGCCGCTGGTCAGTTTGTACAGGTGGGCGGCGGCTTCGGTATCGTCCAACGTGCCCAGTTCCTGCAGTTCGCGCAATCCAACGGCGAACACGTTATTGAAAATGGGCTCGTCGATCCCCGACAGCAACGAACCGAGCACGTGTTGACCCTGCCGAGCGCCTTGGGGCGACAGCACCTCGACGCGGCCCAGATCGTCACCGGTCAAGCTGCCCGGGGTACGGCGCACGGTGAAGCGTCCCCCGGCGCCGACCACTTGCAGCGCCCCGCCGCCGCGGCCACCGGCGACTGGCGGCAGGTAGCGGCTGCGGCGTTCCCGGGAATATCCGTACAGGATGCTGCGGACGAACTCCATCAACGTCGTCTTGCCGGCTTCGTTGGGGCCATAAAAGACCGTCAGCCCTTCGGACACGTGGTCCAGCCTGAGGTTGCTCCAGGCGCCAAAGCCTTCGATTTCTACATCGGTGATTTTCACCTTCGCGTCTCCGCCGGGAAGGGCAAATTCGATCGAGCTTCGTTACAATACATCTTCACCTCGCAACAAGTCCGCACCCAAAGCGGCCGCTTCTTCCAGCAGATTCGACCGCAAGGCGTCTTCGCCCGATTCGAAGACGGAAGCCAGCGATCGGTCCTTGCCTCGGTTGGGCAAATACGTGGCCAGATCCAAGGGCATGCGTGGGTCTTGCTGGTGCTGGCGAACGGCTCGCAGAAAGTCCCCCAAAATCGTATCCTCTTCGTAACTCTCCTCCGGCAATTCGGCCGACGATGCGACCGTCAGCTCCGTCGTCCAGAGGGCCGGTTGCGCTCGGCCGAATTCGGTCCGCAGCCAGTCCAGCAGCTCGCGGTCCAACCCGCCCCGCAATTGGCTGGCCAACGTCCCCTCCGTCTCGATCTTCCAGGCGATCAGGACGCTGGTCGAGCCCGCTTCGGCCGAGATTCGCTGCATGCGGTCGCGCAGACTGCGCTGCAAGTCGTTTCGGTGCGTGCCCTCGGCCGCTTGAATCGACTCACAACACCACCGCACGTCGTCGGTGGGAATGAACTTGGTCTGGGCCGTACGCCCGCGTTCGACCCTCGCCAGCGTACAGCCATGCACCCCCGCCTCGTTCAACGATCGCCCCTGGGGGCTGCCGGGGTAAACGGCTGTCTGAGGCGATTGGAACAACGTCTTGGATTGATGAAGGCCGCCCAGCGCCCAGTAATCGATCTGTTTGTACGCCGCCAACGAACTGGCTTCCGCTCGGCCATAAGCCATCGCCACCGTGAACCGATCGCTGGGCTCGACGCGAAAGACGCTGGCGTCGACCGCCGATTCGCTGCCCGCACTGATCCCGATAATCGAGGCGATGGGATGATCGTTGCGTCGGAAAAGCTTTTGTTGTACCTGGCCTCGAGGGAACCGATGCACGTTATCAGGCAAAGCCAATTCCTCCGGCCAATGATCCGGCCCGTCGATCTGGCCTCCGATCCAATAGACCGCGATCCGCTGTTCTCGCAGCAGGTCGAGTTGTTCCATCAAAAACGCCAGTTGTCGCGCCCCGGCGGTGGGTGGGTCAATTACGTCACCAGCCAGGAGAATGAAATCCACGTGTTCGAGAATCGCCGTTTCGAAAACGCGAGCGGCTGCTTGCATGGGAGCTTCCGCCAACGTTTTTCGCAGATGATCCGGCACCTCGGGCATTCCGTACGGAAGCTGTTCCAGATGCAGGTCGGAAGCATGAAGAAAGGCGATGGATTCTCCCGACATCGAGCACCTCCGTGCGCTCTGAGGCTTCTTGTAAGTTGGTATACGAAGGAAGGATGGATCGCAGCGCAATTCGTCTTAGAATATCCCACGCTGTACGCATCAGTCTAACCGAGTGAAAGCGTTGATGCTACGCCGATTTTGCTATCATCGAATCAGTTCCCCCACCTTCGCCGGTTCCTGCTAGCAGTACTAGCGTTCGGCGTCCTTGTTTGCCACGGCTACCCAAACTGCGCCAATTGGGCCATACTGGACGATGGCTAGTGGCGATCTGGCCAACGATGACTGTCCCCTTGGGACGCGTTCTCGGGGATCGACTGTTAAGCTTGCAACAAGGAGAAGATGTGATGGTCCGAATCGTGAGCGTGGTGTGGATGTGCTTCCTGTTGGGCGGATTCGGGGTGGCGCCGGTCGCCGGAGCGGAATTGCCGAACATCCTGTGGTTGACCAGCGAGGATCACGGCCCGGAGATGGGTTGTTACGGCGATCCGCTGGCCAATACGCCCCACATGGACGAGCTGGCCGCGCGGGGGTTGCTGTTTACCCGAGCCTGGTCGTGCGTCCCCGTTTGTGCGCCGGCTCGCACCGCCATCATCCTGGGCGTTTATCCGTCTAGCAGCGGCGGGCTGCACATGCGTTCGATGGTTCCCGTGCCGGAGCAGATGAAGCTGTATCCCGAATTCCTCCGCGCCGCCGGCTACTATTGTACGAACAACAGCAAGGAGGATTACAACTGCCACCAGCCGCCGGGTTTGTGGGATGAATCATCGCGGAAAGCCCACTGGCGGAATCGTCAGGAGGGGCAACCGTTTTTCGCCATCTTCAATTCGACCAGGAGCCACGAAAGTCAGATCCGCACCCGGCCGCACAAAGCGATCACCGATCCGGCTCGTGTTCGTGTTCCCGCCTATCATCCCGACACGCCCGAGGTGCGTCAGGACTGGGCGCAGCATTACGACAAGGTCACCGAAACCGACGCCGATGCCGGCGCAAGATTGCGGGAACTGGTCGAAGACGGTCTGGCTGACGACACGATCGTCTTCTACTACGCCGATCACGGCAGCGGCATGCCTCGCAGTAAACGCTGGCCCTCGAACTCGGGGCTGCATGTTCCGATGATCGTCTATTTCCCGGAAAAATGGCGGCACTTGGCTCCTAAGGAATATCAGCCCGGTGGCCGATCGGATCGGATGGTCAACTTTGTGGACCTGGCGCCGACGCTGCTGAGTTTAGTAGGTATCGAGCCACCTGACTGGATGCAGGGACAGGCTTTTGCCGGCCCTTATCAGACCGAACCTCCCGAGTTCATGTTTGGCGAGCGTGGGCGGATGGACGAACGCTACGATTTGGTCCGCACGGTCACGGACGGTCGCTACATCTATCTGAGAAACTACTTCCCTCACGTTTCGCAGGCTCAGCGAGTCGCCTATCAATTCCAGACACCCACGACTCGAATCTGGCACGAATGGTTCGAAGAAGGTCGGACCAACGAAGCTCAGTCGATTTTCTGGCGAGTTCCCAAGGACCCGGAGGAGCTGTACGATCTGCACAACGATCCGGACGAGGTTCATAATCTGGCCGACTGTCCCGAGCATCAGGACGTATTGCGGCGGTTGCGGCAGACGCAGCGCGAGCACGTGCTGGCGATCCGCGACGTGATGTTCTTGCCCGAAAGCGAGATCCATTCGCGTTCCGAAGGCAGCACGCCCTACGAACTGGCTCGCGACGAAGCTCGGTATCCCTTGGAACGCATCCTGGAGGCGGCCGAGTTGGCTTCGAACCTGGACCCGGCCGCGCTGCCCGAGTTGCAGGCGCGCTTGGGCGATCCGGACAGTGCCGTGCGCTATTGGGCCGCGCTGGGCTATCTGATGCGCGGTCGCCAAGCTGTGGTGGACAGCCGGCGTCTTCTGCGTGACATCCTGCAAGATCCAGCGCCCGATGTCCGTGTCGTTGCAGCTCATGCCTTGGCCGAACATGGTGATGACCAGGATCGCACCGCCGCGCTAGCCACACTCGGCGAACTGGCCCCGCCGGACAAGAACGGCGTGCTGGTTTCGATGTTCGCTCTGGGCGCGATCGAGGCCTTAGGCGATCGTGCGGCCCCGCTGCACGCCATGATCGCCGAGATGTCGCCCAAAGGCCCGTCCCCCCACGGACGTTACAACTCGTACGTCCCCCGCTT
>SKKK01000611.1 GCA_007121535.1 Planctomycetaceae bacterium | reverse complement strand
CCGGCCGAGTCCTCGGAGACGACGATTTCCAGGCGCGCTTGGAGAAGCAACTCGGCCGCGTGCTACGCCGCCAGAAACCAGGGCCGAAGAAGGCAACGCCCGGATAATTACGTATGGTGTCTCCGGAACTGCCGATCGTCATTACCAGCTTCCTCCGCCAGTTTCCAAACCGGGCTCCCACCGCCGCGCGGGCGGGCGGTCGAGGCGGTTGGTTTGGTGGCCAGCGGTGCCACGGTCACATCCGGCCTCGGAGATGACGGACCACGCGGGAGATTGCGAGCCACGAGGGGGCCTTGTCTCTCACGGGGTCCGGGCGTGCGTTCTGAATGCGGTCCAATCTGACCATTGCGATTTTTCCCCGTTCGCCTTGGCTCGGACTCGATACTCGTAGTCCGCGTTGGGAGACAGGTCGGTCAGAGTATAGGGTATGTTCGCATTCCCGATATCGGTCACCTGCACCGTGGCGGCTGCCCATTCCCTCCATTCCAGATCATACAGGCACACATGGGAAATGGTGGCGGTGGCCGAAAATGCCTCGGGAAAGCCCTGGGCACGCACGCGGCTGTCGAAACTGAGTGTCACGACACCCCGATTTGCCGGATGGCTCATATCCGCGTTGACTCCGAACACGCTGCTGCCCAGTGGGCTCACCGCGGTCGGCCACGTTGGGAAACTGGTGCGGGCGGCATACTTGGCCGGAGAGTCCCCTCGAATCAAATGCCAGGTCTGGCCGTCTTTCGTATACCAGAAGCCATTGCAGTTGGCGGAGGCGTCGCCGCCCCAGGGCACGATGGTCGTCACTATTCCTCCGCTATGCGGGTAAATGTGGCAGAGAACGCAGTCCCTGGGCTCTTAACGTATCCACGTCATTGTAGCGATAGGCATCCGCACGGTGGCACCGCGATCGATGGTGTACCAGAGAGCAATATTTGTGGTGTTGGCCACCCCGGATCGTGTGCTGTAGTTGCCCCATAGATGAACTTCGATTTCCTCGCCGCCGACAATGCGTACGTCGCGATTCTTGTTCGGGATATGACCGAAAAATAGATACTGAAACCTGAGGTCTGACTGGCCCCAGTCAAACGACTTGGTGACATCCTCGATGCTGATCGGGGCCCAGTTGAGCGTCACGGCATCCGGACGAAGATGGGAAATTGCCAGAGGACAGGGCACCAGCAGTTCCGGGTTGTTGTTTGACAAAGGGGCGTCGCCGTGTTCCACAGGATGAGCATCTACTTGGGATTCAACGGGATGATGCGAATGCGGACGGTGGGCCTGTTCGGGATCGCGGCGGATATTGGAGAGCGATCCGGCCCCGTCCGTCCAGATCAGCGTCCACCCGATCAGCTCGGAGGTGATCCTCGTCCTGTATCCGCTGGTGGACTGTCACGACCCCGTGATCCGAGAAGGCGTTCGAGCGTTGCTGGCCGAACGCGCCGAGCAGGCCAAGGCAGCCTTGCAGCACCAGTTGCAACAGGGCTGGACCGCCACCCAACTGGCCGACCGAATGCTGGTCGACCAACTGCGCAACATCCGTTCCGAGTGGGCTCTCTATGCTGATCCGGCCCGCCGTACTGAAGCGTTGGAGCGGTTCCACAGTTACGCGTACCAGTGGTATTGACAGAAGAACAGCCACACACAGGAGGTCGGCTATGTTTACCTGGTTCCGAGTCATTTTACTGGTTACGTTGGTGCTCGTAGGGACGGTTCAGGCTGCTGAGGTTCCCAAGGGAGCGCTGCCCGACGAAGGCAAGGACGCCTGAGACGATCACCGAGGTTCCCGTTCGAGCGATCGCTCCCCCGGAGAATGATTTTTTTGCCAAGCGTTTGGCCTATCGTGGTTTGTCGATCAAGGGTGCGGACGTCGTCTCTGACGCGGGCTTCTACGCGGCTTGGCGCCGAGTCCACAGGCTGTTGCACAACAATCCTGTCATCCTTGAGAATCTGTTGCGAGCCGGTTCGGAGATCCACATCATCGGCAAGCCCGCCGGTAGACCGATCTACGGCGGCTCGAACGAGGACGACTACCTTGCCGAGATGGCCATGTGGTACGTCGGGGGGCGTGGTGATTGGCCGCGGGCATGCCGCCCATGAAGCCGGGCCCCGAGTTCCTCAAGAGCTACGACCCGGCAGGCTACCAAGTGGTAGACGACCTTTTCCAGGGCCGCCTGGACGTCCGCCCCGTCGCGCCGCGTTCGCGTAACCGGCGTTGATCCGCTGATGGAATTGGGCATCGTGCAGTTGCGGCGGAAGCAATTTCCTAATCGACCAGAACGGGTGGCGGATTCTGGCGGAACACAAAGGGCCGCAGGCGGGCAGAGCCTGGCGACGGCGCATGGCCTGCGGGAAGGAGCTTGCGAGCACTGCCGGCAGCCTTGCGACTGGACGCCAAGGACTGGAGCGCAGCGGTGGAAAGCTGGGTGTCCAAAACCGTCAGCTCTTCCAGAGCGGCGAACATCTCCAGCGGCGCGACTGCTTGTTCGGTGAATCCGGGGCCGTAGAGAGTTAGCTTGCGGAGCTTCGGCAGTTCCGTCAGGTGCGCCAGTCCGTGATCGCTGAACTCGTCGCCAGTGGTTCCTTCCAGCCGCAAGTAAATGAGTTCCTGCAGTGCGGCAAGAGGTTCGAGACCCGCATCGGTGACCGGCGTTTCTACCAGGTACAGCGACTCCAAGGATCGGATGTCTGCCAAGGTCTGCGTTCCGGCGTCGGATACAGGCGCGCGCACCAGGTAGAGATCGGCCAGGTTGTAAAGGCCGGCAAGCTGCAACAGTCCCTCATCCCCCCCGCGCCATTCGTCGGTTAGGTAAACGATGGTCCGCCAGCGTCTGGGGAACTTGGCGGGGTTGAAGGTCGAAACGGGACCGATGATTCGAGGAACAAGGTGCTGGCAATGGCCCCAGCGGACGTCGACTTGGCCTCCCAGGCGGCGAACCGCTTCGACCGCACGATGATGCCTGTCTCGGTGTTCGGCGGGAAGGAATGGATAGTGTATGTCAGCAGCATCGTCTGGTTCGGGCGATTGACCGATGGAAAATCGGACCAACGGCCCGTCGGCGTTCCAGCCGACCAAGCCGTAGTGCGCGGAGTCGGCGTAACGCGAGAAGGGATGCTGCCCGGGCATGAACGGACTGGTCAGCCACTCGGTCGTCCCCCGCTGAACATCCAGTAGCAACCAGCGGTTTCCCGGCAGCACCAACTGATCCTGCAGCGGTAGCAACGCTTCGCGCCGAGGCGACAGCCCCCGTCGATCCGTCTCCAACAGCGATTTCCGCTGCCAGCTTTCACCGTGATCTCCGGACGCTTTGAAGACTTCGACTTGCCAGCACGAAGCAGCCACCAGACGTCCTTCGTATTCCTGACAGATCGTCGGGTTGTGCGAACGCGGAGGAAGAAGGACGGGGAGGATCGAGACTTCGAGCGTTTCCAGGTCGATTGCCAGCGGCGAGCGGCCGTGCATCGCGGCGCCGGGATGCGGCTCGCGCCCGACCAACAGCATCCGGCGCCCGGAAGCCGGGGCGTGGTATTCCGCAATCCAACTGGGACGGAAACGTTCCGAGGGATCATCGTCGTGGCCCTCCTCCGGCACCCTGGGCTCCTTGACCGCCGTGTGAAAGACGTTGACGGCGTAGGTAGCCGGATCTGTGGTGTCCGGTATGCGATCGATGCGTGCGAACCACAAGCGGAAATCCCCGGGCGTCTGCCCCATGGCAAAGCAACTTCCCGGGCCGAGCGGATGGAGTGCGATCGGGCCCGGTTGCATCCGAATGTCCATCGAGCCCAAGTTGCCCGGTTGATGAGGCGGCAATCCGTGCTCTTGATCGATGCGCCCCAAGCGATCCCCGGTGGGCGACACGACGTGGATGCCCGATCGACGGCAGGCGATCCAAAACGCGGCGCCATCCCAGACCACCCAGTAGATCGCGTCTTGGTCGGCCGAGGAAGACGACGAATCCAACGGTATGCGAAAGATTGTTTGCACGATCCCGGGCGACGGGAGCACATCGACGTGCCGGATCCCCCAGGCGACATCGAGCGTCTCGTGGCACTTGGTGATCATCGACCATTCCGGTTGAATATCCGGGACAGGTTCGAAGGCCACCCGGCGCGCCAACGGTTCGCCATCCAGCGGATTCCGCGGCAGCGGCCAGCGTTTTTCCGGCGGCGCGGCTGCTTCCAGGCGGCGAAGTTCCGTGTCCAACTCGGTCAGTCGGCGGCCGATCGCCATCGCACCGCTGACCGTCCGGTAGTTGGGATCGTCGTCCAGGCTTTGCTTCCACCGGGCGGACAAGTCCTCCCACTCGCGACGCAATTCCCGCCAGGGCCGCCGCGGTCGCCGCCCATCGACTTCCATGGCAAGTAGTTCCAAACGACCTCGGAAAACGTTGGCCGGTTGCCCGCTGTCGATCAGCCGCAGCGCAAAATGGGCCTTTTGCTCGTCGTCGCCCGGCGGGGAAGCCGGCAATGGGAGTAGCTTGTCGGGATCCGCCACTTCGGTCAGGAAACGATAGTAGTCGTCCGCGAGTTGCTTCCAATTCGGCGCTCGTGACCTGCTTGCTTCGGCCAACAGGATACTGGCCGCCGGTGCGAGAAACCGTTGCTGTTGCAACAGAGCCGAGTGAGGCCCTCGGTGTGCAAAGCCGCCTCGCATCGACTTGACAACCGGGGCGCGCACCATGCCCTCGGCCAGGTTGGGATCGAGTTGCGGGAATTGGCCGTAGATCCTCCAGAACCAGGCACGGGTCTGGGCCTGCACCTCGGGTGCGCCGGCGTGGAAGTGCCTAGAAAAGTAGTCCAACGGAAGCAACAGGCGCGAGGCGATCAATCCCGCTTCGCTCAGGTTCAATGCGCGGCGGCGCAACAAGTGCTCCAGATGCCCACAGGCGAGCGTCAGGTTGATGCGCCGCTGTTTGGCTTCCGCTTCCACCGCCGTGCTGAGGAACTCGGCCGCCCGGCTCTGCCCGTACTGTTGCCGCTGATGCTCGTATTGCTCGCGGTCCGCCGGTTGACGCCAGTGAACCAAGTCACCGATCACCCCCAGCCGTTGT
>SKKK01000341.1 GCA_007121535.1 Planctomycetaceae bacterium | reverse complement strand
GGATTCGTTCCTTCAGTCGTTTCATCACGCGGCTCTTGGCCATGTAGACCGCACCGATCGACTTACCCGTCCTCCGAGCGGCCTCCGAAGCGGGCAGTGACTCGATCGCCGTCAGCCAAAATGCCTCCCACGTGGAGGCGTCGATTTCATCGCGCACCTGGTCCGCCGCCCAACGGAAAGCTTCTCGCTGCCATTCGGTTTCCAGCAACGCCAGGTCGTCTTGCGGGTTGGCCGTATTCTGCATCGAGATCATCGCTCCGGTGCCACCGATGCCCCGATCGGCGGCGCGTCTTGTGACCGCATTGACGACCGCATTGCGAATGATGCGCCCCAGCCACGTCCGAAAACGGGCTCGCGCCGGATCGCGCACCCAGTGGGGGATGCTACGAGCGACCGAGAGGAGCACCTGCTGGGCGAGGTCCTCGGCGTCCGTCGGCTGCAAACCCCGAGCCACCGCGACCCGCACGATGACCGGCCGATAAATGGCGACGAACTCTTCCCACGCCGCTTCGTCGTCGCGGCATTGGAGGCGAACGATCAGACTGTGACACGTCTCAGGGGTATCCATGTGGTAACACCTCGCTGAACAATACACACGCCAGCCTGACCAATCTAACACGGCGGAAAAAGATTTTCGCCCACAAACCACCTGACATAGCTCGGCCAACCCCTAAAACAGGACAATTGGGATCACCGAGCTGGTCAAATACGGGCGTAGGGACAGGGCGAAGGCTTCGTCGTCGAAGTTTAAGGGACCAAGCTGGCTGAGTGTTGCGCCCGACCCCGCGTCGATCTGTGCTTCGCTCGCCGACCACTTCATAGAGACACATTATCTCCAGCAGATTCGGGGAGGCCAACAGATTGAGTTTACTAAGAATGAGATTGAACCAGGCGACGGCACCGGTCAACTACGCGTTTCTTCCTTCGAGAATCGTTCAATCTCAAGTTTCAATCTGCTGGCCTCCCTGAATCTGCTGGAAACTCGAACATGAACACCAACCACAGCCCGTTTCAATCCTTCCGCTGAACAACGCGTAGGCGAGAACAATCCACCCGCCGACCACCGAACCCAAGGCCAGACCTCAGCCAAGCCACTCGACGGTCGGCATGGCGGTCAGCCCGTTGACCAGTTCCGCCATCGGCGCGTGATCCACCAGCGGCTCGCCGCCGGTGATCACCAACGACAACCGCCGGGTTTGAAAATGCCTTGGGAAGGCCCGCAGCCACTGGTCTACGGGCCAGTTGTCGAAGCAGTGCGTCCAGTGGCCGTCGATTGGCTGGCGGCGGGCGTGGTTCTGGCGGCAATACGGCAACGGCAATTGCACCAGTGGGTCGCGAACCACCGCAGCAGCACAGCCGCCGGTCGCCCTTCCGACTTCCAAGCCGCCGCGACCCCGGCCGGAATACGTGGCTCGCGGATCGAGTGCTTGACATCATGCATGGTGAATCAATCGAGCCGTGTTCAGTTCCTTTCTTCCTTGGGAGTTCTCACCGTCGAAAGCCCGGCACCCGCCCGCCGAAATTCCTCAAGGTCCGAAAGCGTTGCTGGGCACAAGCCCCCTAGGACCCACTGGTGTCACGGCGAATCGTTCGGCACATCGAGAGCATCCTTCTCATCCGGCAGCACCTGAACTCGCAAACTTCGTTTGACATAGTACCCGCCGATGAATTCGCTTAGCAAGGATTCAAGTTCGGCGAGGTCGGCGACGCTATCAACAGAACCAACGACGACTGTCTGTCCATAGCTTCCGGTAAGGACCTCAACATTCTTGTACTTGGGCATCTCCCCGTCCAAAAGCTCTCTGACGAGAAAAGCTTCAACCTCCGCAAGGCCGTCCACGCGACGTGCCTCACCATAGTACACGCCAAGCCACCACACACTCCAAATCAACACAATGTGCCACGCGATGAGCAGCAACATGCGAACTGCAGTCATGCCACGAGTCCGGTTAGACGAAACGGGGATTGAGGCGTTATCAATGCTTGTATGGTTTCGCGACACAATCTGTCTCCTGAGCAGTTGACGGGGCGAAAGGTCATTCGATTAGCGTAAAGCGATTACGCGGAAAAGCATGGTGTCGCCTGCTTGTGTAAGGTGTTCCAATCGAACAGTCGTCGAGGTCGCTCTTCCGATTACTCACGTGGCACAAGCGTCTATCATTGGCGTTCGGGGGCGCATCCACCCTAACCGTAGCCACGTATCCGCTTAGAGTCTCGCCTTCGCGGATCTTCAGGGTCAGGATCTCCAAAGGATCATGTGCAAGCCCAGGCCCGGTGCCCAAAACACTTTCTATGTAGACCATTGGGAAGTAAAACATAGTGAGCCAGTGGTTGATAAGTTTTGCCCGAGCGCTGGTGGGAACGACAAAGTAAAATCCTTCTAAACCCCAGGGCTCAGAGTAGACCCGTGCAGAAATGCGCGACCACAACAAGTAGGATGTAATATATGCAACGAGCATCGTCACTGCAACAATATAGACCTTGCGATTTAACTGAATCATTCTTATAACCCCCGATCACTATGTCATCGAAATCCCAAGTCGGCCGAAAATCAGTTCCGGCCCTTCACGCGAGAACTGTTGGCCGACCTGGGCACCATGAGCGGCATCAAGGTATCCGTACTTGTGAAAGTGGCGTTCAATGCCCCGCTTTTGCCTATTCCATGGAAAAGAACCTCGTGAACGATCACTGCGGCAATTGCCCTGTCGTTACGGGATATTTCCCGTACATTCAAGTTACCACCGAAATTGGCGCCTTGCCCGGAGCCTCGAGAAAAACTCATGCGGTCGTGTAGAGTCACGTTCGCCCCAGTTATTGTGCGAAAGAAGGGAATGAATCCTTTACGCGTGTAACCCTTTCTGATGGCATTCAGCTCTTCTCGCGTTGAGACAGCTTCCCATTGAATGCGAAGTCTGGCATCCGGATCGCCATAGGCACGCATAGCGTCTTGCAGGATGCGGTTTACTTCCTGCCGTATCCCAGGCGTCAATCGTAGCTCCTCAAAATAATAATGGATGGTAACGGTAACCTCGCGTCGTTCCTGTGCAAGCCCCGAAAGATCCACATGCGCGATGGGCGAATTCCCCACATAGCGATACAGATTTGCATCTGTCGCTTCGAAGCCAATCGGTTCTTCACTCATCGAGCGGCCGACCTCTGCGTCGTACCAGCGGTTGAGGTTGTTTTGCAGGCCGGTGGCTGGGTCGAAGGGGCGGGCGGTGAAGGCGAAGAGGGTGGTGTGGTCGGGGTCGCTCTGGCTGGTGATCCGGC
Source organism: Planctomycetaceae bacterium (assembly GCA_007121535.1). Classification (GTDB taxonomy): domain Bacteria; phylum Planctomycetota; class Planctomycetia; order Pirellulales; family Pirellulaceae; genus SKKK01. The sequence continues at coordinate 1,781 of SKKK01000341.1, read as the reverse complement.
CGTAGGCGTCGTAGATCAGGTGGTTGACGATGGTCGTGGTATCGGTGTCGGCGTCGCAGATGGCCAGGTCGCGGACCGTGTTCAAGTGGTCGGTTAGCGGCCAGACGACGTTGCCGGGAGCGGTGGGGTCGGTGACCTGCTCGTCCGCCAGGATCTGATCGACGGTTGGACCCCAAAGGTAACGGTGGGCGAGTTGCGGATCGCCCTGAGCGTCGGCCTCGAAGTGCAGTACGATCTGGCCGATGTTCTCCATCGTCACCGCCGCGCGGTCCAACAGCGATCCGTTCGGCGGCGTGCCGTCGTACACGAAGAAGGTGTCCGTGAACCCCAGCGGCCCGTCGCCGTCGGGGTCGTGGCTGCGGGTGACCAAGCGGCCCTGGTCATTGCAATCGTACAGGTTCACGAAGTCGGGCACGCCGTCCACGATCGCAGAACGCGACACGGGTTGGTTGTCCAACCGCGTTCCGTATTCGGTGGCGATCACCGTCACTGGCCCCTTGTGCATTCGAAACGATCTGCGTGTTAACAAGACCGGAACCAATATTTAGCTTAACGGTACAAGAAAAGAACGTCTACTACCGACAGCAGATTGCCAGAGTCGTTCTATGACCATGTCCGAACTATCGTTTTCTGCCGTCCCGAACCTCGGAGGCATCCATGTGGTAACACCTCGCTGACCAATACACACGCCAGCCTGATCAATCTAACACAGCAGAAAGGAATTTTCTCCCGCGAACCACGTGAGACACTGCGCCCGACCCCTAAATAAGGCCATTCAGGCTCGCCACGTTTAGCAAATACAATGGATGGACATTGCAAAGACATGGGGGCAAGACAAGCTCTGGCAAGGGAACGCAGAGCACCCAAAGGGGTGGTCGCGGGGAATTACTCGGCGAGGATGCGATGCGGTCCTGGGCCGAAGGCTTCGTCGTCGACGTTCAAGAACCCGTTGCCGCGATAGGTCGGGGCAATGAAGAAGTGGGAATCAAAACGAGCCCTCGCGAACGTCGCTTGGTCAGGATTCGCGCGATCGTACGCGCTGCTGCAGATCCACCAGCATGGTGGACAGCTCGTCGATCGTTCGTTCGCGCAGACTTGCGGTGGAACTCGATTCATCACCAAGTAGCTCTTGGAGTATCTGAATCTTCCCGATCACTGCACCCTCTTTCCGGCCCTCTTCGCGGCCTTCTTGTCGCGCGCTGTCCAATCCCCATTGATAGTCGCGCTGTGCCTTCAATCGCTGGTCGTATATCATCCGATCCTCCGTTTTCTCGGCGATCGCTTCGACCACAGAAATCGCCTGCTGAAACTCGATGCCCGGCAATAATTCACGCAACCGCTGCGCCTCGTACTGGTCGGCAAACAAATGGAAAAACGCCCACTGCTCGATCTCCGAAGCACCGGAAATCGTTTCTTCGTTCAAATTATACTTCGTCAGTTCCACCGTGTGTACCTCGATGGAATCCGGAATTTCCACCCCGTGTTCCGTATCTACCAGCCGGAAGCGGTGGTGAGCGATCGCATCATCGCGAAACAGCGTCTTGTCCAGCAGGCAAATCGAGATCGCCGACCGCAGGTTCTCATAACTCCCACCCGACTTCAACTGATCCACGTACAAAGCCGAAGCGTAATAGACCAGTCGCTGTAACAGCCCGACAAAGATGCTGACCTGCATCTCGATGTTCAGCCACCGGCCCGCCGAATCCTGCGCCCGAATGTCCAGTACAATCAGCTTGTCATCCGCGAATTCCTGATAGCTGAACGGATTGAGAATCTCCACG
>SKKK01000197.1 GCA_007121535.1 Planctomycetaceae bacterium | reverse complement strand
CCACGCCCATCGTCTTGCGTACCGGGGTTCCGTGGGGGAGTTTCGTCAGCATGGCCCCGGTCCCCGAATGCCTGGCCGCCGCCTCTTGCGTCGGCGTTTGCGCGGGGGCGGCATCGGGGCAGCGTGCCCCTCAGTCCTGTTGTGGGGCGTTTGATCCTCCAGGGCCAAGGGAGCTTCCAGCAGCGGCGTGGGCAGCACCAGGGGTCGTTCGGCAGTCAATTCCGTGACCAGCAGTTCGCCCATCGCCATCTGGTCGCTGTTGTCCTGCGTCATGCGATAGAGCAGAAAGACGCACACCAGCAGCGGCAACAAGCAGGCCAGCAGCCCCGCGCCGTATTGAATGGCCGCGGCGACGATCGGATCGCGTCCCCGTTGCTGGGACAACTGGCGACGTTCTTCCTCCAGTTGGTCGCGCTGGGCGTTGACCGTCGCTTGCTGCGCAACCAGTTCCTTCTGCAACTCGCGCTGGGCCGAAATCATTTCGCGGCGGGCTTCGGCGTCCTGTTCGACCAACGTCTTGGCCGTCTCAGCCAAGCGGCGGCTTTCCTGGACCACGGATTCGCTTTGACGGGCGATGGTCTCGTTCTGCCGGGCCTGCTGTTCCAGGCTGTTTTTCGCCATATCGGTGAGCCGCTGGTCAGGCGCTACGGGGCGTCGCGAGGAACTACAACCGTCGGTGGCCAGCAGGATCGTCATGGCGATGATTTGGCTGGCGACGAGGATCTGATTCATGGGCGTTTCTCCAATGCGTGAAGATGCGGGCCAGCAGCCGCTGCAAGGCCCTTCGCAGGCGGACCTCGCGGGCCAAGGCCAATGCCAGCAGGATGGCAAGCAGACTGCTGGCCAGAACGACAGCGTACAACACGTGAGGGTTCCTTGTTTCCAGGGGTGGGAGAATCGGCTGCCCTGCTAGACGGCCGCGGCGTCCCCTTGAAAATCATCCCAATTCCAGCGCAATTCGCGGCGCATCTGGGAGATCCGGCCGCTGGACAGGCGGAACTTGCGGGCGACGTCTCCGGTGGTCTCGCCAATGGCCAGCTTCTCGGCCACCCGCCGCGGTCGACTGGGCAGGCAGCGCAGCCACTGGTCAAAGTCAATGCGAATACAAGCCGTATCTGCCGGTCCGGCGTTTCGAGCTTCCACCAGGATTTGCTTCCAACGCCGCTCGCGCCGGTCGTAGCGGTCGAGGCGTTCCAGGCAGAAGCCCTGTCGTCGCTGGGCATAGGCCGACCAGACGTCGTTGACGTTCCGGGGGTTGCCGACGCGGCGTCCATCGCGGACTTGGCGAATCGCGAATCGGGCCAGCGGTGTGGCGAACACCCGTTCTTCGCGGTTGGCATCCATCAGTCGCACAAAGGCGGCCCAGCAGTTGGCGATCACCTCGGCGGTCAGTTCCTCACGTTCTTCGTCAGGGTGACGACGGAAGGCACGGTGGGCCAGTTGCTGAATCAAAGGCAGCAGCCGCAGGAACTTGGCGGCGTAGTGGCGGGCGCGGGGATCGGGCTCTTGGGGACAAGCAGCAGCGATCATGGGTCGGCTCCTGATAGGTACGTTGGCCGCCCCACGGGGGCGACCGTGGTGCAACACAATCGCCCCGGCACCGTGCCGAGGACGCAGAAAAAAGCCCGCGCGCCGCTTTCAGGGGCGACGACACGGGCGGGTAGGCGAATAGCCCCTTTGCGACCGAAAATCGCAGCAAAATCGCTGTCAGGGCGGTCCGGTCGAGCTAAACCGGGGGCTATCCTATATACATGCCTGCAAAAGTGGGTTTTCTTAACCTAAACGGATGTCCCGGGTGCTCGTGCTGGTGATCGACGCACTGGCAATCTGCAACAGGTCATGGGGAGTCGCTTCAGGCGGCCTTAGCGAATGAATCGAAGCGATTGCCTGTTGGGGGACGGCCTGGATTAGTGTCGTCAGTTGGTGTCGGTCGCTTTGGCGATGGCGGCACGGGCAGCCGCAATCTCCGGTCTCGATCCACGCCCTTCATCACCAGCAATGTCGTACTGTTCCATGAACAGTTTCAATGCTGCCAGCAGTTCAGGCGCGGCGGCGATCAGACGGGCGTTAGCGTCTGCTTCGGGAAACCATTGCGTCCGCCGCTCCGTAGCCCCTTTATCGCCGCCCCAGTCCCAATAGACTTCGGCGATCTTTCTTCCCATCGGTTGCGCTTTCGGGTTGGGGAACGCTTCGGGTGGGCCGATGATCAGTTGTCCCGATATGGTCCACGGGCCCGGCGTATGCCTCGTCGTCATGACACAAATTCCTTTCAAATGATGGAAGATCTGCCCGCAGAGCGGGGACTTCAACGCGAGTGAATGCGACAGAGGCGTGCAGCAGTGATGCCTGCTTCAAGCGGTCTGGGCGAGTGCCTCCACGTAAGGCTGCACCGGTCCCAAGCGGTTTTCCAGCAACGGTTGAGGCACAGGGAACTCGTTGGCCGTGGCGGTAGCGGTCCAATCGATGCTTTGGTAGGGAACGCGGACGCAGGTGCCGCCGTCGGGACGGGTGCGGACGAGGTATACGCGCCGCCGTGGCGTCTTGGACTCCACGTAGAATGGTCCGCGGCGGTCATCGAAGCGGTAGCCGTCCTGCAAGAACAGTTGATGGCCCGCCGCCAAGTGCTCGCGACAGACGCTCCCGGCCAGCAGTTCCGCAAAGTAGGCGGCATCGCTCGTCGACAGCTCCTTCAGCTCCAGGTTTACCTGGTCTTGAGCCTGTCCGGGCGGCAGGGCTGCCCGGGCCAGCGAATCGAGCTGCTTCTTGCTGCAGCCGATGCCCACGTGGGACTGGTGTCTGACGTAATCGGTCCAAATCTCGCCCCCGCCGCCGCTGACGTTCAACCGCCATGACTGCCCGTTGACGAGCACGGGCACGTAGGAATAGCCTTTGGTGAACACCAGCTCGATGCGGTCGCGGGGGATCACGAAGTAGAAGTCGCGGCCGGCGTGGGCGAACCATTTCTTGCGGCCGTCGGGCCAGTAGGCGCGGGTGTGGAATACCTGGTCCTGCCGGGCAGCCAGGTGGGGATGATCGTAACGGGTGGCGGCAGCCGGGTATTTCGCGCCGGCTACCAGGATCAGGCAGTCATCATCGGGCAACTCGACCTGATAGCCGGGTGCGATTTCGACGGTGCCCGATAGTTCAGACAGATTGACGGATCGGGGTGGGTTCATGTTGTTTTCTCCCTGAGAGGTTGATGGCTACGGAAACAGCCGAAACCCCGTGAACAGGCTCTTGGTCTGCCAGCCCCGGATCTCCAAGGCCAGCCAGAACGAGAATTCACCCCCAGCACGCAGCACAAGTCGCTGGGATTGCTCAGCCAGCGATACTCCAGTTCGTACCTGGCCCACTTGCGGTCCATTCGCCGGATAGGTGAGTACAGCTTGCGCAGGATCAGCACGTCCACGCCACGTTGTTCGGCTTTCAAGCACTCGAACTGGTCGCTGACGTTGAAGGTGGTTTCGGCGTCTTCCGGGGCTTCACAGGTTTGTGTCGTGCGGCACTCCTTGCATGCAGAAAGAAGGGGGTAATGGGGCCGGGCTCCACGTGGAAGGGGCTAGGCTAGGCCCAACGCTTCGCGGCCTACGAACTGGCCGGATTCGTCAAAGCCCAGCGTCAGCAGGATGTCACCGACCAGAGACAGACCGGCGTCGGCGATGTCTTGGTCGGCATTCAGTTCGCAGAGGCGACGTAGCAGCACGGGCAATGATTGCAGGCTGACGGTGCAATCCAGGCAGGGACACAGGACCAGATCACCAGCCTTGCGCTGTCCGTGCGCGTAGTGATCGCCGCGCTGGGGAACGAAGCAGGCTTCCAGGTGGCTGTCGATGCCCTGGTTGACTGCGGTGATGACTGCTCGGATTTCGCAGGCATCCGTCAGGCTCATGCGGTAGGCTCGGCCCTCCATGGCGTCGCGGATCGCCTGGTACGAAATCGGGACGCAGCCGTTGTGAATCAAGCACATGGGCGATGCCTTTCCGAAGAGGTGGAGCGGGCCGCGAACAGCAGACGGACAGCGGCGACCCAAGAAACGAAAAAGGCCCGACAGCCAGGGATACGTTTCCGCTGGTTGCCGGGCTTGATGGGGCAGGCAGTCACTGCCAAGCGGCAGCGTAGTCGCTTACGATCAAAGACCGCTCAGTACTCGTCTGGCAGCAGGATCGTGGTGGCCGCCCGCTGCCCGTCATCGTCCGTCGCTTCGGTGATGATCCAGATCTTGGTCCCGGACTTCAGGCGGTAGGCGGACAGGATGCGGGAGCCGCACTCCACGGCTGCGTCGTTCAGTTGCCGATCCTCGTCGCACAGCTCACCCCAGTCACCGCAGACATGGCGATCAAGGAACTCGGCCGGTGATTGTTCGGCCTGCTGGATGGCTTCCAAAGCGCCGGGCGTGGCCACAATCTGGCCCAAGGGGAATCGCGGCTTGGATCTGACGAAATCGACCATTTGTTGTCCTTTCAACGACCGATTGTACCGCACAGAAAGCCGCGGATTTGCACGGCAAACTGTGTTTTCTGGACCGAATCCTGGGCACTCGGGACGGAGAATCGGGCGTTTGGTACCGAAAAATGGCTCGTTTGTACCGAAAAAGGGGCTGTCAGATAGCAAAATACGGAACGAAACGGGGCGATGATGCTCTGGGATGGTCGGAGAACCGGACTTTCGGCTGCAGGCAGAGGGCATGCGAAACAGTTACGCAGTGGACGAAGGCTTCGGGGCTGGTCACTGAGGGCTAGATGCCGTGGTTCATGTTTACATGCCACCCAAACGGCACGTTCTTAACCTGTTCGCGTCCACCAGTAGGTCACGGTGCGGCGGCGACCAGCGGCGTCAAAGCCGGTGAAACCCTGCGGTTGGTCGAACACTACCGGCTGCCGGTAGACGTGGCGTTCGAAGTTCAGCGTGAACTCCTCGCCATAGACGTCCAGCATGTCGTACATCCCGTCGGCGGGCTCGGCCGAGTGATCGCGGCTTAGCATGACCGCAGGCTGGATCTCGTCCGCAGCTGGGGGCTCACTGCGGCAGTCCCACGTCCCGTGAAACACGTTCAGCGACACGATCTCCGTGCCCGGTTGGCCGATGACGTACTCGCCCGTATGCCAGGCGGCCTTCCAGGTGAACGACCAACCCTGCTCGTCATCGTAGCTGCCCTCGAATTCGCCCGTTTCGTTCAGCCCGTAGACGGCTGTTTCGGCTTCCAGTTCCCAGCCTTCTGGAATCGTGGTACCACGCGGGATCTCCCAGTGGCCTGCGTCTTCCGGTTTGCAGATCAGCAAGCTGATTGTCTCTTCCTGCCGCGTGAGAAACAGCCTGCGTTCTTCATCCCGCAAGCGGCGTTTGCGTCGTGCTGCGTCCTGCTGGGCGGCTTCCAGCTCGGACACGTGGCGCAAGACGGTACCGAGTGTTGTGAATCCTTTGCCGGCGAACTGGGGCTGGACGGTATTCAACCACTCGCAGGCTGCTTCGTACTGATGGGGCCAGAACTTGCGGGTTTGGCCGTCGCCGGCTGTGGCGATGATCTTGGACATGGTTGGAACTCCTGTTGGGAAGGCAAACGAACCGCGAACGAGGCGGCGTTGCGTGTGGGACCGGTCGCGGGGGCATGCAAGAACGGCCTAAGAACCGTCCTCAGGGCCGCAGCCAGGCGGACAAGCAGACGGACAGCCCCGGAAAAGCCCGGATTCGGCCCAGCAGCGCGCGCGAACGGGTAGTTGGACCAGCAGAGCCTGTCGGCGGAAACGGCCGTCTGTGGCTTTTCTGGGGTCCTTGGTGACGGCTAGCCTGTTGGTGGGGAGTGAGAGGGCGGTTGGTGGTTGGCGAGCGGGATGGTTGTTGCAGAGAAGGTCGTCCCCAGGGCTGCATTTCGCCTCCGGCGCAACGTCATGAAGCTCGCATGTGGGCAGCGGGACGGCCCTGCCTGCAAGCATATAACTCGGTCTGTTTTTGACTCAACCCCGATGTTGAGATGACTTCATCAAGGTCAGCACCCTGGCTCGTGACGATTGTGCTCGTCCAACCGCCCGCCGGTTTGAAGTCGGCTGCAAAATGGTCGTCAATGCGTGTGCGTTGCCCGCCTTTCTTCCAGCCAGTCAACCAGATCGTCCACCGTGTTTAAGTCGGGAACCTGTCTGTCCGGTTCATTCGGTGAATGGATCTCGACAAAGAAATTGGGAAGGTCGCCTGGAACTTCGTGGTAGTCGTGGCAGAACTCAGCATTGTAGTCCGGGTGAATCCAGACGACGGTATAGCTTGTGTACTCGTCAGGAGCCGACGAGCTCCATAACGACGGGATTCCCAAATCCACGGTTTTCTTTGCCGCATGTTCAGCAACGACCTCGAGAAATCCGTCATCCACGTACTTCATTATCTCTGGTGGGATCTTGTAGCTGTCTGCGATGCTGTTCATACCAAGTATCGTCCTTTCTTTTCGACGTAGATCGTCATGCGGATATTGCACAGTCCTCCAAGAATTCTGACCGTTTCACCAAAGCCGAAAATCCGCGTTGTACTCCGATATTCGATTGTGATCTCGTGACGGACTGCAGCCTCGTTCCCTACCGAACCCCTTCTGCTCGATGGCAGTCAGGGCGTCGTCGGGGCGCAGGTTGTGCTTCCCACTTTCGATCCATTCGGCCATCCGTCCCTCCCTTCTGCTTTGGCGATAGCGGCACGGAGCTTCTGCATTGCCTCCGCTTGGCTTGCCTCATCTCCTCCGATTCCGTTCATGGCAGCGATGCAAGCCTCCAGCAGTTCATCGTGCGCATTGACGGCGTTCAGAATGCGGTACACCGACTCACCCTCGTAGTCGAGCACCGCACAGACGATGCCGAACCCCTCCTGCTCGATGGCGGTCAGGGCGTCGTCGGGCCGCGGGTTATGCGGCCCCATTTCGATCCATTTGATCATCAGTTTTCCCCTTTTTCACGTTGGCGATGGCCTTTTCAGCCATAGCGATGGCATGGTCAAGAGCTAAGACTGGGCTCATGTAAACATGCCACGAAAACACCCGCTTCTTAACCTGATGGCGGCTGGTTGGTGGCCGAGTCCGATGACGCAGGGGCATCAGGTCCGTTTGGTAGACTCTTGAGCCTGGCTGCTCGGATTAAGCCTGCTCAATTGATGGTTCGAGAAACGCGTGTTTTACAAAACGACGGCGTGGAGCAGCGGTGTGGTGGGACACTCAACCGGGTTGCGGCCGGCGAATGGCGGACGAAGGGGTCAGGTCAGCCTGGATCGACCGACGTCGACCGCGTAACCGTTACGCAGTGAGCCGCGGACGGGGTGGAGGCGACGGATGAAGTGGACGATCATTCGCCCTGCGCGTTAAGATGGTCAGTTGTGAGCGGTGTTTTCGAGTACGTGGCTCCCGGTTGTCGAGGCAGGAATACGTTGGCCATCGCCCTGATCAGGCCACCGGTCAAAGTCTTCTTCCAACCAACAAACGTGTAGAATGGATCAAGTGAGCCACCGAACACGCATCATCACCAGAGGATTCGCCATCAGGCTGATGCTGAGCTCCGCCGAGATCCTGCACGGCATCGCCCATGCGGTCCTCGCGACTCTGAATAGAACGATCGGCTATGGAGCGTCCTCGGGAACCGAGTTCTTCGACAGCACCTTCTCGATCACTTCGGCGTACTTCATCAGCGCCAGATAGTTACGGAGCGAAAAACCGTTTTTCCGAAGCGCCACGTCCGAATAATCGTTCGCATACTTCTGCGGATTCGACGGGTGAACGCCGTCGCGTGCAATTAGGGTGGGCACGTCGTAGCCTTGGTACGGGCGGAACTGGTCCGACGCTCCATCCCAATCGTCCGGGCGGCGTTTCAGGATCTCGCCGTGATAATCGGTCAGGGGAAGTTGCAGTTCCCGAGCGATCCTGCGGACCGCATCGGCAAACGTGGCAGCTTTCTCCGCCTGGCCGTGCCTAGGCGGGATCGTGCTGAGGATCACGATTGTGCCGTTGTCCAGGCACTTCTGAACCACTTGCCGCGTCTTCGTCTCATACTCCGCCACGTCGAGGCTGCCAAGGTCGTTGGTTCCGAACATGATCAATGCCACTTCGGGATTGAGATCGTCGAGCCATGTGCCCACGTTCTGGTGTGCCCAGCGGATGGTCATCCGCCCCTGGCTGCCGAATTCCGGTCCCTTCCAATCCCAGCAATCCTCCAGCATGTAGTCCTTTACCAGCCTGAGAGCCTGGGCCATCTGCGGGGAAGTGTTTCTCGGCGCGTATCGAAGCCCGAACCAGAAGGCCCGAGAGACGGTGATCGAATCGCCGAATTGGGCGAAGGTTCCCCGCTGACCCTTGAACTTCTCGTGGACGGCCGTCATGGGCGCAACCCAGGCATCGTCGGACTCGAGGGGTTTCGCCTCGGCAGCCAAACCTATTGAGGCGACGGCAACCAGCAGTGAGATCGCTGCCATCGCTAACAACAAGCAGAAACGAAACAAGCACGTCATTTGTCGGCCCTCCTAAAGTCATCTCTTTGATGGCACCCTGCACATGATTTTATGGTGCTGGGGCTGGTGCTGGGAACCCGACACCAGGTGATGTGCAGCAGTGCAACCAACTTCTGGACACATTCATTATCCATCACGATGATTGTGACCGTGAAACCCGAATGCGACTGACTACCATCTGCGGTATCGCCTTCCTTTCATGTGACGTGTTGACGGCCCAGCAAAAACCGCGTAAGACAAATTGCGGAGGATGATCATGGATGGCTACTTGGACAAAACGCCGATGCCACTGCGGCAGCGACTCGAAGACATCGTCAACCTGACCGACGATTTCTGCGACAAACATCTGACCGACGATTACAAAGTCTGCTGCCGGAAGATGGCCGTGGCTCTCGGCCAAAAGACAGCGCCTCTTGAACGAGGTAGCCCAGCGAGTTGGGCGTGCGGCATCGCATATGCCGCAGGCTGGGTGAACTTTTTGACCGATCCCAACAACTCCCCGCACTTGCGTGCTGAAGATATCGCCCAGGGATTCGGCGTCTCGATGGCCACCATGCAGGCCAAGGCAAAGGTGATCCGGGAAACGCTTCAACTGACGGGCGATCATCCTGATTATCGCTTGCCCAACAAGGTGGAAGACAATCCGTTGGCCTGGATGGCCGAGGTCAATGGCATTCCGGTGGATCTGCGTCATGCGCCCCGTGCGTGGCAGGAGAAGGCGTACCGTCAGGGAATAATTCCATACATTCCCGCCGACCGTCGGCGACGAGGAACGAAGTGATTTTCAAGCGAATCATGGCTGATCTGAAGCCCGGCTAGTGCAAGGAGGCCATTGCATGTCCGAAGGACCGCAGGTGTTGCGAAGAACCGAATGGCTCGACCGTTACTTGGCCAAGCGAACCGTGCTGCGTTGCGTGTCGGCACGCACAGAGATCCCTGCCGAGTCCTTGACCGGTCGGCAGGTCCAGCGGGCTTTCTGCAAAGGCAAGCACATTTTCATCGAATTCGACAGCGATGTCTTGCTGCACAATCACCTGCTGATGCGCGGCACTTGGAAGAAACTAAGTGGAAATCAGTTGTTTCTTCCAGACGATACCTGGCTGGGGTTGTACGTCGGCCCGTACACCATGTGCAATCTGAACGGTCAGATGCTTCGTTTGGTCAACCAAGCCGATGTGATCAAGCAGTTGACCACGCTGGGGCCTGATGCGATGACTCAGCCATACCCAACCGACGAAATCCGAGCGGCCTTGGCGGCAACCGAGCTGCCGATCTCAGAGGCCCTGCTCGACCAGTCGGTGCTGGCCGGTGTGGGGAACATCGCCAAGAGCGAGATACTGTTTCAGACAGGCTTGGACCCACGGGTTCCGGCCAACGACGTGAACGGGGCGACAATGGATCGCCTGCTGGAGTCCATCCCCAAGGTCTTGTGGGCCAGTTATCATGCCGGTGGCCGATGGGTCTGCGAGGTATACCGCCATGTTGGCCAGCGGTGTAAGATCTGCAACAGCGTGATTCGGATGGTCAGACTGGCCCCGTCAAAACGAGCGACCTACTTCTGCCCCCGTTGCCAAAGGTGACGGACCGTGGTTCGAGTTGACTCCAACCCCCGTTTCGCGAAGTTGATCATGAAAACAATCGGTCTGATCGGCGGCATGAGTTGGGAATCGTCCCTCATCTATTACCGTATCGTCAACGAGACGGTAAAGCAGCGGTTGGGTGGTTTCCACTCTGCAAAGTGCATGATGTACTCCGTAGACTTTGCCGAAATCGAATCGCTGCAAGAACGAGGCATGTGGGGCGAAGCCACACGGAAGATGATCGAAGCCGCCAGGCATGTCGAAGATGGTGGTGGTGACTTCATCGTTCTTTGCACGAACACCATGCACAAAACTGCGCCAGACATCGAGAGGCATGTCAACATCCCGCTGCTGCATATCGCTGATGCCACCGCCGCACGGGTCAAGACCGATGGACTAACCAAGGTCGGTTTGTTGGGAACACGGTTCACCATGGAGGACGACTTCTACAAAGGTCGCTTGATCGACAAACATGGCCTGGAGGTTGTCATCCCGCCGGCGGAAGAACGACGAGATGTAGATCGCATCATCTACGACGAGTTGTGCCTCGGAGAAATCCGTCAAGCATCCAGAGAACGATACGGCGAGATCATGCGTCACCTGGTGTGGAAGGGGGCCGAAGGCATCATCTTGGGATGCACGGAAATTGGCTTGTTGGTCAGAGCCGAAGACAGTCCCGTTCGCATATTCGACACGACTCGAATTCACGCCGAAACTGCGGTGGATTATGCATTGGAGAAGTAACGCCAGCGACGCTGCAAAAGGCCAACAGTTCGGTTATCCTGGACGATTGCCAGACGATCCCGCATAATCCGTTGCATTCGGCACACCCAGGCACCTCGGTCACGTCAGGCTACCCAATGAACGACGATGCAAGCAATCCCTTCGAATTGGCTTCGCCGAGTGCGATCCCGCCCACCACGTCCAGCTACTGGGTCGTACCCGGCCGTTTGCTGGCCGGTGCTTACCCCGGTGATTCGGACCCGGAGGCACACCGGGCCAAGGTCCAGGCCTTGATCGACGCCGGCGCCCGCACCTTTGTCAACCTGATGGAGGAAGACGAGACGAACTACATGGGCGAGCCGTTCGTGCCGTACCAGGACTTGGCCCGGCAACTTTGCTTGGAAGCAAGCTGTTGCCGCCATGCCATCCGCGATCTGTCCGCACCGACGCCCGAACTGATGACCACCATCCTGGACGCCATCGACGAATCGATGACCGGCGGCAAACCGGTCTATGTCCATTGCTGGGACGGTGTGGGCCGGACCGGCACCGTGATAGGCTGCTGGTTGCTGCGGCACGGACTGGCGGAACCGGGCAACGTGCTGAAGGTGCTGATGGAGATCCGGCAGCAAGATCGAGAGCGACGACAGCGGATGTCGCCGGAGTCCCCAGAACAGCAGCGGTTCGTAAAGGGGTGGCTGTCGTGATAACGGCTTTGTACAGGGCGAACCAGCCGGCCAGTACCTGCCGCTCCGGTCCAATGATTCCAGAGCTGCTAATCGTGCGACCTGGGCGGCTGCGCCCTGCGCGTCGCCTCGAAGTATTCCGCGCGGTGCTTTTCAAACAGCTTGAAATAATGCGCAGTGTTGCCACTCGCGGCCTGTGCTTTGAGGTAGTCATAGGCAAAGGGAAGCTGATACTCCGCGAAACTCTTCGCCGTACTTGAGACCCATGTGATCATGTGCGCTGGAACAGTGCCGACGACGGCTTCGAGTTCCTGCAGTACCTCGCGGTGCAGGCGAAGTCCGTCGTACTCGATACTCTCGCGCAGCAGGGCGAATTCCGCGGGATTGTTGAGTTCGCCGCGGCGAACGCGGTGGGCGACTTCCTGGTGTCGTTCTTCCTGATGAAGGTTCGTGAGCTCGAAGATTAGCACCGAGACGCGATGCGCACCCTTCAGCGAATCGTTCAGCTCGATGTATCCCCGCCCGTCCTTGAAGTACGCAAGCCCCGCAGGAGCGTCGCGGCCGAGAATGATGGCGTAACCCCCGTTTCGGTCGACGCTTTCTGCCATACGTCGATAGCAGGTGCTGGATTTGCGCAACCAGCGATCGGCTTGCGAGTCCGATTCAAAGTCCGGCAATTCTGCGGACGAGACGGCGGGCAGGCTGATGAGCAACATTCCCCCTGGGGTCAACGGTCGAAAGTTCATGCCGCACTCTACTGCGGTGCCTGGGCGTGTGAACCTGATATTTGTCAATTCGCGAATTTTTCAAGATAGTGCATCAAACCACCAGGTGATAGGGGTGAGATGGTGGCGACGCAAGGACGGTCAGACGGTCAGCCCCTGCCGGATCACGGTCTGGCGGCAACCCAATCCGAGGCTTCACCCCGCCATCGCCACAGGCATCAGGAAATCCGCTGCCGCTGCCAACCGCACGTTCTGGTACCGCTGCAACTAGAATTGCCGTGATTTTTTGCCGGCTCCGGCACAGATTCTGGGACCGGTTCCGGCCCAGCTACCTATTGCGGTCATTGCTCTCGAGTCTTAAAATGTGCGCGGCATCAGTGAATGCTGTGCTCTTTTCGCTCTTCTCGGAGGTGTGACCATGGCGACACCTGGTACGAAAACGTCAGTCAAGACGTGGTATGAGTGTCCCGTCTGCGGTAACGGCCTGCCCCAGGCACCCTGGCTGGCTCGTTACGACGCTCCTTGTTTTCAGTGCGGTTATCCCCTCTGGTGCCGCCGGCGATTGCCGAGCACGGAAACGATCCTGGAGGTGCTTCCCGAACGAACGCCGGAACCGCAGGAAGTCCAGAAACTGGTCGCGTCGCTCATCAGCCAAAACGCTGCCGCAATGGTTACGATCGATTTGTCGCAACTGCAAATCGTGAACAGTGCCTTCGTCGCCAGGCTGATCTCGATGAACCGCAGCATTCACGAGGCCGGCGGACGGTTCGTCCTCAGCGGCATGTGTTCCATCATTCGCGAGGTTTTCGCCCAATTACACATCGATAAAGCGTTCGAGATCGTCGAGGATGAATAAGCAGTCTGCGATCTGCTGCGGCCGATTCGCCGGACAGTGATCCGCAGTCAAGATTCGCCCGTCAGCCAGCATGCAGCCACCACCGCTCACCCCGCCATCGACACGGGCATCAGGAACTCCGCCGCTGGTGCCAACCGCACGTTCTGGCAGCGATCCAGGTAGAACTGTCGCGGTTCCTCGCGGCTCAGGCACAGCCCCAGGAACCGATCCCGACCCAGAAAGCGGATCTGGCTGGCAACCCGGTGCGTGGCGACTTATTTCGGCAGTACGTCCCACTGGTCCTCGTGTGGTAATGCGGTCGCCCAATTCATGCCGCCCAGGTTGTCCTTGTACTTTCCTCGTGCCTTGGACGCCGTTTCGTATGCGGCTCGATGCTTCATTAACCGAGCAGACGACAGAATGAAAAACCGCGGGGTCTCGAATTCTGGTGGAAGGTACACGAGGACGAAGAAGTGGCGGGGGTCGGGATCTCGACGCTGGATCAACCAGAAGTTGCGACTCGACTGGCCCTTAACATCGATTGTGAACGTGTAGCCTCCGGGGGATTGCACGAGTAGGTCAGCCACCCGAGCATTGCCGAATGTCAAGGAAACAAGATAACCTCTGCGAGTCAATTCAGCCGCTGCGTAGAACTGGGACGTCCACTGGGTCTGGTAGCGAAGATTTTGACTGCTCATCGTGAGGATCCTGCTGTGTAGTGGAAGCTGTTTGCGGTGCGTCATTTTACCAGCAACCGTTCGTTGCTGCACGGTCTCTGCCGACCGCTCTTCCACTTTGCCGGCGATACCGGCATTAGTACATCCGTTTGCAGTCCAATCGAAATCGTGCGACGGGATGAGGATATCGTGCGCCGAATCCCGACCACACGGCCAAGATGGACACTCGCATCCAACCATGCTGCCATGCGTTGTCCAGTTTCGCCGTGTGCAGCGGATCAGCGGCCGAAGTGAATCGAATTGTAGGAATCGACGTGTCGCGACGGTGAAATTTAGCTTGCTAAATCGAGATCTGGAAGGGGACGGACTTTCCAAGACCGGATCGTACAGCAGTGATTCGATGATCCGGCTGGCAGCCCTGGTGGAACGTTCGGGAGCCAATGGCTACCGGGCAAACGCCGCGACGAATCGCCGGTCTGCTGGAAAGCACGGTCGCAGTCTGCAAGAATAGCGGCATGCTGAGTGGCGCAGTGACCGCAGTCGGCTTTCACGGCCAACCGCAATAAAACCCCGCAGGGTGCGACAACGGGAGAAAACGCATGACCGACAACGTAGCCGCGGCCGTCGACAGCCTGTCGAAGTCCAAACAGCGACCTCGGAAGCAACCTGCGGACACCACACCGAAGAAGCAGCCTCCGTATGCGGTCGTGGTGTTCAACGACGACGTGCATGCGTTCGAGTACGTGATCGAAGCCTTTACGAAGGTCTTTGGGTATCCACACGAAAAGAGCCTTGCTCTGGCGCTGCAGATCCACACCGCAGGCCGGGGCATCGTCTGGTCCGGTTCACTTGAAGTGGCCGAACTGAAACGCGACCAGCTTCGTGCGGCTGGCCCGGATTTCTATGCGGCCGAAAAGGTCGATGGCCCGCTGCATGTCACCATCGAACCGTTGCCGGGATAGACGACGGGGCTTTATTCGAATTTCGACTCGATCTGTTTGAGAAACGCGGCGTTCTCTGGGTTTTGCGTGAACTGCTGGCGATACCTGGCGCGCGTCGGCTCGGCAGTGCGGCTGACCAAGTACTTGCCGGTGAGATAGTCGATCGAGTTCACGCCGCCCTGCCAGGGATGGTCCCGTCGCTTCAAACGCTCCAGGCTCGCCCGCTGGCCGTAACAAAACTCCCACACCAGGGGCTCGAAACGCGCCAGTGCCGGTGCCACCATCGCAGCATCCATCGGTTTGCCCCCGGTATTGCGGAACACGGGGGATTCGAGCGAGCCATTCCAGCAGACCTGCATCTGCGTGTTGACAAAGCGTTGCATGTCGGTTCGGTTGAACACCACGCCATGGTCGTACAGTGCCGCGGCCATCGCGACCGTCAGGGCATGGTAACCGCTCCGATGCTCGGGGCCGATCCAGTGCTTCCACTGTTCAGGATTGTCGTTCCTGCGGTCCCAATCGCCCGCCGGATCCCAGTAGTTCCATCGGTAATACTCGCCATCCAGACGCAGCATGTGCTTGAAGCGGGCACCGAGCTGAATTGCCTTACGGAAGTACGCATCCTTGCCGGTGACACGGTACAGAGCCAGGTAGGCACGGCACATCTTCGACTGCTTGTTGTGCGGGTTGGTCAGGTGATCGCGGTCGTTGCCACATTCGGCAGGCATGCGGAACACAGCACCTCGCGTTCCCAGGTCCATGAAGAGTTCGCGTTCCTCCCATTTCTGCCCCGCCAAGTGATTTTCGGCGATGTCCAGGAGACGAGCCGCCGAATCACCGTGGATGTGTTTGAGCGACGGAGCGGCGTCCACCTGTTCCACGAATCTGCAGATCAGGTGGACGACCTCGAACTCCGAGATGTCCACTTCGATCTGGGCGGTGGGGTTGTCCTTGTCGCGGAACAGGGGCAGCGGCAAGCCGCGAAAACCGAGGATGCCGTCGGGACCCCTGTTCAGACGCGTGAGCAGGCTCTCCATGCCTTTGACGAAGCTGTCCAAGTACTTGGCGTCACCGGTCAATTCGAACGCGACCAGCGGCATTTCCGCGTAGCGAGACCAAATCCAGCAAATGTCCTCCACCTGTTCGATCTTCGCCACGGCCTCGGGCGTGAGACGGGCGGCTGCGCCATCCGCGTGCTTCAGGAAGCTGGCCAGGATGAGTTGATCGGCCTCGGATTGCATCGCGACGCGGGTCGTGGTCGCGGCCTGGAACACGTCGGCGGCCAGCGCAGAGGCTAGCGTCAGCAAGATCAAGGCAACGGCGACGAATTGGCGAACCATCGTTTTCTCCTGCGAGTCAGCGGGCTGCTATTCAGCACAGATCATGATGCGATTGCTTGACAACCAAAGCTCATTTCGGTAATTCTTGCGGGCCAATCCGCTTGGTCCCCACCACCAATTCGTCGATCCACAGCTTTTGGGCGTGCGGCAGCAACCCTGGTCCGAAGTAGGGAGCCATCAGGAATTGATTGAACTTCATGTTGGGAAAATCGGCGGATCGCAGCACCACGTCGGTGTGCTCGATGACGAGCTTTCCATCGAACCAACCACGGACAATGCCGTCCCGGTTCGGGCGGTCGTTCTCCAGGTCAAGCGTGTTTAGCTTGAAGTATGCCTCGACGCAGTGCCAGCGGTCGTCCTGGAAGAGCACGTCCTGGCTGTCGTAGAATCTTCCGTTGTAGCCACCCCGCAGCGGCCCCTGGGTCAATCCGCTGGGCATGTCCTTGTTCTGGATGTCCTGAGCAGCCAAACGCAGTTTCCCACCCACCGGCTCGATGTACAACGTCAGGTGGCTGGCCGCGGGACCGTGCCATTTGGAGTTCTCGGTGGTCAGGAAGTGGGTTAGGTGGGGATGGAAGTTCTGGCCGCTCCAGCCCCAACCCTTGGACAGCTTCAAGTAGAAGCGGATGCTCACTTCGTCCGTGGGCTCGAACAGGCGTCGGACGGGCGATGATCCCT
>SKKK01000274.1 GCA_007121535.1 Planctomycetaceae bacterium | reverse complement strand
CGACCACGAACAAACCTTCGACCAACGGATCGAATCCGTGACGCTGGACGACGTGGTGCGAGTCGCCAACCAGTTCTTCGGCTACTCGATCGTTGTCACCACGTCGCCCCGAGAGCGATGATCGAAATTGCACGGGGTCGGAAGTCGTTTTCGGGCAACGACCGTGTGGGTCCCGAGCGCTGAGCGGGACCCGGCTGGCCCCCCGCTCGGCGCTCGGGGGCCACATGAGAAGCACGGCACGCGAAAACGACTCCCGACTCCTTCCCCAAAATGCGATATTAGTTCGTTTGCCGATCTAAGGTTCGGTACCGACGGCATTGGCGCGGAATCCAAACGGATTCGTATAGGTCGTGCCGCCGCTGCCTTGGATCTCCAGCCGAACGTAGTTGTCGATGCCATCCGTTCGCCGATAGTCCAGTTGCGGGCCCGTATGCACCGCCCGGCCAGCCGAAATCCACTGGTAGGCGTCCGCCGCCACCGCTTGGCCCCGGACCGTTGCCCGGACTGTGATCGTCCCTGCATCTTGATCGTGGACGACGGACGTGATGCGGGGAGTGCCCTCGACTGACGCTTGCTCCGGGGCATGCAGCCGCGTGGTGCAAAAGTAAAACGCACCGTCCAGCATCGCCTGACGTACGGTCGCCAGATTCAGATCGGCAATGGGAAATACGACCCAGTCGCGACCCAGATGCGTCATGCTATGCATGTCATCGGTGGCCAGTCCCCATACGGGACGATCTGGCATCAGTTCGGTCAGCAATTTATCCCACAATTGACGATCCAACCAGTATTCGCGCACCGGACGCGTGCCGTTCAGCACTTCGATGCCGATCAGCCGCTGGTGATGGCGGTACAACTCCAGGTATTGTTCGACCGCATCGCGAGGCACCTGCCGGGGTTCGTCTCGCGGGCGAAAACGCAGTGCGTGGGACGATCGTCCAGCCGCCGCCAGGGGCTCAGCCACCTCGGCGATGTAGCTGACCGGCGCACCATCCTCGGCTGCCGCGTGGAAGGGACCGTCTGCATGGGCGGAGGAATCGTCGATCACCGAACCAGCTCGGTCGCCAGCCTCCACCGCCCGACCATCCGCCGATTCGAACGCATACTGCAGCAACAGCCCGTCCGCCGATACCTGGTCACCAACCTGCTGGCCCGCGGCCACTTGAGCCACCTCGTCCGCGCTCAGCCCGCGCGTCCACAGCCGCACGTGATCCAGATCTCCGTCCAGGATCGTCGAACCCGTTCGCGTATCGCGGCCGAAGAAATACGATTCGCCCTGCAATTCGAAGCTGCCCGCCGTGTCCGGTTGACTGCCGATCGGTTTTCCATCCAAAAACAGGGTCACGACCCCGTCTCGTCGAACTCCGGCCAGATGATGCCACCGACCATCACGCGTGTTGATTTGCAGTGAATCACCGGCGACGTTCAAGTCGACCGTCCGACCGCCGGATGACGGCTGGACATATATTCGCACGCGATTCTCTGTGTGCAGCTCCAGGTTCAATGCCCCCGGATGATCGTTGGAGAAATTGCCCATCAACAGATTTCTGCCCGGATCGGTCGTGCGAAACCACGTTTCGATCGTGAAATCCCCTTGCGTGATGTGGCGGAACGGGGCGAGCGGAGTCCGCACTCCGGGCTCGACGCCGTACTGGCGAGGCCAGTGCATGGCCGGATGACACAGGACGGCCAAACCATCGTCGCAGTGGGCGGCCAACTGGGCCAACACCTTTTCCAGATCCCGGCCTACGGCGGTAAAGTCGGTGAACAGACTGAGCGTGTGGTGATGTCGCGACAACTCGTTGCCGGATACGGCGACCATGCCCAACGTCTGCGGATCGCGGTCCCACTTCTGCCAGGGATACGTGTTGCGGTCATGATCCGTGATCGCCAAGACACCGTACCCACGTTGATGGTATTCGTCGATCACCTGCTGGGGACTCAAACGCCCATCGCTTTCCGTGGTATGCGTGTGGAAGTTCGCCTTCTGATGCGAGGCCGATTGCCAGTCGATTCCGTCATAGGGGTTCAACACCAAACGCACGCCCTGAGCCGCTACCGGCAGGACCGACGCCAGCACCACCATCCATGGCAAGAGCGATACGACGATCGAATTCCGCACCAGGTGGAAAACACCTACATCCACGGCGGAAAACCGTCGAAATGTTGTATTCACGAGCAAGCTCCTTGATTTCAGTAGATCAATGGGACAGAAAGAACGTTTACCTGCAAAATGTGGTAACAGAAAACACCGTTCCACTCAAGGTGACGACCGGCTCGGCCACGTGAAACTTTTGCGTGCGGCGTGCTCGATCCGTCCGACTTCCCCGTCGAAGTCCCCTTCGAAGTCCCCATCGATTATATTAGGATCGTTGTGCCTGACGACGACCATCGCCTGAACGAATGATGCCGCTTTTCGGCGCGTACCGCGGCCGTTGCGCCCTTGGAATTTTTCCCTTGGAAGGAGATTGCCATGACGTTCCTGACCCATTCTCTCCGCTTGCTTTCGATCCTCGCCGTGGCCCTGGTGACGTCCGGTTTGACGGCGGCCGCAGACGAAAAACGGCCGCCGAACATTCTGTACATCATGACCGACGACCACGCCGCCCATGCGATCGGCGCCTATGGCGGCCGGTTCGCCGATCTCGACCCCACCCCCACCATCGATCGCTTGGCGGCCGAAGGGATGCGGTTCACTAACGCCTTTTGCATCAATTCGATCTGTACGCCCAGCCGAGCCACGATCCTGACCGGCCAATACTGCCACGTCCACGGCAATCGAGCCTTCGCGCCCGGCCTGGGACGGGAGCATCAACACCTGCCGCGACTGATCAAAGAGGCGGGCTACGAGACAGCGGTTGTGGGCAAATGGCACTTGCTGCAGGAGCCAGAGGTCTTCGATTACTACTGCGTGCTGCCCGGCCAAGGATCGTACTTCAATCCGATTTTCCGGGTTCGCGGACCCGACCCCTGGCCGGAGAACACCATCCGTGTCGCCGGCTACGACTCGGTCCACTCGTCCGACGCGATCACGGACATCGCTCTCCGCTGGCTGAGGAATCGGCAGCAAAAGGACAAGCCCTTCTTCCTGCTGTATCACTTCAAGGCGCCCCACGACAATTTCGAGAACGCCGAGCGCTACGATTGGCTTTTCGAGTGCCAGGAGATGCCCGAACCGGACAGCCTTTGGGAGCGAGGCAATCATGGTCCGGCTGGCCGGCCGCGCTACGGCACTTCGATCGGTCGACGCAACGAGCGGCGCAACATGGGACACCATATGTTCGTCGACCCGGACCTTGACGACCAGGAATACCAGCGAGTGGCCTACCAGCGTTACATGAAGAAGTATTTTCGTTGCGTCCGCGGCGTGGACGACAACATCGCCCGGGTGCTCGACTACCTGGAGAAATCGGGAGAACTCGACCGTACCGCGATCGTCTATACCTCGGACCAGGGGTTCATGCTGGGCGAACACGACTACATCGACAAGCGGTGGATGTACGAGGAGTCGATGCGAATGCCGCTGATCGTCCGCTGGCCGGGCGTGGTCGAGCCGGGTAGCACGTGCGCTGCGATCGTCAACAACGTCGATTTCGCGCCCACGCTTCTGACGATGGCGTCCGCCGAGGTGCCTGAGTTCATGCAGGGTCGCAGTTTTCTGCCGCTGCTCCGCGGCGAACCGGAGCCTGACGACTGGCCGAAGGCCACCTACTATCGCTATTGGCTGCACATGACCCATCATGACGTGCCGGCCCACTACGGCATCCGCACCCACGACTTCAAGCTCATTTTCTTCTACGGTTTGCCTTTGGACGTCCGCAACGCGCTGGCCGAGCCGACCGAGCCCTACTGGGAGCTGTACGATCTGCGCCACGATCCCCGGGAGATGAACAACGTTTACACCGATCCGTCCTATGCCCAAGTGGCCACCGAACTCAAGGAACAGTTGCTCCACTTGAAGGCTCGGATCGGCGACAACGACGAGCAGTATCCCGATCTCATGGAGGTTCGACGAGAACACTGGGACTGATCGCCTTGTTCCGCACCAGCACCTGGACTCGGCGTGACGGAGCGGACTAGAATGCTTTTAGATCACGACCAACGTAAGGGGAGATCGTTAATGCCTGTCCATTGCTGGCGTCGCGTCCATGCGGGGACGTTTCATCACTTTTACACCCACTGGATCACCGAACTCGGCAAACGGTTGAACGGTGGCCTGTTGCCGAGTCAGTACTATGCCCTGGTCGAGCAGATGGCGGGCGAGACCGGACATTCTTGCGTTGGAAAGGCAGAGTACGGCGGTCCATACCCGTCGCCGCCGGACTCTGGCGATCCGTCACGTCAGCGGGGACCGCGTGGTCGCCTACCTCGAGATCCTGTCGCCGGGAAGCACCCGGCCTGGTGTGGGGTTGGGACTTCTGCTGGCGGCCTTCGCCGGGTGGGCCACCGATCGCTGTTGGCCGGTGCTGTGGGATTGGATTGCGCGGACAGGACGCGGCTGCGGACGGCTTCAACTTGGAGGAAGTCCGCGACTTCATGCCGCAAATGGGCGTGATGGCCGGCTATGCCGTCACGGTGGTGTGCGAGCCGAGCCAGCGCGAACACAAGAAGAACCGTACCGGCTGGCTCGACTATTACCGCTATGTGGCCGAACAGCCCGGTCCGAAAATCGTCGTCGATAAGCACCCGGGGATCAACACGGGACCTCGACGGGCGAGATGTTCCAGATGTCTTGACAGTACTCGGCGATGGTGCGATCCGAGGAGAAGAATCCGCAACGAGCGGTATTCATGATCGACATGCGCGTCCAGCGATTCTGGTCGCGATAAGCGGCTGCCGCCTGTTCCGAGCATTCGATGTAGGACGCAAAGTCGGCCAGCAACAGGTATTCGTCGTACCGCAGCAGGGAAGCCACAATCGGGCGGAATACGTTTTCGTCACCTGACGAAAATGCGCCCGAGGCGATGGCGTCGATCACGCTGCGCAATGCCGCGTTGTCATGATAGATCTGCTGCGGCAAGTAGCCGTTGGCTTTGGTGGTCATCACCTGATCTGCGGTCAAGCCGAACAGGAAGAAGTTCTCAACGCCGACTCGATCTCGGATTTCGACGTTTGCCCCGTCCAGGGTGCCCACCGTCAGGGCGCCGTTCAAGGCGAATTTCATGTTCCCCGTCCCCGACGCTTCTTTGCCCGCCATGGAAATCTGCTCGGAAATGTCGGCTGCCGGATAGATCCGTTCGGCCAAGGAGACGTTGAAATTGGGCGGAAAGACGACCCGCAGGCGTCCCCGCACGTCGGGATCCGAATTCACCACCTCGGCCACCCCATGGATCAGACGGATGATCAGTTTGGCCATTCGATAACCGGGGGCGGCTTTCGCACCGAACAGGAACGTCCTGGGAATCACATCCTGGTTCGGGAAGGACTTGACCTGCTGATACAACCAGATGATATGCAGGGTTTTCAAGAGCTGGCGTTTGTACTCGTGCAACCGCTTGACCATCACGTCCAAGACCGCATGAGGATCCAGCATCAGACCGTCGCGTTGCTGCAAGAGCTGAGCCAGATGCCGCTTGTTGTGCTGCTTGACCATCCGCCATTGCTGTTGGAAGGAAGGCTCGTCGGCATACGCTTCCAGTTCGCGCAACCGATCCATTTCATTCAACCAGCCGTCACCGATCTTCGAAGCGATCAGATCGCACAATCGGGGATTCGCCAGTCGCATGAAGCGGCGAGGCGTGACGCCATTGGTCTTGTTTTGAAATCGATCGGGCCACATTTCCGCGAAATCGCGCAACGCGTGCTCTTGTAGCAGTTGCGATTGCAGTTGGGCCACGCCGTTGACCTTCGCGCTGCCCACCGTGCCCAGATGCGCCATGCGAATCTGGCGGGGCGTTCCCTCTTCGATCAACGACATCCGGATGATCCGCTCCTCGTCGCCCGGATACCGTCGACGCACCTGGTCCAAGAACCGCCGATTGATCTCGTAGACGATCTCCAGGTGACGCGGCAGCATCGACCCGAACAGATCGACCGGCCAGCGTTCCATGGCTTCGGGCAGCAACGTATGGCAGGTGTAATTGAACGTTCGCCGGACGATGTCCCAGGCGTGCTCCCAATCCAAGAGATGGTCGTCCATCAAGACCCGCATCAATTCAGGGATGGCAACCACCGGGTGGGTGTCGTTCAATTGGATCGCGACTTGATCGGGAAAACGGTCCCAGTCCTTATTCCGCAGCCGGAAGCGGCGAATGATGTCCCACAACGAGCAGGCCACGAAGAAATACTGCTGCTGAAGCCGCAGGTACTTCCCCTGGATCGTCTCGTCATTGGGATACAACACCTTGCTGATGTTCTCCGACTTGATCTTTTGTTCGACCGCCCGCACGTAGTCTCCGACGTCGAACAATTGGAAATCGAATTCTTCGGTGGCCCGGGCACGCCACAGCCGCAGCATGTTCACCGTCTGATTCCCGAATCCCGGCACCAGCATCGTACAGGGTTCTCCCAACACGTGCTGATCGGGCAACCAGCGTATTCGGAGATTCCCCTGGCCATCACGATAGTGCTCGGACCAGCCACCGAACCCCACGTGGACCATCTCGTCAGATTGTACGAATTCCCATGGATTGCCGTACATCAACCATTTGTCCGGCCTCTCGATCTGTTGGCCGTCCTCGAAAGCCTGTTCGAAAATCCCGAATTCGTAGCGAAGCCCGTAGCCGACCGCCGGGATTCCCAGCGTTGCCAGCGAATCCAGGAAGCAGGCAGCCAGTCGACCGAGCCCACCGTTGCCCAGCCCCGGTTCGGCATCCAGATTCACGATCTCTTCCATATCGAACGGATAGCGTGCCAAGGCCTGCCGCACCAGATCCATGGTTTCGGTGTACAGCATGTTCTGCGGCAATTGCTTGCCCGGCAGGTACTCGGCGGACAGATAATACACGAATTTCGGATTCGCTTCGTAATAGGCTTCGTTCGTCTTTCGCCAACGCTCGATCAGAAAATCGCGGATCGTATAGGCCAATGCCATGTAGGCATCGCGGAGCGTGGCCGAGGGCAGTGCCTGGCCGTGCATGTGGTACAGGTTCTCGATCACCAGTTGCTCGAACTGTTCCGGACTGCGTTCGATGGCTTGAATCTGTCCGTCGGCGGTTTTCATGGCCTGGGCTTTCTTTCTGAGGATCACGGAGCACGTGAATCAGTCCGCCATTATACAGCGTCGATCAACATCAGAAGAGGCTACGGCGGCGCCACCATCGCAAGAAAAGAAAAAAAGGCTGTTCCGCGGTCAATCCGCGAAACAGCCACGCAATTCTCGACGTTCGTTCCGGCTTCCGTCTTCCGCTGCTTGCCGAATCCGAAATCCTTGGGCAGATTCTCAGGCTCGGGGTCCGCGCTGTCCGCCACCGGCACCCCCCTGTCGGCCTTGGCCACGTTGACCCGCGCCCGCGCCTCGACCGCGTCCCCCACCGGCGCCTTCCTGCCGTGGCTGCGTGCCTCGACCACCGGGAGCCCCGAATTGACCTCGCGGGAATTCGAAGTCTTCGCCAAGCATTTCCTTCCACCCAGCCTGTTGCGCGCCGGACAATACGGCGAGAACTTTTCCATCCATCTCCTGACGCAACTGCTGCATCCGCTCGCCAGCCGTTTCGCGATTGCCACCCTGCATGATCTCACGCATTTGTTCGCGCATCGAGTTCTGGTTTTCCTCCAATTGGGCCGTGACTTTTTCAACAACTTGAGGGGTCAGCTTCAACTGCTCCACCACCTGGGGATCGGTCAGCGCTCGCACGCCACGCTGCTGTAACGAAAGCTCTCGCAGACGGTTCATCTGTGGCGGCACAAGAATGTCCGCTAGTTTTTCCTCAGCGGCGGCGGCTCGCCCACGCATCTCTTCCATGGCCTGAGCCCGTTCTTGCTCGGACATGTTTCGCCAATCCCCGGTCGGGCGCTCACCACGCGCTTCGTTTCTCAGAGCTGCGATTTTCTCGAGTTGCCAGTCCAATGCGTCGATTTCTTCCTGCACGGCCTGCATCTCCAGCAACCTCAATAATCCACCCCCCATTCCGCCGGGACCACCTCCGCCTGGGGCACCACGGACGCCAGGTTGAGCGGATGCGGTCGAGGCAACAAGGGCAGTCGCCAACAGGGCGACCAGCGACAACAAAGCGAACGTACGTTTCTGCATGTTTAGACTCCTAGTGAACACGGTCAGAACAACAACACTCTCCGAAAGTGAAGGGAACAGCAGGGATAAACCCGCTCCTTTATGTTTTGTTTCTCCAGAAATGCGGAGACGTGTGAGATTTGTATCTCCGAACGCATTCCCGTGACCGTATTGACTTGACGCCAGGCATCCCAGACGATCTGGGAATCGGGCGTCCGACGTCCTTCCCGCTGCGTTGTGGCAGGTTTCCCCCTGGTTGTGGCCGGTTTCTGGCCGCGCCACTCCGCCGACCTGGGGGCCGGTCTCTTACCGAGCCACTCCGCCGACCGAAGGGCTCCAGTATTGAGGGAGACCTTCGGTCGGCCGTTTCGGCGGGGTCGGAGACCCGCGCCGAGCGCAGTAGATTATGGGGTCGTAGACCTGTGTCGGTCGCGGTAGATTATTTTGTGCGAGTTGCCGATCTTTATCCAGCCTTTGGAGCGGGTAATTACCATGCAAGCGGTTGTTTTTTCGGCGATGGGGCAAGCGATGCAGTGCATCGAGCGGCCGGAGCTTGTTCCAGGAGCTGGGCAGGCGATTGTCCAGTTACAGGCGGCCGGCTTGAACCGCCGAGATTACTGGATCACCCAAGGCAAGTACCCGAATATCCAGACTCCCACCGTGTTGGGGTCGGACGGAACGGGGACGGTCACCCAAGTTGGTACCGACGTCTCGCCGTCATGGCTGGGCCGCCGAGTTATTCTGTATCCCGGGCTCGATTGGGGTCCGAATCCTGCGGCACAAGGACCCTTGTTCCGGGTATTAGGCATGCCCGACGATGGTACGTTTGCCACTTCGGTCCAGGTACCGATCGAATCGTTATTCGACAAGCCGACGCATCTCAGTTGGCAAGAGGCCGCGGCGTTGCCGTTGGCCGGGGTGACAGCCTACCGGGCGCTGATCGTCCAGGGGGAGGTACGCGCGGGGCAGAGCGTATTGATCACCGGCATCGGCGGCGGCGTGGCCACGTTTGCGTTGCAATTTGCGGTGGCGGCGGGCGCAGAAGTCTGGGTAACCAGCTCGTCGACTCGCAAGATCCAGCACGCGGTTAGCTTGGGGGCTCGCGACGGTTTCGATTACCGCCGAGACGGCTGGGATCGAGAATTGTTGGAACGTTGCGGACCGATGGATCTGGTGATCGACAGCGCCGGAGGCTCCGGTTACCGCAACCTGATCCGGATAGCAGCTCCCGGCGGGCGACTGGTCAGCTACGGATCGACGGCCGGGCGACCGGCCGAGTTCGATTTGTTCAAGGTATTTTGGAAACAACTGAAAGTGATCGGGTCGACGATGGGGTCGCCCGACGATTTCGCCGCCATGCTGGACATGGTTCGTCATTACCAAATTCACCCCGTGGTGGACCAGGTCTTTTCGCTGGACGATGCCGCGACGGCGGTTGCTCACATGGCCGATTCTCCGCAGTTCGGCAAACTGGTCTTGAACTGCAGGATTTGAGCCAACGGGTCACGATGCATCAGATCCCCATCTGTCCCAAGCCGTCGATCAAACGGCTGAGAATTCCCGTCAACGTAGGATGGGAACTCTCGAACTGGTGAGCCGCTGAACTCAATCGTTCGATCAACGAATCCTGGCTATCGGACGGGAGCGTTTCGTCCAGCCGTTCCGCATCCGCTTGCCCTTCGGTGACCGCGTTCGTCGCAGCGGCGTCGGAGTCGTCCATCTGACGCGGATGCAAGACGTCCTCGATCTCGCGAATCGCCTCGTGCAACAACTCGGCCGCTTGCTCGTCGACCGCCGCCAGTTGGTGCAGTTCGTCTTCCAACTCCCGAACGATGGCTTTCAGTTTTTCGATCGAATCCGCCATACCCGTCGCTCGCCTCCTCAAGAACCGGCAAAGGTTTCACTTAGTACGCGTAGAACCCTAAGTGTCGGATTTGGTTGGATGGTACGCAACGGGGTCGGGAATCGTTTTCGGGCAAGGCGTTTTCCAGGTAACGCGATACGCGCGACAGGTGCCACCCACATACAGACACATGCCTCCGTCGTCTTGCGGATCGCGGGCCTTGCTGGAGTTGCAGGACGGGTTTGGCTAACACAGCGGAACAAAGCGCGGCGGGCGATCGGCAAAACGTTGAAGATGGCCTAAGCGCTACCGCACTTCATGGGATACCCGTTCGACCGTCGCTTCACGAATCGAGCGGTCTCCCGGTCGTCCATCCGGACGACGCCCCAGCCCCAACATCAGATCGCCCGTTACGTCGAACTCGACCGGCGTAGACCAACAGGCAATGTCCAAGGACGATCGCCAGGAAGAACAGCAAAGCCTTCCGCAGCTTGAATGAGTGCAGGTATTTGCCAGGTGACGTGTCGTAACGGGTCGAAAGCACCAGCACCTGCGGCCGCCGGTGGAATCTGGCCAAATGAGTCCAGCGGGAAGGGTCGCGCAGCGTGCTGCCGGACAAGACGTAGCATTCGCCGTTCAGCAAGATGTTGCGGTACCATAGCCAGTCGATGTCGCGAAACCCGAGCGAGTGGGCCTGTTTGCTCTCGGAACGAATCGGCATGGCACGTAACGGTAATCCGCGTTCAGCGGCATAGATCACTTCGGCGACGGACATCGGCGTCTGACTCGAATCGACGAACAGCACGTTCATGTGAGCATCGACGAAGACCCACTTGCTCAAGTCGCGATCAAAGTATTCCGTGGCGACGTGTCCTTCCAGCCACAGCACGCGAGCCTGACGCTGAAACAACTGCAGGATTTCATTCAGCAAGATGGCATGCTCGCTACACTGGCAGTATTTGTCCATACCGTTCCGGTAGAGGTGCTCGGCGTCCGAAGACCGGGCCATGGGCTTCGTAGCATCGGTCGCGTTCAAACGTGACTGTACCAGCTTGACGCAACGAACCATCCATTCGAAGTCGTTAGCAGATGGGTCCGCAAGTCGCTCTTGCAGTTCGGCAATCGTCGCGTCTGAAAACGTCGAGTCTGGCAATCGGAAATCGATGACTGCCCCATCGGCCTCCAAGGAAACCATCCCGCAAGCATCAGGAACCGTATCAAACGCTTCGTAAGGAACGAATGTCACTTGGTGAATGGAATAGGAATACGTGTAGATATAAGCGCAACACGCCAGCGCGACGATCAGGGGCATGACCGCCAGATATCGCAGGATGGGATGCGATGGACGCATGGGCTTCACCTTGACGCCGACTTCTGCAATACGAAGCATCGACGCATAGGTCAGCTTCGCGCATTTCATCTGTCGCGCCCCAGTGCCAAGACATGTCTTGTTGAGCCACGCCCCCCCAACCAGGCATTTCGACATCCAGCTTCCCGGAGGGGCAACCGCCCGATACCGGTTCGTTCATCAACCCCGCAGACTCCAACAAGTTTCGGATCAGCCCCGTTTTTCTTGATTCCCTCCAAAGGTTCCTAGGCATCGAAAGCTGCATCGGTCCGACGAGCGCTGAGGCTGAGTGCCGCCTTACGACATCGCGTGGTGAAGGAGACTCATCAGTGGCGGAGGCTCGGCCGAGGCAGATCGGTGATCGGAATCGGACTCGCCGCATAGCTCGCTCATCATCTCCATGCCCGGGATGCTCTGGTACAGGAAGCTCATCACGTCAAACATCATGTCCAGTTGGGGGCTGCTCAGCTCGTCCAGCTTCGGATGGTGGATCGAAAATGGCTGGGGACCGGCCACTTCCAGTGCCACCGCTTGTTCGGTCCGGGTCGGTGAGGCCACGGAGAACCGGATCGCCGTCTCCAGCACGTCCGCATGCTCGCCGAAAGGTCGGCCTCGATGCTGCTGGTGCCCCAGCCACTGGCGATACTCGCCGCTGACATCCTCCATCAAAACGGCCGAAAAGTGGTAGCAGTCGCCGTGGGGATCTTGTTGCCGATAGCAATCCTTGAATTCGAGCACGGCGACCAGTTTTCCCCGACGCTGCCTGTCCCGGTCACGCTCGGTCGCGTACCAGACCAATTGCACCTCGCGGCCCACGATGCACAATGGCCCCGATCCCTCTCGGGCTTCCGACAGGATCAATTGGCTCGCGTGACGGTTCGGACTGGATTCTGGAGGAAGCCAGTCGGATTGCGGGATAGCGCACGAGCATTCGTGCTGCCCACGTTTGCCTTTCTTCCGCATCGGATCACTCCCACTGGAAGTTCCGTCACGACAAAGGGCGTCTTGCTGTGTTGCGTGCCGGAACAATATCGAGGTTGATTCAGCAAGCCTATCAAGGGTTCAAGGCGGGAGCCGGCCCATGGTGTACGGTGGGGATAACCCGAAGCTCTGTCAGAAAAGGGGGCAGACCCTTTGGAGGGCACGCGGAAAACTCGGGAAATCCGGTGTGCCGGGACAGGGTCAGATCCCTTTTCTGACAGAGCCCAAGGCGGATGTCGGCCGGCAGGCATCATCCACCCGACCTTCCAGGCTAACACAAGTTTCCGCCGTCTGCAAGCGTCTGGCAATCTGTCTGGACACTCGGCAACGTCCGGCGTAAACTGGCAGTTGGTCGTTCGAACGTGTGATCGGGGATCGAGTGTTCGGGTGGAACGCTTGTCCAGCGGTGGAGGTTGCGATGGCGGATGCTTGGGGTTCAGCGGTTCGGGCAGCGGCGATCGGGGGTCTGGTGTGGCTGGTTGCGTTGCCGGTCGGTGCATCCAGCGCCGAAGTGCGAAATCTGGCACGGGAAGCCGCGATCACCGAAAGCGGACGGTACGGCGATCGGTACGCCGGTCGATTCACGGCCAACGATCGAATCCCGGACCCCGGCTCCCGATCGGATTTGGGCCAAGCCTGGTGCGTACCTCAGGCCCGGGCCGCCGGCGCATGGCTGTCGTACTCCTGGCCTGAACCGGTGACCATCGGCGAGATCGTCTATTACGGACGAACCGCCTGGTTGTGGGACGAAAACTTCCTGAGCATCGAAGTTTTGGTGGATCAAGACACCTCGATCGTGGCCCAAGCCGACCTGCGACCTGGCCATGGACCGCAACGGATCACGTTACCGCAGCCCATCCAGGCAAGGACCCTCACGTTGCGTTTCCCCCGTGCCGATTCCGGCCCCAATCCGGGCGCTTCGGAGATCCGGATCTTTGCTGCGTCGCCCGACCCGGCGACACTGGGGACGTTCATCACGCCCGATGGCCATTTGGACTTTATTCCATCGCAGGCGTTGGTCGCCAAGATCCGATCCGGCAGCCTGGGTTTCGACAGCCTGTTGGTGATCGAGCGCCAGGCGCTACGGCCGTCGCACGTCTACACGTACCACAATGAAGATTTTCGACCTGGCGGCGGGCTGTATCGCTGGTACGCCAACGGGGAACTCGAACCATTGTTCGATGCCCAAGATGGCCAGTTGCTTGACCTGAGTCTGTCGTACGACGGGTCCGAGATCCTGTTCAGTTGGCGACGGTCCGAGTCGGAGACTTACCAAATCTATCGGATGCACATGGATGGCACCGGGCTGGTCAAGCTGACCGAGGGAGCCCATTACAACTTCAACCCCTGCTGGTTGCCCGACGGGGGGATCGCCTTCTTATCGACCAGAACCAGCGCATACGCCTACTGCTGGAACTCGCCTGTGGGCGTGTTGTATCGGATGGACCGTGATGGATCGAATCCGGTGCGTCTGTCGGCGAACTATTTGAACGATTTCACGCCAACGGTACTGGACGATGGGCGGATCATCTTCGCGCGATGGGAATACGTGGACCGACCGGCGATCCCGATTCAGAGCCTGTGGACGATCCGGCCCGATGGTACGGGGCTGCAAGTCTACTTCGGCAATCGCGTGCTCAGCCCAGCCACCTTCATGGAAGCTCGATCGCTGCCGGGCAGCGACAAGATCCTGTGCCTGTTGACCGCTCATAACGGACCCGCTCGCGGTGCGGTGGGCATCATCGACCGGCGTCTGGGAGTCAACGCGCAGGAAGCGATCCAAAACCTGACCCCGGAAGTGAACATCGGTCGCGTCGATCACGGCGATGGCAACCACGTCCGAGGC
Organism: Planctomycetaceae bacterium; assembly: GCA_007121535.1. Taxonomy (GTDB): domain Bacteria; phylum Planctomycetota; class Planctomycetia; order Pirellulales; family Pirellulaceae; genus SKKK01. The sequence goes on along the minus strand of SKKK01000274.1, from coordinate 2,464 downwards.
CCCTACGAAAATCCGTTCCCGTTGGACGAGAACTATTTCGTCGTATCGCACAGTGGTTCGATCGTGGTACGGGACTACCAGGGCACCGAGCAGGCGTTGCTGCTGCGGGCAAGAAGCTCGATGGGCTTTTTCAATCCGCAGCCTGTCCGAGCTACCAACCCGCCGGCCGTGCTGTCGTCGACCAACCCGGTCGCCGAATCGCTGCAACTGCCGCCTGACACCGCAGCGGTCTATCTGCAGGATGTGTACCGGGGGCTCGAGCCGCACGTGGATCGAGGCGAGATCGTCGCGGTGCGGGTGGTCGAAGAGATCGCCAAGCCGGTCGAGATCCATCCGAATCTGCGGGCGTTCGGCTTTCAATTCCCGGTCGTATCCTGCGGCGCCACGTACGCTCCTAAACGAGTTTGGGGCCAAGCGCCGATCGAGCCGGACGGCTCTGCCGCCTTGGAAGTACCCGCCGGTCGGCCGCTGTACTTCATGGCGCTGGACCGGCATGGCCGAGCCGTCCAGCGAATGCGAAGCTTTACGCACCTGATGGCCGGCGAAACGCAGAGCTGCGTGGGCTGCCATGAAGACCGCTCGCACGCCCCGCCAGCGACCGATCTGCCGTCTGCTTTCGGGAAACGGCCGCGGCCGCTCGATCCTCCCGAATGGGGCGTTCGGGGTTTCAGCTATCGCCGCATCGTCCAACCCGTGCTGGATCGCCACTGCGTTCATTGCCACCATGCCCACTCGCCCAGCGGAGGCGTGGATCTGTCCGGCGATATGACCGATTTCTTCAACGTTTCCTATGAAACCCTGGCCCGCCAAGGCACTCCTGCAGAAGACTCGAAGGTCGGCGGCGCCCGACAGGTCGATTTTCGCAATCCCTATACCTCGTGGATCTCGACGTACAACGGTTCGGAATCCAACATCCTGCAGATCGAACCGAAAACATGGGGCTCCCCCGTCAGCCGATTGGCCGACTTGGTTTTGGACGGCCATCCCGACGCGCGAGGCAAACGGCGCGTCGATCTGAGCGATGCGGAGAAACGTCGGATCTTCGCCTGGATCGATCTGAACGTGCCCTACTATGGGACCAGCGATACGAACCATCAAGACCGTCCCGGTTGCCGCCAGATGTGGCCCGACGATTTTGAACGAGTCTTTCAGCAGGTTACCGCTCGACGCTGCGCCGAATGCCATCTGCCGGACCAGCAAGGGATCGCCAGCGTGCCGCGACCGTGGTACTTGCGCATCGAACAACCCGAAAAGAACGCATTCATGCTGGCTCCGTTGGCGCTGCGAGCCGGGGGGACCGAGTTGTGTGATCGAGTCGTCTTCCAGACCAAGGACGACCCCGATTACCAGGCCCTATTGGCCGTCTTCCAGCCGATCCAACAACTGCTGGCCGATCGACCGCGACGCGACCTGTACGGAGAACCCGCCGATGGTTGCATGACCGAGGTTCTGCATCGGCAGGACATCCAACGACACGTACTGAAGCCCGCAGCAAAATAATTCGCCGTTCCCCGAATCACTCGGTTCAGCTTGACGATCACCTCGGCATCCAAGTTGCGTTTGCGGACGGTCCGTTCCCGCACCTTGGCCTTGAATTTCAGCACAGACTTCTCACGCCTGCGGCGCGACCGAGACGCCAGATAGGCTACCCGGGGCGACGGCAAGGGTTCCGTCATACCCGATCAGGGCAAGCTCAGTTGATCGATATACACCGATTCAAAATCCGGTTCCAGGTTCAATTCGACGATCTCCAAACGCCGCGCGACCTGTTTCATCTCGGCCAGTACGCCGCTGTCCATCAATGCCATAAAGGCGCCGGCCAGCGAACTATTTCCGACCAATTCGATCTGCTCGCCGGAAAAGCCCGGCAGCAAACCGCATCGCAGCACGCTGTCGATGTTCATGTGAAAGCCGAAACCGCCCGCCAGGTACAACGTTGCCACGTCTTCGGGCTGCAGCCCAGCTCGACGCAGCAGGCAAACGATGCCGGCCGCGATCGCCGCCTTTGCCTGCAGCAGGCTTGCGATGTCCGATTCGGCAATCGCGATCATTTTCCCATCCGCCTGTCTTGCGATTTCGAATCGTCGGTGGCGTTCGCGATGGGTCCGTCTCGGATGCCGGGCGAAACGATCGGAAAAGCGTCCTTGGGGCCCGATCAGCCCGCTGACGCGACCTTCGGCGATAAAGTCCACGTACCCGGTGCCACAAATACCGATCGGTGGACGGTGACCGATCAGCTCGATTTCCGGTTCCGCGCTCTGAACGTCCAAGCGGATGTGGCTGATGGCGCCGTCACCGGCTCGCACCCCGCTGGACAGCCCCGCACCCTCGAACGCCGGGCCCGCGGCCGTCGCACAACCCAAGATCCGCTGCCCCTGCTTCAAAATGATCTCGCCGTTGGTGCCCACGTCGACCAACAGGCAAGGTTGGTCGCGGTAGGCCATCCCCGTCGACAGCACCCCGG
>SKKK01000380.1 GCA_007121535.1 Planctomycetaceae bacterium | reverse complement strand
ATCTGTTGGCCTCTCCGAATCTGCTGGAGACAATGTGTCTGAAGGAGGCACTCGGCGAGCGAAGCACAGATCGACGTGGGGACGGCCGCAACGCTCAGCCAAGCTTGTTCCCCCGACCTGATGGCAATCGGACTGCCCAACGAATCAAGGAATCAACGAATTCCCGGCCGGGATTGATTCGCTGACAAAAAAACAGCAGGCCCCTGCCGGAACGTGCATCATCAAAAATTCCCTTGCCCAAAATTCGCTTGCCCCCCCCATGTTCCTTCGTCCAGTTTCCCTTTGCCCCGCATTTGCCCAATCGCCTTGCTGACGTCGTCTGTCTCCGAGAATATTTTGGCGTCGCCAAGACCCTGCGTCCGGTCTTTCGTGGGGCGTTCTACTTTTGCTGCGTCTTCCACCCGAGCGGCTCGCGCGACGCACTGCCCTTGCGAAAAGCCCCGCCCAGCAAGCCGGACGACACGCGAGGCTTTGACCTGCGCCCCTCCAGCTCGGCGACCGTCGCGTCCTGAGCCGATGGCGGTGAGCAGGACATTCCCCCGGCGATGCATCCATCCCCCCTCACGTTTCGGCTCGTCACCCAGCCCCACGTGCATCCCGTCACGAAATCTCGCCCCTATCCCTACACCATGCTTATCCCGGACGCTTACCCACTTGGCGACTTGTCGTTCGCGGATCGAGTGGTGTACTACGCTCCGGGACCAGATGTTGGCCCACCACATGATGATCCATCCAAAGCCTTAGGTCCTCCCAACATACCGACGACGATTTATAGCAGCGTCTCACTAGGTCAAGACGGTATCTTGATTCTCGAATTCGTTGACAACCTACTGGTCGATCAGGATGACTTCGAAAACGGACTCGACCTGTTCATCTTTGAATCCGGCGGTGCAGTAGAGAACTTTCAGGTCGAGATCAGCGAGGACGGGGTCAGTTGGATCGATCTTGGGGTAGTCTCAGGCCAGCCCACAGGCATTGATATCAAACCGTTCGTGAACCCTGGTGCCCAGTTTCGCTTCGTGCGACTCACAGACGCGCCGCCGAATCAAAGTGGTTATCCGTACGGCCAGGCGGACATCAACGCTGTGGGGGCAATTGGCTCCATCCCCGCGTTTTCGTACGGGTATGACGTTGAGGCTATCGATCCAGACGACGACCCCCTTTGGTATTCATTGCCAGTCCATCCTGCTGGCATGACAATTGATGCGATTAGCGGACGCATCTCCTGGAATGCTACAGTTCGCGACCTCGGCGAACACAACGTCACCGTCCGCGTCGAGGACGGCCGCGGCGGGTTTGATGAGCAGAGCTTCACGATTGCGGTGATCGGTAATCGCCCTCCGCGAATCGTATCGCCTCCAGTGACGAAAGCATTTCTTGGGCAGGACTATACCTACGACGTGGAGGCAATCGATCCGGACAACGATCCGTTGACATATTTGTTAATCGATGGGCCCGCCGGAATGACTATCAGTGCTGATACGGGGGAAATAACATGGTTCCCTCCTTTTGAGCCAAGCTTCTCCGACGATTTTGAAGGTTCCTCGCTCGACCCGTTTTGGACCAAGGATGAGCAGTCTGGCTACATAGCCTTTCCCTCGACCGCTCAGGCTCACAGCGGCACCCAGAGCGTGCAGTTTACTTCCACGAACACCGGACAGCACAAGGATGTAAGGTTATACCACGAGTTTTCCCAGCCGACGTACGGCCGGTTCTCTGTTTGGGTCTACGACACAGCGGCAGGTAGTAACAATAGCAATTACTCCTGGATTGATCTCTATGGATCGGGGCACCGCTCTGCCATTTTTACTGACGACTGGAGAGGTGACGTTTATCGCATCAATTGCCCGGAAATCCATTACACCTCCGTAGCAAGATCAATCGGCTGGCACCATTGGACCATCGAGGTAACGCCATCGGCCATACGATTTGCCATCGACGGCATCAATGTCTATGAGTCGCTTGGAGAGTCGCCCCCGATCGAGTGGGTTGGTATCGGCATAAAAGCTCCTTCCTGGCGTCCTACCTGGACTTTCTACTTCGACGACTTCGAGTTCATTAGCTACCCGCCGCAAGTCGATGTTACCGTCCGCGTCGAGGACGGCCGCGGTGGGTTTGATGAGCAAAGCTTCACGATTGAGGTTTTGGACGCCGTGCCGGGAGAGATCCACGGCACCAAGTTTCAGGACCCGAATGCTGACGGAGTCTTCGACCAGGATGAGCCGGGACTCGAAGGCTGGATCATCTACCTGGATCAGAATCAAAATGGGCAGCGCGATCCTGGCGAACGTTGGACTACAACGGATACTCAGGGCCACTACAGCTTTAACAATCTTCCACCGGGAACGTACTTCGTTGCGGAGCAGTCGCAGCCTGGCTGGGTCTCGACGCTGCCGGAAACGACTTGGCATGTGGTAACAATCGAGTCAGGAAGCATCGTCACGGGCATCGATTTCGGCAATCGGCTGAGCGACGAACCGTTGCCGGAGAACCGGCCGCCTGTGTTTACCTCCGATCCGGTGCTGCAGGTCGAACAGGGTCTGCGGTACCGCTACAACGCCTCTGCCTACGACCCAGATCGCGATACGCTCTCCTACGATCTCCTCGTCAGACCTGAAGGGATGGCCGTGGTTGCTTCAACCGGGGTGGTTGTCTGGCAGCCGCGTACCGAACAGGTGGGTGTCCACGATGTGACATTGCGAGTTTCGGATGGGCGCGGAGGGGTCGACTTGCAATCGTTCCAGATCACGGTGAGTCCAGCCAATTCGGTGCCAGTGATTACTTCTCGACCGATGGGGCCGGCGGTGGCGGAGCTGCCTTGGCAGTACCAGGTCCGGGCTCAGGATGCGGATGGGGATCCGATTACGTTCAGTCTGGTCGGACCCGTGGGCATGGAAATCGATGCGACGACCGGGTTGACGACGTGGACGCCGAGCCTGCTGCAGGCGGATGCGAGCCACCATGTGGCCATCACGGCCAGCGATGGACGGGCGAGCACGACTCAGGCGTTCGACCTGCCTGTGGTCGCCTCGGCAACGAACGACCCGCCGCAGATCACGTCGACGCCGCGAGGCTCGATCCGATTGGGCGGGACGTATTTCTATCAGATCGAGGCTTTCGATCCCAACGGCGATCCGCTCGGCTACGGGCTGAACGTCTACCCGGCAGGCATGGAAGTCGATCAGAACGGACTGGTCCGGTGGGTGCCGGAACCGGATCAGTTGGGACCGAATCCGGTCGAGATCGTGGTGAGCGATGGGCGTGGCGGATTGGCAACGCAAGGCTGGTCGATCAACGTGGTCGAGCAAGACACGAACCGGCCGCCGACGATCGTGTCCACACCGCCGCTGTCGGGAACGGTCGGGCGTCTGTACGCCTACGACGCCAAGGCAACCGATCCGGACGGTGATCCGCTGACGTGGAGCCTGGACGTTTTTCCGGCCGGGATGTCGATCGATGCGCTCGGCGGCACCGTCCGCTGGACGCCGACCGACGGTCAGCTCGGACAGAACCAGGTGGTGGTGCGGGTCACCGATGCGCAAGGCGCCTACGCGACTCAGAGTTACACAGTGACCGTCCGCTCGGTGAATCTCCCGCCGGGTATCACCTCGGTCCCGCCTACGCAGGCTTACGTCGACGAACTGTACGTCTACGCCGTGCGGGCCACCGACCCGGACAGCGATCTGCTCCAGTTCAGTCTGACAGCGTCGCCGGCCGGGATGACGATCGACGATAGAACCGGGTTCATCCAGTGGATTCCGCAGTCGGACCAGGCGACCAGCCACGACGTGACGGTCCTGGTCACCGACGGTCAAGGCGGCTCGGCGACGCAGGATTACACAGTGGTCGTCAGGGACGCTTCGTCGAACGGCCCGCCGGTCATCACGTCCGACCCGGTGTTCGTGGCCGAGGCCGACCAGCGCTACCAGTACCAGGTGACGGCGGTCGATCCGGACGGCGATCCGATCGAGTACCTGCTGTTGGAGAACCCCGACGGGATGGCGATCGGTGCCGCGACCGGACTGATCGAATGGACCCCGACGCTGGGCCAAGTCGGCGAGCATTTGGTCGTGGTGGCGGCGGTCGATCCGCTGGGTTCCGGCGGCACGCAGTACTATACGCTGAAGGTGGTCGAGCAGAACGAGCCGCCGACGATCACGTCGTCGCCGGTTACCACGGTATATGCCGGATTGAATTACCGCTACGACGTGCGCGCGACGGATCCGGACGGCGATCCGATCCGCTACTCGCTGCTCGGCCCGCCTGGCATGGTGATCGATACGCTGGGCCGAGTCAGTTGGAGTCCCCGGATCGCGGACATCGGTATCCACCGCATCGAGATCACGGCCACCGACAGCCACGGGGCCTGGATCCGACAGGACTACGATCTGGCCGTGCTGGCCGATCAGCAGACGCCGCGCGTCAATCTGTTCGTCAGCGCCAACCCGGTCGCGCTGGGCTCGTTGGTGACGCTGGCCGTCACGGCCACCGACAATGTGGGCGTCACGGCGATCGGGCTGAAGATCGACGACCAGAACGTGCCGCTCGATGCGGCCGGACGGATCACCCTGCGCGCCGAGCCAGCCGGGCAGTACAGCATTCTGGCCTACGCGAGCGATGCGGCGGGGAACACAGGCACCGCGACTACGACGCTGACGGTGATCGACACCAGCGACCAGAACGCGCCGCACGTCGCGATCGTCTCACCGGCCGACAACACGGTGATTACGGCTCCGGTGGACGTCATCGGGACGGTGGACGACCCCGAGGACAACCTGGTCAGCTACACGGTCTCGGCGGCTCCGGTGGGCAGCGACCACTTCGTCACCATGTTCGGCGGCACGACGGAGGTCGTCAACGGCACGCTGGGCAGGTTCGATCCGACGGGCTTAGCCAACGGCACGTACCGTCTGCGGCTGGCGGCCGTCGATACCGGCGGCAATACGGCGATGATCGAGAACATCATCGAAGTGGCGGGGGATCTGAAGATCGGCAACTTCCGGCTGTCCTTCACCGATCTGTCAATCCCGGTCTCAGGCGTCCCGATCACGGTCACGCGGACTTATGACAGCTTGACCGCCGCGCAGCAGAACGATCTGGGCTACGGCTGGCGGCTGGAGTTCCGCGACGTGGACCTGCGGACCAGCGTCGAGCCGACCAGCGAGTTCGAGCAGGAGGTCGGGATCTACAACGCGTTCTACGAGGGAGCCCGGGTGTACGTGACATTGCCGGGCGGACGGAGGCAGAGCTTCACGTTCCGGCCCACCCTCGCAGCGGGTTTCGCGGGCAGTATTTTCGGGTTCAGAGAGCCCGCGTTCGTGCCGGATGCTGGGGTCACCAGTCGCCTGTCCGTCCCTATCCACACGCTGATGCTGAACGCGTATGGCGAGTATTACTCGCCGAACGGCTTGCCCTACAACCCGGCAGATGCGCTGAACTTCGGCGGCGTCTACTACCTGACCATCGAGGAAGGCTTGCTGTACCAGATCGACGCCAAATCGGGCAGTCTGCGCATCGTGAGGGAGACCAACGGCCACTCGCTGACCTTCACCGATACGTCGATCGACCACTCCAACGGCACGCGGATCACCTTCGACCGTGACCCCCGCGGGCGCATCATCGCCGTCACGGACCTCGCCGGCCAGAAGATCCGCTACCAGTACGACACCAAGGGCGATCTGGTCAAGGTGATCGACCGCGAGGGCAACGCCACGGCGTTTGTGTACAACGAGCCGCGTCGCCCGCACTTCTTGACCGAAGTGATCGATCCGCTGGGCCGGACCGGTGTGCGGGCGGAATACGATGATCAGGGCCGTTTGGTCACGCTGTTCGATGCGGAGGGGAATCCGGTCCATCTGGTCCACGATCCGGACAACTTCACCGAGACGATTACCGACGCAATGGGCAATTCGACGGTCTTCGAGTACGACCTGCGAGGCAATGTGGTCACGGAAGTCGATGCGATGGGCGGCATCACGCGGCGGACCTACGATACGCGCAACAACGTGCTGACTCAGACCGATCCGCTGGGCCACACGACCACATACACCTACGACGCATGGGGCAATACGCTCAGCCAAACCGATGCTCTGGGAAACAGGACACGGTACACCTATACCACGACGGTTCCCGGGTTGTTCTCCGGGATCCGCGATCCGCGGCCGGTCAGCTACTTGGCCACGACGATCGACCCGTTGGGTAGCACGACGGCCAACACCTACGACGGCGCCGGAAACGTACTGACCACGACCGACGCCGTCGGCAACGTGACGCGGTACACCTACGATTCGGCCGGAAACCAGACTTCGATCACCGATGCTGTGGGTCACGTCACTAATTTCCAGTACGACGGCTCGGGTAACGTGACGAAGCAGATCGATGCCTTGGGCAACCAAACCACCTTTACATACGACGCCAATGGCAACCAATTGAGCGAAACCACCATCGTGACCACGCCGGCCGGTCCGCGAACGTTGGTGACGACCAAGACCTACGATACCAGCGGACGGCCGACTTCGGTTACTGATGCGGAAGGAAACACCACGCTCACCGAATACGACGTCTTGGGCAACCAGACCGCCACGATCGACGCACTGGGCCGCCGTACTGAGTTCCGATATGACGACCGCGGCCAATTGGTCGGAATCGACTTTGCCGATGGCACGTCGATGTCGATGGAATACGATGTCTTAGGACGCCGAATCAGCAGCACGGATCGAGCCGGACATGTGACTCGATACGAGTACGATGGTGCGGGTCGCCTGGTCACCACCATCCACCCGGATGACACGCCGGGAGACGACAGCGACAATCCGCGCAGTCAGAGCGAATACGATCTGGCGGGCCGCGTGATCGCTCAGATCGACGAACTGGGCAATCGCACCGAGTTCGAGTACGACGCGGCAGGACGCCAGACTTTGACCCGCGACGCTCTGGGCCACGAGACGCTCACAGCTTACGACGGTGCGGGCCGCCGCACGTCGATGACCGATGCACTCGGGAACGTCACGCAGTTCGTTTACGACGCCGTGGGCCGGTTGACCACAACGACCTTTGCCGACGCGACAAGCACGCTGACCACCCACGATGCCTTGGGGCGAGTCGTAGGCAGCACGGACCAGGAAGGACGCGCGACGCAATTCGAATACGATGCCCTGGGACGTCTGACTACGGTGATCGACGCGCTGGAGCAGAGGACTGAGTACCAGTACGACGAGCAGGGTAACTTGATCGGCCAGCGGGATGCCAACGGGCAAGAGACGCGGTTCGAGTACGACGGGGTGGGCCGGCGGATCGCTACCGAGTTGCCGCTGGGCCAACGTTCCACCGCCAGCTACGACGTAGCGGGGAACGTGGTTGCCAAAACCGACTTCAATCAGCAAACGATCATCTACCAGTACGACAGTAACAATCGGTTGCTCGAAAGGCACTATCCCGACGGCACATCGATCGCCTTTACGTACAGCCCCACCGGACAACGGGAGACCGTCGTTGATGCTCGCGGAGTGACCACCTACGAGTACGACCAACGGGGCCGGTTGTCATCCAGGACCGATCCGGACGGCAGCGAGATCCGCTACACCTACGACGCGGCTGGAAACCGCACCAGCGTAACGACTTCTGTTGCAGGCAATTCGCCCAGAACGACCGACTACACGTTCGACGTCCTGAACCGCATCGACACGGTGACCGATCCGGAAGGCGCTGTGACCCACTACACGTACGATACGGCGGGCCGGTTGATCGGAACGGAGTTGCCCAACGGCATCGTCGAAACGCGCGTCTATAACGTCGTGAACCGGCTGACCTACCTGGAACACCGCGACACGGCCAGCGACCAGGTGATTGCCAGTTTCGCGTACACGCTGGATCGCACGGGCAACCGGACGGCCGTCGAAGAGCACGACGGGCGCTACGTGGCGTACGACTACGACGCCTTGTACCGGCTGATCGGGGAATCCATCTACGATCTCGGCTTGGACCCAGCCACCGATCCACCGTCCCGAACGATCGGTTATACCTACGACCCGGTCGGCAACCGCATGACCCGCGACGACAGCGAGGAAGGGTTGACCAGCTACACCTACGACGAAAACGACCGCCTGTTGACCGAGGTCGCAGGCGGAGTTGCGACCCATTTCGGCTACGACGCCAACGGCAACACCATCTCGAAGACCAACGCCACAGACCAGGTCTTCTACCACTGGGATTACGAAAACCGCCTGATCGCCGTCGACAACGATGGCGACGGGACGAACGACATCGAGTACCAGTACAACGCCGACGGCATCAAAGTCTCGCAGACAGTCGACGGCGAAGAAACCCGCTACCTGATCGACGCCAACCGCCCGTACGCTCAGGTGTTGGAAGAATACACCCCCGGCGGCGTCATCAAAGTCTCCTACGTCCACGGGCTGAACCTGATCTCCCAAAACCGCCACGCTGATACGGGCAAATCCTTCTACCACATGGACGGCCTTGGCAGCACCCGAGTGTTGACCAACGCCAGCGGCCTCGTCACCGATACGTACATCTACGATGCCTTCGGTAGGACGATTGGGCAGATCGGTAGCACGGGCAACCTCTACCTGTTCGCCGGAGAGCAGCGGGACCATGTGACGGGGTTGGATTATCTGCGAGCCAGATGGATGAACCCGGCGATCGGGCGGTTTTATGGGATGGATCGGTTCAGTGGGGTGCTGCGCAATCCGGTGACGTTGCATCGATTTTTGTATGCCAATGCAAATCCAGTAAACTTCGTTGACCCAACTGGTTACTTTTCACTCTCCGAACAAATGACAACCACCGCGATCATGGGGAAGATTCATCGGAGCTATGCACTGCATTTGGCGAAGGCTCTTCGGGACACCATTATCGTGACAAGATTCAAGCTAGAACCCGGAGCTGATCTACAAACCACGGGTCTACGTATGTTATCAGTGGGGCAAGAACGGGGATACGACCTCTATGTTCGTGGGCGAGCCTTAACTGCAAGTGGTTTCCAAGAGCTTGCAAGCACGTTCAACGATCGAATTGTCGCAATTGGCAATGACCTTGCGAGTCTAAAAGACGCGTTTGAAAGCGCCAAGGAACAAGAACTTTCCTTAACAAGCACAATCCTGGAAAAGGCAGATTTCTTCAACGAAATGTCGAAATGGTTGAGCGCCTTTGCATTCCTTGCTGACAAGAATGAAAATATTAGATTGCGAGGACATCTAGACACGCTGGCGGCGAAGTCGAATACTTGGTCGCTCGTATTCAGGCAGGTTGCCAATTCGGATTTGGTCAAATGGCTGGATGGCGTTGAATGGCCGTTCAACAGCTAATATTTGATTTTGGGCGATGACATTCGCCTCTGTTTTTTGGGCGAGGCACAGGAAGTCTGTTTCCGCCCAACAGCGGTCGAGCAGAGCCACTGGGGCGGTCGGAGAAAGAGTTCCCTGCCGTGGCGTCGAGTCTTCAGAACTAAGGAGTCCACTATGAACCACACGATTACGAGAAGGTCAGAGCCCGAAACACGATCGCACAGCATCGATCGTAGGGCTTTTCTTGTCTCGGCCGGGATGGCTTTGTGCAGCGGCGCGGCTGGGGCCGTGGGGGTGTGAAGTGAACCCGAAGATCAATGCGGTGGTGACACTGACTGCCGAGCGGGCCCTGGAGGACGCGAGGAGAGCCGACGCGGCACTGGCGAAGGGTGAATGTCGCGGCCCACTGCACGGAGTCCCCATGACGATCAAGGACTCGTTCGATACCGCAGGCGCTCGGTCAACAGCCGGCACGAAGGGGCGCGAACGCTGCGTTCCCACCGAAGACGCCGCGGCCGTGGCCCGGCTGCGAGCCGCTGGCGCCATCTTGGTCGGCAAGACGAATACGTCGGAACTGACGATGAGCTACATCACCGACGATCTGCTGTTTGGCCGGACCTACAATCCTTATTCGCTGGCGACATCCTCGGGAGGCAGCGGCGGCGCGGCGGCGATTCTTGCAACGGGAGGCGTCCCTTTGGACATCGGCACGGACACCGGCGGCAGTGTCCGGGTACCCGCGAACTTCTGCGGGATCACCGGACTGAAGCCGTCGGCCAAGCCATACGTGAATTCGCGCCCGCGGGTCTTGATATTTTTAGGAAGCAACTTCCAGACTTGACCTGGAGCAAATGACTCCCCTCATGGCACGGCACGGACGTTTTCTTGCCATCGCAGGTAGTGAGCAACCGTCGCCTTTTTCGGTCAGGCCATTCTATCTCCGCAACTGTTCTTTACATGGCTTCACCGTGACCGGTACCAGTGTGAGCGATTTGCAGGCTTGCGCCCGCCAAATCAATGCCCAGTTAGCTCGCAAGATATTGAAGGCCAGAATTCAATGTGTCATGCCGCTGTCGGAAGCCGCGCAAGCGCACCAGATACAGGAGGCAGGAGGGCTTTCGGGCAAGATCGTGCTAACGCCCCACCGCCTGATTTCTTAAGTCGCCCGTTGAACTAAGCCAGGAAGCTCGCTGTGTGAAGTGGTTCGGTTCCTGGTCGGGGTGCGACAATACGGGCTCTGATCTGGTGTTTCTTCTTTACCACGTAGTTTCTCGCTAGCTGATGACCGCCGAGGGGGCGACTGGCCGACGGACTCGGCACGGTCTTTTCCACTCGCAAACATCACGACAGCGGTCCTGGAGATTCCAAGCGGATGGTCGGAAATCGAGCCGCTTTGAGAAACCGAATCAAGGGGCTGCGTCCCCGGTACGGACTGACCCGCCAGAATCCGCCATCTTCTTCGTCGATCGGCGTTTCTGCAGCCCATCTTGCCACGAGCCGAGCTTTCTGGCGTGCCAGCCCGCTTGACATCGGTGTTGAGCCTCGGCTAAAATACCCCTCCCCGTACAAGCGGTTAGGTACAGCCGCGGCGTGGCGACGACACCGGGACCCGAACCAACGCACTCAACCTGTCATCGACGAATCCCTTCAAAGTTGCATTCCTCCCATCTGGAATGCTACCCCATGCCCAATCCAAAGGGTATGCGATAAGCACCGGGCCACATATTTCTTGCTGGAATCGGGCGAAAGGGGTCGAGCCGCGCACGAAGTAAGCGGTTTTCAATAAACGCAATTCCCTCGCCTGGATCGCGGCAATGACAATGGCATGCAATGCCGCTTACTTCGTGCGCGGCTCGTTGGGGCGGGCTTGTTCCAGTTCCTGGACCAGGGTGTTGTAGTTGGCCAGACAGGCTTGCATGGCTTGCTGCAGACGTTCGAGCTGCCGGTTCTGAGCATCGGTCGCGGTGGATAGGGGTTGCAGCCAGCGATTCATCAGGTCGAATTGGCTGCGGATCACATCCAGGATGGATCGAGGGACCGAGTGCCGGACGATCACTCTTTGCGGGGGCGGTTCGGCCGCGGGTGCTTCTGCAGTCCCTAGCAAGCCGCTTTCGGAGGTGACTTGCTGGACGGACGTGCCGATTGTTTGCAGGCTGCCGCTCAGATCCTTCAGGTGCTGCAGCATGGCGCTCAGGAACAGATCGCGTTGCTGGGTGTCCTGGGCGGCCATGTGCTGGACGCCCGTGCTGAGCGCTTCGCGGATGTGGTACAGGCCATCGTTGAATTCCCGCAATTGGACGATCACCTGGCCGACGGCATCGCCCGAGTCGACGCCCTGCATCTTCAGGTTCTGCTGGAACGTGCGTCGGATATCCGCCCACCGCTGCGTTTCGTCCGGATCGAGCCAGCCCTGCATCTCTTTGAACTTCAACAGGTTGGACTCGGTGTTGCTGGTCAGCGTTTGCGCATCGTTTTCGTAGTTGGACAGGATCAGCGTCTGCAGTTCCTGATCGTTCATGATCGGCAACACCTTTTCGGCGATGCGGTTCATGTTGCGGTACGACCCTTGCAGCAGGAAGATCGGTTCCGTGCGGTATTGATCGGCTTGGGCGGCCGAGCGGATGTACTGCTGGTTGACTCGCAGCACCACGTCGCGGACGACGATCAGTTTTCGCATAGTGAGGACGAACTCGTTGATCTCCTCCAGCGAGTAGTTTCCTTCCAATTCGACGCCCTCGACGCCCGGTTGCTGTGCCATGCGGATGATGCCGTACACGTCTTTCTGGCTGCGGCTGGCCAGCTTGCTGAGGACCGGATTGCTGGTCAAGCAATTCTCCAGGTAGCTCATCTCGAAGGCCTCGCGGGTTTCCCCGATGATCTCGCCCAGATTATAGATGTCGGCTCGATTGGCCAGCATGTCGGGGATCTGGAACATTTCGCCGCTCTCGGTGTACGGATTGCCCGCCATCACCACGCAGACTTTACGGCCGCGCAGATCGTAGGTTCGTGTGCGTCCTTTGTAGACGCCTTCGATCTTGCGTTGGGCGTCGCACAGCGAAATGAACTTCTGCAGGAACTCGGGGTGGCAATGCTGGATGTCGTCCACGTAGATCATGACGTTGTCGCCCATCTCCAGCGACAGGTTCAGCTTCTGCAGTTCCTCGCGGGCCGCCGCGTTGGGCGCTTCGTCGGGGTCCAACGAGGTGACCTGATGTCCGACCGCCGGGCCGTTGATCTTCATGAAGATGATGCCCAGCCGGTTGGCGATGTATTCCATCAACGTGGTCTTGCCGTACCCGGGCGGCGAGATCAACAGCAACAGCCCCATGCGATCGGTCCGCTTGGCTTCGCCGGCCACGCCGATCTGTTTGGCCAGGTTATCGCCGATCAGCGGCAGGTAGACTTCGTCGATCAAACGATTGCGCACGAACGACGTGAGCACTCGCGGTCGGAACTCGTCCAGACGCATGCCGTCCCGCGCCTCGTCGACCAACTCTTTCTTCCGCTGGACGTACCGTTGGAATCGCGGGACGACATCCTGCTGGTACTGGCCCAGCTTGGTCAGGAAACGATTGTAGTTCAAGTGATAACGACCGCCTTCGGTGGTGGCATGGGAACCGACCAGCCCGGTCAAATCGCGTGAGACGGTCCCCGCGACGACCTGCTGAGGCTCGAAGGTTCCGCTCATCAGGATCTCGACGATCTCGTCGGTGTACTCCCGCTCCTCTTCGCCGATACCCGGGCGGATTTTCAGGAACGAGCCGACCCAGTCGCGCAGCACCAGGACGGTGCTGAGCGGATCGTCCTGAACGGCGGTCAATGATTGCTGGAAGCGGCCTTCGAACCCGGTCTGCCGGAGATGGTTTTGGAAGGCTTCGTGCTGATCGGCCGCCTGGCGGCTGATCACCCAGGGCGTGCCGCCGCTCAGTTCGCAGAACAGGTATTCGGCTGCCTGGTCGACCCACCACGGTTCGAACAGATCGCACGATTGGACGAACTCGGCCAGCATTTCACGCAGGCCCGCCTGGTACTGGCTCTGCGCCGTGGCCGTAGGGAACAATTCCGCGACGGTTCCGAATCCGCTGAGCTTGGCTGCCATCCGCTCTTTGCGCTGGCTCTCGCCGAATCGCCGCCAGAAGATCTTTCCCAAGGCTCGCGCTCGAGTGGGGAATCGTAACAGACCGATCGTAGTCTTCATCTCCAGCAGCGCGCGCAGCAGCAGAGCGGCGTCGTGATCGTGGACGCCTTTCGAATAGGCTTCGTGGTATCGCGGTCCCATGAAGCGTTGGACGAAGGCCAGCATTTGCGGCTGGTCGAGCTTCAAGAGTTCGTCGATCGCAGGCAACTCGGTCTGCTGCTGCGCGGCGGGAAGCGACAACTGTTTCAGCAACTCATACGCCAAGTATTCACCGCGATACACACTGCGATTCTCCGAGACGACCTCCTGCTGCCACACGTCGCGCGCCGCCAGCAATTCGGGGTCCTCGATCATTTCGAAGAAGTTCGTGCCGGTCAGGTGCAGGAACATCTGATCGTCGCGCAGCACGGTGGTCAGATCCAGGGCCTGGGCGTTGACCGAGAATTGGTGCTTGCCAAAGCGGATGATCATCGCTCCGTCGACAAACAGCTCCTGGCGGTCCTTCAGTTGACGAACGGCATCCTCGCGCAGCGTCTTCAAGCGGCTTTGGATATCATCCGCTTTGACGACATCGCCCAATTGCTGCAATTGTTCGACCAAATCGCGGATCTTTTCGATCATCAGATCCGACGCGAAATAAGCGTGGATATCGTTGATCGATTCCAGGGCATCGACGCGAGCCTGGATGCCCTTCAGGATGCGTTCGGCGGCGCTGGTCAACGCCGCCGCGCGTCGGTTTCGCGCCTCGACCAATTGCAGTTTGCGAGTCTCGAAGGCGTTGTAGACTTCCTGGCGTTTTTCCGTCAACTGCACGACGAACTCGTCGAATTCCGCGAAGCGTCCTTCCAGTTCCTCCAGTTGGATCATGATCCTGGTCAGGAACTCTTCGCACTTTTCGGGCGTATCGGAAACATCCAGATAATTGACCACGCCCTGGTTCAACAGCTTGATCTGCGAATTGAACTCGGCCACGCCCTCGACGGACATCAGCTCGCGGATCTGGCGTTTCAATGCGGCTCGCGCCGTATTGATTTGAACGAAGATCGCCGAGATGTTGTCGACGATGGTCGTCCGATGCGTGGCGTCGTCGATCTTCAGGTTGCTGACGATATCGATCAGCATTTCCAGGTCGCGAGCGCCGGCGGCGATCTCTTCTTCCAGCTTGCGAGCATCGCTGACTTTGCTCAGGGACTCGATCCGCGCCGCTTCTTCTTCGATGCGTTTTTCATAAGGCGCCAGGGCGGCGGGCTGCAGCAGGAACTGGACGCAACGCTGCGAAATCCGTTCGGCTTGTTCGATGACTTCTTTTTCCAGCCGTTCGACCAGCGATTCATCCACGTAGCGCAGATCGCGCAGCGAGATGATCTCGCCGCGAATCGATCGCAGATCGGCCAGCAAGCGGACGAAATGATCGATGTGATCGAAGCGTTGGCGATGGATGGACGCCAGGATCTCGCGGGTTTGAGTTTCGACCTGTCGCGTCTGGGTCGCCGTATGCTGTTTCAGCCGCGTGACCTTTTCGAACTCCTCGATTGCCGATTCCGCCGTGCCGCGAATTTCCAGCAGCACTTCCTGAAGTTGAAAGCATTCGGGGTTGCCGATCCAGAAATAGGCGTCGCTGATATCGCCGGCCAGTTTCGTCAGGTCGACGTAGCGGTTGGCGTACGAATCTTCCCGAGCGATCAAATTCAAGACTTCATGGCATTCGGCCATCCCGCGAACCAGGTCCCGGTTGCCGATCTTG
The DNA here is from genome assembly GCA_007121535.1 of Planctomycetaceae bacterium. Lineage (GTDB taxonomy): Bacteria > Planctomycetota > Planctomycetia > Pirellulales > Pirellulaceae > SKKK01. The sequence continues at coordinate 1,498 of SKKK01000380.1, read as the reverse complement.
AACAGCATCGAATCCGTGTTAGTCTCGGGCACGAAGTCTTCGCTGACGTACGGCGTCTGCCAGATCTGCAGCGCGTGATGCTTCTGCGGTTCCTGTTGAGCGCGAAAACAGACCAATTCCCCGGCGGGAAAAATGGCCGCGCCGTTGCAGCGTAGCGGCGTCTCGACGTTCTGTTCGATCAGATTGTATCGCAGCAGTACGTGTTCGCCGCTTTCCCGGTTGTAGAAGACGTACAGGAAGTCTTCCCCGTTGGGCGCGGCCAGACGGCGTTCGAACAGCATGTCGGTCAGATCGCTCTCGAAAATCTTGCACTCGCCGCTCTGCAGGTAGTAGCCGTTGGAGAAGATGATCCCGTGATCGTCGGGCAGCAGCACGCAGGCGTGGGCGATCGAATCCAATCGGCGGGCCTTCTGGATCTTGTCGCTGTAGACGATGTAACGGAAATCCTGCTCCTGGTACGGGCGGATTTTCAACAGGATCAGATTGCCGACGATCGCATAGTAGATCTCGGCGTCGTCCAGCGTTTGATCCCGATTCTCGACGTCCTCGGCGTAAATGCCTTCGCCCGAATCGGTGTTGTTTTCGATCTTGATGGTCAGATCGCCGCCGACCGTCTCGACGAACACGCGGTCGTCGATCGACACGTGCGGATGCATGCCGTGGCGATGTTGATCCCGGGTGGTCCGCCGCCAATCGAATTCGTGTTGAGCCGGGTAGCGGAATTCGTGATCGCTGCGGTTATCCAGGTAGACCAGCCGATCGCTTTCGATGGCCCATTTGAACGTCTTGATGTCGGTGACGCTCCTGCCCACTCGGAAGACCATGAACAGATGAGGGCCGATCCTGGAGAACTTGGCGAAGACGGCATTTCGATAGTAGCGATAGATCTCCTTGAAATCGCGGACGAAGCGGGGATCGTCGATCAGATCCAGTTCCTGGCGAGAGAAGGTCCGGTCGCGGAATTCGTACACCGAGAAGACATCGGCCAGATCGGTTTCGGTCTTCAAGCCCAGGTGGACGTTGTAGCCGAAGATGAACCGGGTGCCGACCGCCACCAAATCGCGCGGCACGCAGTTGTGGTCGGTGCTGATCCGCTCGGTGTTCAGCAATTTCGTTTCGATCGCGCCGAAGACCTGTTTGCGGGCTTCGTTCAGTTGATTCAGGCGATGCTGCAATTCCCGCGCGTGGCCGTTCAACCGATTGCGGATGATCTCGTAGGTACCGCCTTCGAGTTGGATCTCCGGTTCGGAGCCCGGAGCGTTGGATCCTGGATCTACCATCGTTCCACGCCGTTTGAAAATTTCATTGGGGTTTCTAATGCGTCCTTGACAAGCATCGTTCGAAGGATGATTGTTTGATCTTGGCTCAGCGGCAAGGCACTAACCCCCGGTAGTTGGGATGATTTCCAACCGGCGGCTAGAGCCGTTCCGCTGACAGTCGAACGACCGGCGGCTAGCGCCGTTCCGCTGGCTGTCGAACGACCGGCGGCTAGCGCCGT
>SKKK01000190.1 GCA_007121535.1 Planctomycetaceae bacterium | reverse complement strand
CGCCAGCTTCCAATGAATCCCATCGGCCGATTGGAAGGCGTACAAGCCGGTATCGGGTCCCAGGCCTTCTCCCAGCCCGCCGAAGCCCTTGTATTTAGCGTCGGGCGCCGCGGCCGGATTCCTGTCGAGAAACGGCGCGAAATTGTGCGACTGATCCACCCATCGGCCCTCGGCATTCTTGAACGTGTGCCGGTCAAAAAGCGCCTTATTCGCTCTTGAACCTTTCCATTCGTAAACGCCTAATTCCGGTTTGGTGAAGCGCAGCCCGCCCTGACTCACCGCGAAGCACGTGCGGTTGTTGCGGTTGCCGTCCGTATGGCATGCGTGATACCAGGCCTTGATCCGGCCATTCTCGTCAATGTACGTGCTGTAACGGGTCCACGACCCTTCCCAGTCGTCGTTCCAGATCATCGCCACGTCGTCTCGGTCGGTGGTGGCCGGTTCCATTTCAAAAAGGTGTCGAGTCGCCGCCCCGGAAAGACTGTCGATGAGGTAGTCGTCGACAAACAGTTCGCGGCGCGATCCGATATCCAACGGGGGCGTCTCCAAGGTCGCAGCGCCAAAGGCGAGGACCTTCTCCTCGATCCGGCGGCCGGATTCGGCGGTCTTTTCGGCGCTCAGGGAGGGAAAGGCCAGGATCATCAGGATTATGGCCGAGATCCGGGGCGATTGGGACATTTCCATTTCGATGGTCCTTTCCGCTTTTCCTTCGTGGTCTTGCCCAACTGGTGGGCCAGCTCCGGACCATCTTCCGCTGTCCTATTCGATACTCAACCTGTCACTGGACGCTGTAGCTGTAGAGATCGCCGTGATCCCAATAAAACCTGAGCTGCACGGGTTGTCCCATGGGTAATCGCCGGTGCGTTTCCCACTGTACCACCTGCTGTACTCCTCGCCCCGCCAGCGGAATGCAAGAGCCCTTCCCGTAACCGAGCATGACCTCACCCCGCGAGTCGACAACCTCCACCGCTAGTCGCCCACGCGCTACGTCGGCATTTACGGTCAATCGATTTCCTTCCGGGCGAAAGAGGACGGTCTCAACCATTCCTTGCGAATTGCCACCGTGCAACGATACGAGCCCGTCCAAGCGCCAGGCCGCCCGGGCGATCGCGAGCGTAATCGTGTCGTTGCCGGGCAACACCGGATTAACAGGATACGGCTCCCACTTCAACCCGTCAGCAGAATAGGCGGCGTAGTATGCGCGATCGCGGTAAGGCCAGCCCGCGCGAAACCGCGTTTCAAGCACGCGTGCTTCTTCGTCGCTGACTCCGAATTTGCACCCGAGCACCTTATAGCGTCTAGCGCTGTCCGGCTCCGTCTCATCGCGAATGATGCTGGGGCTATGAAAATCGAGAGCAACGGCATTGTTTTCGCCGTCCAGATTCAGTACCGGCCGCTGCCAGCAAAGACCTTCATGAGATGTGCTGTAGAACGTACGAAACGCCCGGTTATACCACATACGAGAAGCACCCCGCTCCGGCTGTCGCAGCACCGTACCGTAGATGTAGATCCTGCGGTCTTTCCGTCTTTGTACTCCCTGCCTTGTTCCCAAGGCATATCGGCCTCCAGGACGGGAGAGTTCCTCTTCTGCGCCGCGTGAGTTCTGCGCTGCACACCTGCTTTACGCGCAAGCATCAAGTCGTCGACGAATATTTGCCCCGCTCCGCTCGGGATGATCGGGATACCTTCCTGCCGTAGCGTACAGGCGGGCACGCAACGCAACACGGCGTTTCCCACACCGACCGCCATTGCTGGCCCCATCCCGGCCTCGAGACTGCGCCTTAGAAATTCCCGCCGCTCCATCTTTTTCATGGTTCTTACTCGCAAGCATAAGGAGTATTCGAGTGGTCATACGGCGGAACCAAACTAGTAGGATGGACATTTCTGTCCGTCATCTGCCGCACGACGGACAGGAATGTCCATCCTACATTATGTAAAGGAACCCCTTGAATCAAAGGGCACGGCTCCCTCCAACACAAAGTCGAGCGTTTCGGTCCGCTGCTCACGAATGTCTGCGGTCAATTCCGTCTGTTCATTGTACTTCAGTGGAATTTCTTGCACGAGCAATGGTTCGGTGGTGCCGGGCTCCATTCCGGGAATCGTCTTGGTCGGGTGGGGACGCTCCCAGCGAATGACGACTCTTTTCTCTCCTGGGCCGACGCGGACGGTGTAACGGCCATTTTGAGAGTACGCGGCTTCCGTCGGCATGCTGGTATCGACCGGGACAAACAGGACTTCTCCGCCGTCCATCCTCTCACCATCGAGCGTAACAGCGCCCGAGACTTCCACCTTGCCGTCGCTGTGGCCGCATCCGGAAAACAGGACCGCGAGCAGTGCACATGTTCCAAGCGCGCCTCCCCAGCGAAAGGCACCCCCTTGCAGTTGTTGACTCGGTTCGTTTCACGCTGTGATCTCCTTTAAGATTTGCAGGCCTAATAGGGGCCTAGTGGTTGGTTGTCGTTACGCTGACCGAGGTTCTGCCAGGTGGCGGCCTGCACGGCGGGCAGGAGCAACGCGACGAGAACACCAATGATCGCGATCACAACCAGGAGTTCCAGCAAAATGAAACCCTGCCCACAATTCGCGCCCCTCCTCAACAATTCTTTTTCTTTTCTCCCGCACATCGATTCGTCTCCCCTGTCTGAGAGGTAATTGGACTTTCAGCGAGCTTCGTCGCTTCTGCGACCAGCCCCGCTACAGCCGGGCTGACCAGCGTGCGAGCAACGCTTGCCCGCTTAGCACCGTTCGAGAAATAACTGTCCGATGTCCCCTCGCCACTCCGGGGAGAGGGCAGGGTGAGGGGGCCGAAAGTGCGTCAGTTATTTCTCGAACGGTGCTTACCTGGATGATACACGGGCCGAAAGGCCAGGCAACAGAGAAAAGGCCCTGTAATCGGGCTACACTGGATAGCCCGGGGGGGCAGCGCAAGGTGTTGTGGCAAAGAGAGTTACGCGCATTGCCATTACCAAGAACGAAGCCGTTCGACTTTTCGCATGCGCAAAGATTGAACAATGCGAACACTTGTTACCCGCCGTGGTTGCCGATACACTACGAGGTCATTGGAGACTTTCCCATGCGCACCAAGATCCCAATTCGGCCGGCGCCGTCCGGACTTCCGCCCGTTTATCAGGCCCAAACGCAGACCTATCAGGCCGACCGATGCTACCCCGTTGTACAGGCGATTCATGCGGGGCAGATCCGCTATCAATCGCTGAGCCGGGGTCAATATCCGGGCCGCGAACTGCAGCGGATCGATCTGCCCGGTGTCTGCTTGGTCGGGTTCTGGGACACGGAGCGAGGTCAGGATTGGGGACTCGACTGGCACCGCAACGAGGGAATCGAGATCACATTCTTGGAAGCTGGCGCGCTGTCCTACGCCTGCGATTCGCTGGAGCATCGGCTGGTGGCGGGGGATCCGACCATCGCCCGGCCTTGGCAGCCGCATCGGGTCGGAGATCCGCTCATCGCGGCCAGCCGCTACCACTTTCTGATCATCGACGTAGGTGTTCGCCGCCCGCACCAGCCGTGGGTTTGGCCGTCTTGGGTCTCGATCACGGAACGCGACCGGAACGAAATCACGGTCTGCATGCGGCACACCACCCAAGTGGTCTGGCCTGGGGGTGCCGCGGTACGGCATTGCTTCGAGCGGATCGGGCACACTGTGGAACAGGACGACGCGGGCAGTCACGTTTCGTTGTTGACCGTGTACCTGAACGATTCGCCACCGTATTCCTGCGCGAGCGGGGGTGTTCGCCGTCCGCACTGCGGGCACCTGACCACTTCTGCCGCAATTCCCGCCGACTGCGTCGGACGTCTGGGCAGCGCGTGACTGCCAGTAAACCCCGATAGGATTTTCCACGATTTGATTTAGGAGCCCTTCATGCCCCCCACGAATTCCCACGTTGTCCCCGCTTCTCCAGCCGATACTTCGCGGCGCCGATTCCTGCAACGTTCCGGCCACGTCGCGGCGGCCTCTGCGCTGGTGGGCATGGCCGTGCCCAAGTGCCATGCCGCAGGCGATGCGACCATCAAGCTGGCCTTGATCGGCTGTGGCGGGCGGGGCACCGGATCGGTGCATGACGCGTTTCGCACCACCGGCGGGCCGGTCAAGCTGCATGCGATGGCCGATCTGTTCGAGAACCGGGTGCAGGGCAGTTACGAGCGGCTCTCCAAACAGTTCGCCGATCTTGTCGACGTGCCGCCCGAGCGGCGTTTCGTCGGGTTCGATGCTTACAAACACGCCATCGACTCGCTACGGCCCGGCGACGTGGCGTTGTTGACGGCATTCGCCAACTTCCGGCCATCGCAGTTCGAGTACGCCGTGTCCAAGGGCGTCCACGTCTTCGCCGAGAAATCCTTTGCGGTCGACGCGCCGGCCACTCGCCGGTGGTTGAAGGCGGCCGAAGCCTCGGAGAAGAAGAACCTGAAAGTGGCATGCGGATTCATGTGGCGGCACTCGAAAGCCAGGCAGGAGGTGATCCGGCGGATTCACGACGGGGCCATCGGCGATGTGCATACGCTGCGCATCTACCGCCTGCAAGGGCCTCGCGTGTGTCCCCCGCTGCCCGAAGGCGCCAACGAATTACTCTTTCAATTGCAGCGGCCCAACGAGTTCACTTGGATCACGTCGGGACTGTTCGTCGACTGGCAATGCCATAACGTCGACGTCGCGTGTTGGACGAAGGGGGCTTGGCCCGTATCGGCCCAGGCGATGGGCGGGCGATGCTATCCAACGGCCGGGAACCAGTTCGACCACTTTACGATCGAGTACACCTTTGCCGACGGCACCAAGCTGTTCGTTTTCTTCCGGCACATGAGCGGCTGCTGGAACACATACTCCGATTTCGCTCACGGCTCGAAGGGATCCGCGGTGATCATGTCGACGCTTGGCCAACCCATGCCTCGGATCTACAAGAGTCAGGACATCGAGAACGACACGGCGGTGTGGGAATATGGCCGAGGCGACAACAACCCGTACGTCGAGCAGATGCAATTGCTGCTGGACGCTATCCGCAACGACACGCCGCACAACGAAGCGCGGCGGGGCGGCGAGGCGAACTTGGCGGCGCTGATGGGCCGCGCGGCTGCTCATACCGGTACGATCGTCACGTGGG
>SKKK01000337.1 GCA_007121535.1 Planctomycetaceae bacterium | reverse complement strand
GACCAGGGACAGCCGCATGAAGGAAAGAAAGAAGTACGGGCTGCACGGCGCTCGACGTGGCGTCCAATTCTCTAAGCGCTAAGCACTTGTCCGGATACTTCTTGGTGAAATCAGCTAAAACGGTGGGGGTGGGTTCTCCTAATCCGCCTCCCTTGTGGTAAATCGTGGCCAAGAACGCCCCCCCAACCCCGTCGCGTTGCTCATGCGGGGCGACTTTTGATCGACAAGAGATTCCCGGCAGGTTGCAGCTTGCTTGGATTTGCATTGCAAACGGCATCCATGGTACACTGGGAACACAGGGAAGGTCACCTTGTCTCCAAGGTCTCGCCCGGCCGTCTGGCCATTTGGTGAGGGGCGAGTTAGGCTCCTTCCCATTTCTTGACGCTTTTGCAATAAGGGGTACACTATGGATACCTTTGGCGCCAGCGAACTCAGACGGTTGACAGGCAGCGATCATGGCACGTGCATCAGCATGTTCATGCCAACTCACGCGGCGGGACCCGATGGCCAGCAGGATGCGTTACGGCTGAAGAATCTGGCCGCCAGGGCCGAGCGTGAGCTTCTTGAGCGGGGGCTGCGCAGCCCCGAAGTGCGGAAGATCCTGCAACCGGTTCGCGATCTGCCTGACGAGCCGATTTTTTGGGAGAAGCGAAGTCGAGGCTTGGCCCTGTTCGTGGCGGATGGCGTCTTTGACCGTTTTCGAGTTCCCTTGCCGCTGGACGAAGCGGTTGTCGTAAATCAGCGCTTTCAGGTCAAGCCGCTGCTGCCCTTGTTGAACTCCGCCGCACGATTTTACCTGCTGGCGTTCAGCCAGAATCGAGTGCGTTTGTTCGAGGGCGATCACACCGGATGCCATGAGGTCATCGTCCCCGGACTGCCTGGAAATATGCAGACATCATTGAATTACGACCAGATCTCGCGCAGTCCTCAATCGCATGCCGGGCAACGTGGCAACGAACATGGCAAGCAGGGCGTGGTGTTTCACGGACAAGGCGACGAGCGTGAGATCGCGAAAGAAGATCTGGCGAAGTACTTCCGCATGATCGACGCCGCCCTCCGTCCCATGCTGCGGAAGAAGCAGACCCCCATGATCCTGGCAGCCGTGCAGTATCTGTTGCCGATCTTTCGCGATGCGAGCACCTACCCGCATATCGCAAGGGAGGAACTACCGGGCAACCCGGATCATGCCAGCCAGCAGGATCTGCACGAGCGGGCTTGGCCGATCGCCCAGGCCTGGAACGATGCGCACCTGGCAGAGGTGGCGGCCAAGTACCGGCAACTGGCCGGGACCGGGAAGACGGTGGACGATTTGCATCGAATCCTTCCCGCGGCGATTGAGGGACAGATCGAGACCCTGTTCGTCGAACGCGGTGCTCATCGCTGGGGCTGCTTCGATGCGCAGACCCGCCAAGTCCGACTTAACGGCTTCGCCCCCAACGGGACCGACGATGATTTGTTGGATCTGGCAGCGGTCCAGACACTGCTGAACCGCGGCACGGTTTACTCGGTAGAGACCGACAAATGCCCGTCGCCGCCGATTTGCGCCGTCCTTCGCTACTGAAGAAACGGGGAGTCTGCTGTTCGGTCCATTTGGCGCCGCGCTTCGTACGCGGCGACCGCCACCGAGCACGCCAGATTCAAACTGCGGGCTTCGGGACGCATCGGAATGCGCAGACACCGGTCCTCGTGGGCTTGCAACAACGACGGCGGCAATCCTCGCGATTCGCTGCCAAATACCAGCACGTCACCCAGGGCGAATTTCGCGCTGGTGTAAGGTCGGTCCGCCGTCTTGGTCATCAGCCACATCGGACTTCCCGGAAGCCGCTGCTGCAGTGACGCCCAATTCGGGACAATCTCGCAATCCAGATGATCCCAATAATCCATCCCTGCCCGTCGCAACTGCCGCTGGTCCAAGCGAAACCCCAACGGCCGAACCAACCACAATTTCGCCCCCACGGCCACGCAAGTCCGCCCCACATTCCCCGCATTCTGCGGAATCTCCGGCTCGAACAACACAATATGAAGCAACGGTTCGTGAAGCATCACCTCCGGCATTCGTAAACTCCCCGCCCCTCAATAGGCAAGTAAATGGTTGGGCCATGCAGCTAGCGAGCGTCTCGGACGGAAGATGCCGTCCGATCTGGTATCAATTACGCTTAATCCTTGCCAGAACGCACAATCATGGACGATCACCAACAAGTTCAAACGGTATTTGCGAGAAAGCCAATACTACCAGATCGGGATGAAAACATCTTTACTTCGTGCCGATGGTCGGGCAGAGTATCAGATCAACGACCGCGCCGGGTCTACCTTCGAAGCCGTTAGTCAGGGCGATGAGGACTGGGCATATCTTTGATGGAAAGCCTTGATTTACTTCAGCTCCAAGGATCAAAGAGGCAGCAATGCCCTGCGTCCCAGCGCGTGTTCACCGGGTTCCGTTGCCGACCAGCGAGTGGATGTCGTCTGGCACGTCCGGCATCGGATCCACATCGAACGATTCACGGCAAAACGTAGCGACCATGCTGACTTTCGACTCCCGCCACCAACGCGGTTTCTCGGCGTCGGTCAGTCCCTTTTTCTGACAGACTCCTAGCATAGGTCATCGCACTGCGGGTGGCAAGTAAACGATGGCACGTTGGAGGTCAAAGAACGGGCCGGTTAGGTTCCACGAGGGTTGCAATCTTGGGCGACGACGGTCAAGATGACTCTCAGGCGTTCAAAATTCTCATTCGTCAGGAGAGCAGACCATGTTTACCCGCCGCCGTTTTCTTGCTGCTGCCGGCGCAATCGCCGGGTTTCACATTGTTCCGCGTGGAGTCGTGGCGGGGGCCGATCCGTTGCCGCCCAGCGAGCGGCTGAATATCGCAGGGATCGGCGTCGGCGGTCAAGGGGCCGGGATGTTGCGGCGATTGGCCGAATTGGGCCAGAACATCGTGGCGCTGTGCGATGTGGACAGCCAACGCGCCGCCGGTACGTTTCGAGCCTATCCGCAAGCCGAGGTCTTCCAGGACTATCGCGTTCTGCTGGACCGCTGCCAGAATATCGACGCGGTGATGATCGCAACACCGGACCATACGCATGCCCCGGCGACCCTGGCAGCCCTGCGCGGCGGCAAGCACGTGTACGTCGAGAAACCGATGTCGCACAGCATCGAAGAGGCCCGCGTCATGACCCACGTGGCAAGACAAACCGGCTTGGTCACCCAGGTGGGCAATCAGGGCCACGCGGGCGAAGGCTTGCGGCTGACCCGCGAGTGGATTCAGGCAGGTCTGATCGGCGCGGTGCGCGAGGTTCATTGTTGGAGCGATCGCCCCGGCAGATTCTGGAGCCAGAATATCGAGCGCCCGGCGGACACGCCGCCCGTACCGGATTCGCTGGATTGGGACCTGTGGCTGGGCGGCGCGCCCGAGCGGCCGTATCATCCGGTCTACTGCCCGCGGGCGTGGCGCGGCTGGTTCGATTTCGGCACGGGCGCGATGGGCGACATGGCCGTCCACAACATGGATCCGGCGTTCTATGCACTCGACCTGGATGCGCCGATTCGAGCCGAGGCCCGGACCAGTCAACCGCTGATGGCTGAGTCCTATCCGGCCTGGTCCGTGATCACCTACTATTTCGCCGCCCGCGGCGATCGGCCTTCGGTGACGGTCACCTGGTACGACGGCGGTAAGATGCCGCCACGCCCCGCCGAATTGGAACCGGATCGCCAACTGTCGGATAACGGGATTTACTTTGTCGGCGACCGGGGCACCCTGTTGGCCGGCGGCTGGGCGGGCACCCCGCGGCTGGTCCCGGAATCCCGCATGAGGGACGCCGAGTTGCCGCCGAGGACCATCCCGCGTTCGATCGGCCATCATGCCGAATGGATTCAGGCCTGTAAGGACGGGAGGCCCGAAGATTCCCAAGCCGGGTTTGCTTACTCCGGCCCCTACACGGAAGCCCTGCTTGTCGGCAACCTGGCGCTGCAGTTGCAGAAGCCGATCGAGTGGGACGCGGCCAACATGCAGGCCACCAATGCCCCGGAAGCCGATCCTCTGATCCGCAAGACGTACAGCGCGGGCTTTGGTATCACTTCGTAGCGCGGCATTCGTGACACGCCGTGAAGCGTTTTCGGATATTACGATCGCGTGGCAAGAAACGTCAAAGGATTACGAGCGTTTGCTTTTTCCGTACGAGCCACCGCACTAAGCACCCGGCCAGACGTTTCTTGCCAATTGAGGTAGCCTTGCATAGGGGACGTAACGGGGTCGGGAAACGTTTTCGGCCAACGATCTGAGCACATGGGAAGGGGGGCACCCGAAAACGACTCCCGACCCCATTCATCCGATTCCACCAAGAAACCTCTGGTCGCGTGCTTACAGGGCTTTTTGCCAGCAACGTGGCACCCAACTTCGGCCCCCACTCCGGACTCAACGTTCCTCGTCATCGGAACACAGCAACGGCTTCAGCACCGCGGGAAACTGGGACCAGGCATTGTCGTAGGTTTCTTGCAAGGGAGCGAGAATGTACGACGCGGGCTTCAGGAACAAGGGCATGTCCGGCAAAGCTTCGCCCACGCCGACGAACTCGATATATGCGACGCATTCAGGGCCGGCATCGTACGAGGCAAGCGTAAAGGGTTGATCTGCAGGTACCTCGAACTCATCCTCCTGAAACTCGTCCCAGATCGCCTTGTGAACACCTTGGGGGTCGCGTCGGCCGGGTGGGAACAGATCGACTACCAGCAAGTGAATCCCGTGCCGGATCAGCGACACGGACTTCTCGACCAGCGCCCGAAACTCAGCGCGGCTTGCCTTGTTACCCGGTGAAACAATCTCAATGACCGCCACCACGTCGCCATGGCGATGACGCACAACAACCCGGCTGGCCTTACGGACGTACGCGTCCAGCTCGGCCCGTACCGTCACCCGCGTTATCGGCGCCTGGTTGGTCACGGCTATTTCACGAGCATACTGCGCCGCTGGTTCTGCAGTTCGGTCGGGGCCGGACGAGCATCGTAGCGTCAACACGTCGGGGATCGATCCCGGAAGGTGCTGCTCGACTAACGCAAAGTAATCGGCGGGCAATCTTCCGGCATTCAGACCACCGCTCAGTGCAACCGCCCAGCGCTGGTGAAAATCGTGAAACAACCCAGCATCCACTCGAGTCCAATCGTGAACCGGCATGTCATCCTCAGTGGCGAAAGCCCGAACTGCGTAGAATCGGCAAAGAAGTAAATCTTGATGATTACGTGAGCGGCACGGCGCTAGCCGCCGGTTTTTTCACCGCGCGGGAACCGGTGGCTAGCGCCATTCCGCTCACCGCGCGGGAACCGGTGGCTAGCGCCATTCCGCTCACTGCACGGGAGCCGGTGGCTAGCGCCATTCCGCTCAGTTATTTCTCTGCCGTTCCTCACTGTGACAGATCCTATGTAACCAGCCGAGTTGTGGCAAGACGGCTGACCCAATAGGCACCGGGCGACGATTCTCTTGGCGACCAACGTAGCCTCGTGTTTTTCGGCCGCTTGGGAGCCGGTGGCTAGCGCCATTCCGCTCACTGCGCGGCGACCGGTGGCTAGCGCCATTCCGCTCAATGGTCTCTTTGCGGATCCTACACACTCGCCTCCCCAGGTTCCTGCTCAGCAGGCTCGGCGGGGAGTTCAGATTGGGGTGACGTGGTCGGTCGTTCACGGCGGACGATCAGGACGCAAAGGGCTGCTGTGAGCAACAGCAGGCCAAGGACGCCCATCGGCAGCAGGAACAGCCAGATGGCGCCTGCACCTGCGGCCAACCAAGGCCAGTGCTGCCGGATTCGCTCGGATGCGTTCGGACGCCGTAAGCCTTCGAGGGCGGCTACGGTCATCGCCAGGCACAGGACGGCCCAGACGCTGGCTCCGATCCAGCGACCGATCGTTCGGTCATGGACTCGGACCGTTAAACGGGGGTCGCCATGTACCTTGCGAAAATAGTATTCCGTTCCCACAACGGCCAATTCGATGGCCAGTCCCAGATCGCTGACCGCCGCTGCCGGATCGTCCGGGGCGATGGCTTCCGGCAATTCTGCGTCGTCCGTCGGCTGCGAGGGTTCCTCGGCAGCTTCTTCTTGTTCGTCACGCGGGTACGGCAAATCCGTTTGCAGTTGGAACAATTGCTCGTCGGCTTGCTTCCGCAATTGCTGTCGTTGATGCTCCGTCGCGTCGTCTGCCGATTCCTGAGGCGGTCGCGTTTGCGGGTCGCCGAAGTAGTAGGACGCATCACCGTCCGCTCGCTGTGTCTCCGGCTCCAATTGCTCCAGTCGCCGGATCTCTGCTTCGAGCTGCTCGGCTTGCTTGCGAACGTCCAGTGCGCTGCTGGCGTCCACGCTTCGGCTGTGCTCGGCATAGCTCTGCAGCGTAGATCCCAATTGCTCGATGTTGTATTTGGCTTTGGAACGCCCCGCAGAATCCACGTGGCTGCCGGCCACCTGGACGACTTCGCGCAGCTCGTCCAAGAACGATAGCTTGCGTTCTTCCTGTTGATAGGCGGCAGCCACCTGCTCCATGTTGCTTTCGCGTGCCAGCAGGCTCAGCCGATACTCGCGTGGCACGTGGACCTTCCATAGGGTGCGCGAGACGGGCACGTTGCTCAAGATCCGTGGAACGGGCAAGGCCAGCCGGCTCGAGCGGTGGAGCGGGGCGCCAAGGTCGCCGGAGTACACGATGACGACCTTGGAAGAGAAGTCGCCGATCGAAGTCTTTTCGAGCGGCAGCAGCGTGACGGTGCGGCCGTCGCGTTGCAGTTCGGCGGGGCTCACGGGCTGATAGGCGATTTGGACGGACCAGATCTGGCTGCCGTCCGGAAGCTCCAATTCAAGAAACTGCAGTGTAGAATTTCGAACGCGGTAAATGACTCGAGCCCGATAGCGGCCATCGGCGTGGATGACCGTCGTGTGATCCGCCAGGATGATCGTGGCTTGCAAGCCGATTTCTTGTTGGCGCACCCGGCGTTGCCAGACCAGGGTGGGCGCGTCGCCCTGGATGCGGTAAGCGGCGGCAGCCTGACGGCGCACGGGTTCGGACAGACCCTCGGGCACGGCGGCGACCGGGATCGGCGCGACGCCATCCATGGTGACCGCAGCTACTTCGTCGGCCGTCAGGTTTTCCAAGACCACGTGGCTCTGCAGACGTTCCACGCCCAGCGGTCGGATCACGGCGGCCGTAACGGTGTCATCCGCGGTGGGTGGCAGCGTCTGCATCAGCCGCAAGCGATAGAAACCACGCACCGGCTGCTGCAAATCGATGTCCCAGATGCGTCCTCGATCGGTCGCTTGGGATCGGATCGTCCGGATGTGTCCGCCGGACCATTGGATGTCTTCCCCCAGCCAGTCCGGCGTTTCCACTTGGAAACTCCACCGCCCGGCCTGTTGGATCTGGAAGTCCACCTGGCTGATGGTCGCGACTTCGCCTTCCCTGACGCTGACCACCGTGGTGACTTCGGCGCTAACGCGAGACGCCGCTTCGCTCAGCCTCAGTCGCAGGTCGCTGGGCGGCGTTTCGTACCGAAAGGCGTAGTTCACCGGTCGCGCGGGCCGAGAACGCAACGCGCTATCCAGCTCGGCCGGAGCGATCGGACTGGCGCCGCCAGTGGCGATCAATTGCGCTTCCAAGTCATCGTCCAAGCGAATCGCCAGTTGCCCACGTTGGGTATCCGCACGATGCACGGTCACCATGGGCACGGTCATTTCTTCCTGTTCTCGGTCTCGGGCCAGCATCCCTCGGATCGCCATTTCGACACTGCCATCCGTTGGTTCTCTGAGCGTCACTTTCAGTTCCTGATCCTGATCGTCACGATCGATGAACCAGTCCGCACCCTCGGGAACCTGTACGTCGGCGATCCTGATCGCCGGGGGCAACTGCAGGTCGAACGACCGTACCGGCGCCTCGTCGACCTGGATGCTCAGCAGGCTGTGCAGTGCTGTTTGCCGTGCGCCGATTGCGATCGCAGTGCGAGTATCGACTTGCACCCGTGGTTGCCGCCGCTCGGAACGTAGCCGCAGCCGCCAAGGTCGCGACGTGTAGCGGTACGCGGCCACAAATTGGCCGTCGTCCTCTCGCGAAGACTCCATCCTGGTCCGATCGATCTGATCCACGCCGTCCGCCTGCTCGACCCGCACCTGGAACTCACTGGCGCATTCCACCGCCACTCGGCCGGTTTCCCTCGCGACGCCCAGCGGTTCGAGCGCATCGATCTCGATCGTTCCCGTGGTTTGGCCGTCGCGGCGAATCGCGTCGATCGACAGATCCGTGCTGGTGGTCAGTTCGGTTTTCAGCGCGATGACGAGCCGCGCTGCTGCCGCGTCATCATCATCGGCTTCGATCGACCAATCGGCGACATCCCGGCCTTCGACACTTCGCACCGCGATATCTGGCGGAATCCGCAACTGCAGTTCATGAACGGCGCCTTGCTGGATCTGGTAATGAAAGCGGCTGTGGAAGTGAACGCCGGTGTCGCGAATGCCGATGTGCAACACGTGGTCGGCGCTCATCAGTTGCCCTTCCCGCGCCTCGGCAAGCCGCGGTTGCCAGGACACTACCAAATCACCCATTTCTCCCAGCGGTACGCCGATCACGTCGCCGCTGTCTGCATCGTTGTTGTTCGCGTTGTTGTTGGCTTCGCTGTTGTCTGCGGCTGAGTCTTGTGACGAGGGCTCCGGGGATTCCGATGGTTCCGTATCGTCGACCTCAACGGATTGCGGGATGCGCCGCCATCCGGCGGCCGAACCGCTTACCTGGACGTCCAGGTCGCCCGGCGGTAATTCGAACAGCAGCCGGCCTGACGGGACCGAGCGTAAGGGCAGCACCATCCGGCCGGTCGCACCCAACCGGCTGACCGGGACGCTGAAGCGAACATCCACGACGTGCGGGCCGGGCTGGCCCAGCAGGATCGCGGGCGGGTGTTCGTCATTGTCCAAGGACGCCGAGCGACCGTTGATCTCCAGCGACTCCAACGCGACGTCGCCCAGCGGCACGACGGCGCGCACCCAGCCGTTGCCCGGATGATGGATCAGCAGCCGACCATCGAAGTAGGCGATGTCGTCCCGTAGCCGTCCTGAATACTCAGCGTGGCTGACCAGGACCGGGACGTCGGGCAACGTAGGTTCTTCCGGTTCGGGATGCGCCAGTCGCCAGAGCCGCCGAAAGTCCTCGTTCATCAGATACGCCTGCTGGGCGTCCAACGGCGTCCCGCTTTCCGGATCGTAGGGGATGTACAGGGTCAGGTCCGGTTCGCCGGGCAGGCCGGCCGCGGCTTGCGTGGCTTGTTCCACCGGTTCTTCCGCTTCCACGCCCGGGGCTAGTCCCAGGACCAGGGCGGCCGCGCTCGCTGCGCCAACCAAGCGGCCAAACGATTCGCGGAAGCGGGCGAGTAGTCCGAGCAGCAGCCACAGGCCTCCGGCGGCCAGCGAACCCAGCAACAATCCGTCCAGCAGCGGCGCCCCCGCAGGCGGGCACACCCCGGCCAGACCGATCGGCACGCTCAGCCCGACCAGCACGGCCGCCACTTGCCGCTTGCGCGACAGGCGTCGCCCGATCCAAGCGACCAGCAATACGGCGGCGATCACCGTCCATCGCAGCCGTTGGGCGAAGCTCCGGTCCTGAAGTCCCAGCACCAGTTCTCCCGCGCCGCCTTCGTGCCGAAACCGTAGCGATGAATCGCTTCGGGGCTCCAAGGCCACGCGAAGCGACAGCCCCGCCCGGCCGGGCAGCATCGCCCGATCGGCGACCGGAGCCGGCGGTACAACCGCCGGCTCGGCGGGCTGGGGATCAGCCTCCGGTTCCGATGCCAATTCGGTGGGTGGGGGCTCAACATCAGGCGTAACGGCAGGGACCAAGCTGCCATCGTCGTCCAAACCCTCACGTCCTCGTGCAGTGGCCAGCGCGCGGAGCGTCGCCGGTTCGATGTCAACGGACAGGAAACGGACCGATCCGTCGCCGAAGGCCACCTGCCCGCCGCCAGGATGCAAGCTCCAGGGCGACCTTTCGATCCACGAGTCGATCGGTCGAGCCGTCCCGGCGCCTGCGGCAAACCACGGACCTCCGTCAGTGACCTCGGCCACCATGATCGTATTGCTGGTACCGTCGATGATCTCCTTCAGGCTCAACCCTCGGTCGAAACCGATGATCCCGCGCGCGTCGCCCGGGCCGTGAGTCCATTCGGCGCCGGTGACGGCGACGTAAGAGGTCCGAACGAATCCATCTTCTTCGACCAGCGGCCCTGGCGAACTGGGGCAACGCAACGAGCTGATGCCAAAACGCCGCAGCATTTCGACGTTGTGCGGATCGTCCCAGGGCAGATCCAACCGCAACAGGCCATAAAGCGCGTTCTGTTCGAGAAAGGGCAGGATCGCCACCAGCCAACTGAACTGTCGCGCTAGCGGCACGTGATGCGGTCCGATCGCCGCCGGTGGGAATTCGCCGTACGTGTCGTGATAGTTGTGCAGCGCCAACGCAATTTGTTTCAGATTGTTGCTGCACTGCGCCCGCCGGGCAGCCTCGCGAGCCGACTGAGTGGCAGGCAACAACAGGGCAATCAAGATGCCGATGGTCCCGAACACGACCAGCACCTCGATGGTGCGAGTCTGCCACGACTTGCTGCTCGAAATGAGAGAAAAGATTCCCAGAAAAACTGCGGCGATCACCAAGCCACCCCACTTCCAACCCCAGTTCGATGTGCTGTGATACGCGACGGTTTCAGCCAATCGCGTTACCAATGTTGGCCGAGCGGTCGGTGTCTGCGGTGCAAAATCGCCTTCGGTCGAGACCACGTCGGCATCTTGCGGCGGTAGTAGGTGCCACGTGGTGGCCAGCGTGGTGACGGCAAGATCGGGAGCCCGATAGCGGATTGTCTGAGGCCGCCAGCGTCCAAGAAGGCCGTTGGTCGCCGCTGATGGGCTGTGCGTTTCGTACAGCAGCGTCAACTCGCGGCTGTCACGACCGCCGGCTGGCCCGGCCGGCAGCGGGATCATCAAGGCGCCGTCGCGATGGCTCACTTCGATCGGATCTCGGTCCAGCAACACGGACCACAGATCGGCCGTTTCGGGAAGAGTCAACGGGATGTGCTGCAAGGCTCGGCTCCGCAAGCGAAACCGGGCCTCGTGGCGAGTCCGGCCCTGATGCCCGGCGACGCTGAAGATCTCGACGCTGTCGCAGATCGCGTTCAGCCCGGATACCGACCGGTGATGGACGGCCGAGATCGCCAGCCGGTACAGCAAACGCTGATAGTGCCAAGCGGCTACGATCCGTTGATCGGGTGAGTAGGCGACTGGGACCGGCAATTCGGCCGGATCGATTTGGCGTAGCTGTTCCGTCTGGAACGTGATCTGTTGATCGCCAGCAGCCTGGACGGCCACCATGCCGCTCTGCGTCGAAATGTTCTGGAATTCCAGCACCGGCAAATCGGCCGTGGCCGTGGTCTGCGGTTCGGTTCCGTGCTGGGTAAGCGGTTGAGCCAGATCTACGTTCAACGTCAACTGACCCGTTACCGGTTGATCCAACACCACTTGCCACAGGTACCGTTGTTCGTCGTCTGTCAGACGGGAGCGCTGTTCGATGACTCGAGCCTCTGAGTCGACCGTGGCCACTTGAATGCTATCGCCCACGGCTTTGGGAAGCGTGAATTCGATCTGCCGAATCTTGCCATGCCGGATCTGCAAATCCACCTGGTGGTGCGTTTCCAATTGGCTGCGGTCCAATCGCACCAACGCCAACGTCTCTGCGGATACGACCGCCGTTCGATCACGGAGCAACAGCCTGCCTCGGACGCGAGCATCGTCCTGGTAACGGTACTGCAATGCGGTACCGTTGACGTGGGCGGATGGGGCCAGCGAGCGGTCCACGGCCACCGGATGCAGATCGTCCGACAGGTCGGTCACGTGCATCTCCACCTCGGCAGGCACCTGGACCAGCAGCGTCCCTTCCACTTCATCGGCTTCGACCAGCCGGACCTCGGGCAACGGCAGCTCGCGATATCCGGCGTTCTGTTCGGACCATTCATCCAGGTCGCGGAGGGCTGCCAATACGATCTGCAACGATTGTTCCGGCTCCAGGGGTTCGGCCAGATCCACGCGAAGCGTCTGCACGCGGCCGGAATCCTCGCCGTCGGGGGCGCGTACCGATTCCCACTCCACGGGCTCGCCGTCAGCATGTATCGAGGTCACTTGCCAGTCGCCGGGCACCTGCAATTCCGCCTCGAACAACGGGGCATGTCTCGGGCTGAGCGTCACACTTCCGCGCATCATCAAACCGGGCCAGGCCGCTTGAACCAGGGTCGCCACCGATGCTGACACGGTCCTGCTTCGCGGCGTGATGGTCAGCGGCAATTGGAAATCCTGCTGCCAGAAAGCCAGCACCAAGGGTTCGACGGTTGTTGACGTGGCCGGCGCATCCGACACATCGTCGGTCCAACGTTCGGCCCGGATGCCAGTCAAGTCGCCAACTCGAATACGCAGCCCGGATGCCGGAACCAAAGTCACCCGGCCGACGTGGGCTGCGACGCCGCGTACTGCGATTCGCGGAACGTCCCATTGTTGTTCCAGCGAAACGGGCGCCAAGGCCGACAGACGCACGCTGCGACGGCCGAGAAACGGTTCGTGAAAAGCCAACGTGACGGCCGAGTCGCCGTCTTCCTGTGGCTGTACCGTCCATCGGCTCAATTGCGGACCTTCGATCCCCGCGATATCCACGGATCCCGGCAATCGCAGCTCGAACAAATCGGTCGCCCGCGCGTACACATCCAGATCCAGTTCCACTTCCCAGCGGAATCCGGCCGGTTCGATGTGGCCGGTCGAGCGGCTGGAGACAAACACCAAGGGCGTCCGGTTGCCGCCGGCCACCAGTTCCGATATCACCAGCGGCACCACATCCCGTTGCCCCACCGCGATGCGGAACACCTGAAGTTCGTGTTCGACCTCATCCGGTTGAAGCACGGTTTCGCCCAACTGCAGCCGCTTGTCGGCGTCCAGTCGTATCAGCATTTCGGAAGCTGGTACCGGCGGCAACTTCAACGTAGCCGTCAGATCCCCTTCGGTACGAACCAACGCCGCCGACAACTCCAATTTCAGCTCGAATCGGCCGGCCTTCTCCAGCAACAGGAATATGCTGCCGTCGTTCCGTTGGCCCAACCATGCCGGCTTGTCGTCCAGGATCGCAGACTCGATCGCCAGTCCGCCCAGCGGCAGATCGATCTTCTGCCAGCCGGACGCCAGCTTGACGATTTCGATGCCGCCGATCACTCGCAACTGGTGATCCTCCAGATCGGCTTCATAGGCAGCTTGGGTGACCACGGCATCAAGTGGTACCGTTTCCGGTGATTCTTCGCTGCGGGCTTTCTCCCACAGATCCAAAATCTTGTCGCGAGGCATCAGCACGCCCTGCGACGAATCACCGAACAACACCTTCACCTGGTCTGCCGGGATGTACACGTTACGGATCCACGCCGCACGCCCGCGTTCGTCTCCCGACGCCGGCGAGCCAAGAAGGCAGATCAGCAAGAGCACCCGAGTTCCATGGAACGCTGTACTGCCGTTCATGACTGCCCCCCTTTGCTTTCGATTGCCTCGGCAGCCGCCAGCATCTGTTGGAGCATGCCGGTCCGGTGGACGTACAGGAACCAGGCGACCAGCCAGAGCGCAATCACGGCCGCGATTCCCAAGCGCGCCGCCAAGAGCCAGCTATTGATGACCGACTGCCAGAACAGTCCGAAGAAGACCACCATCAGCGCCACAGCCAGGACCGTGAAGACCTTGGTTTCCAGCGAGAACCGCAGCAGCACCACGCCCAACGCCAAAGCGACCGCGCTGGCGATGAACGTCATCGTCGGAATGTGCCAGTAAGCCGTTGCCAGATGGGTCGGACCCTCCAGGCTGCTGAACAGGTACGGCGTGCCATCGGTGTCGAAGGGCGATGAATCCGGCGGGAACCAGGTATCGGGATCGTCTGCCGCCGGCGTGATTGTCCGCGAGTCCCACAAGCCGACGCCGATATGGCTGGTGAAACCGTCCGCATCGCCCACCAAGCGATACTCTCGCGGCACCCACACGCGGACGAACGTTCTTTGGAATTTGACCTCGGGGCCGAACCGAGGCAGGGCCAGCGTCAAGGCGTCCGTGATGTTCAACCCGTTGACGGATCCCGGTGTCTCGAAGATCGTGGCGATCTCGAACGGCTCGTCCGTCTCACCGGCTCGCGCCACGTTGACAAAGAACGTCCGATCCTCCGGTTCGCCGCCCGGTTCGGCGGGGGCGATCTCCGGCAGCACCGTCTGCCCTGCCACGGTCATGCTCAAGATGCGGGGCTCGCGGAGCGTCAACGTCAAGCGTTGGCGTTCGCTGGACGTCAACTCGTACCGCGCTCGCATCGTCACCGGTCCGTCTCGGGTCACCACCGCTTCGATGTACGCTCGGCGCACGACGGTCCTGACCACGTCCTGAACCTCGTGCCGGGTCATGCTCAGCGTCAACTCAGCCGGGTGCCGAAAGTAGCGATACGCCAAATAGGGCGGCCCGGTGGCTGGCGGCAGGGATAGTTCGCGAGCATCGATCTCTTCCAGACCGGTCGGCGTTGCCTCGACGGACAGCACTCGATCCTTTTGAATCGTGATCTCGCCCATCTCGCGATCCGCTCCCAGCACGCGGATCGGCTGCAATGAAAACTGGGCCGATTCGTTCTGTAACGAGATCGGTTGATCGTACGTGGTTGTGAATACGACGTCGCCCAGCACTTCGGAATGCAGCAAGATGGTCCATTCTACCCAGCCATCGTCCCCGGGTTGCTGCGCCCTGCGACGTTCGCGGATGCCTTCGCCGTCGATCTGCAACCGGTCGGATACGGCGGCGGGGACGGCCAAACGGAACGTGTCCATGCCCGCGAAGCGGACCTGCAAGTGCAGCGAGCTGGTCACTTGCACCACATCCTCGCCCAGCATGGCCGCGGTGCTGACGGTGGCCAGTATCCGCCGTGGCCGCTCGGTGATCGTTTGGACGATCCGCACCGGCCGACGGACGAACGCGAACGCCGAAGCCAGTACGGAGCCCGCCGAGATTTGCGGCTGGAACCCTCCGTTTGCCAACTCCGCAGGCGTCGCGGTGCGAGCGGCCAACAGCGGTTCTGCGTCCGTCGTCACCTCCAGCGACTCGGGAGCGATCACCGCGACCAGCCCTTCCTCACGCAGCACGTCCAGCGGCTCGGGAAGCGGAAGCTCCAGCGAGCCCGCCGGCTGGTCCCTGGCTTGACTGGTCGTGATACTGACCGTCAACGGTCCCAGCACCTGCCTGGCAAAGTAGACGTTCAGCGTCTGGCTGTCCTCGCCCGCTGCGATTTCGTAACGCTCCAGCGACTCCGAGCGGACATCGTCCACCTGGATGCCGGGCGGCAAACGAAATGCGAGTGCGAAGATGCCCGAGCGCGAGATCTGATAGCGAAACTCGCCTTGCGTCGTGACCCTCGCCCTTTCCAACAGCACCGCAAAGTGACTGTCCACCACGATGCGCGGTTGGCGTGCCGAGGCCACGAGCGTCAATTGGTGATCCGACGTAAAGAATTTGTAGTACGTGCTTCGAGGCCGACGAAGCGGCTCAGGCGCCTCAGCGGCGTCCACGCGCGCCAGCGACTGGCGTTCCACGAATTCCAAACTGACATCCTCCGCGCTGCGAACGGCCAGGATCCCGCTTTCCCGCGCCACGCCAATCGCTCGCAATTGCCCCACAGAAAACGCCTCGTCCGAAAGCGGGGCCTCGGTGTGTATCTCCAGCCGCACCGAACCGGTCACGGCGGCATGCAGACGCACTCTCACGTGTTGCCGATCCTCGACCGCCTCGGTCTGCCAATCTCGCAACCCTGCCGCCTGGACATCCAACAGTCGCTGATCGGCCGGAACGTCGATGATCAGTTCGTCCAACGCGCCGCGCAGGATCTCGTAATCAAACTGTGCCTGCGTGCGGACGACGCCGTCGCCTACGTCGACCGCGATCGTCGACGTGACGTTGGCCAGACCGGCCGCCAGGTCGTCCACGCCCGACGCCGGGTGCCAACTGACGGTGAAGCGGTCTGTGGAGCCCAACACCGCTTGTATCTCGGTCGCGTCTTCGCGGTCCGATCGCATCTCGAACGTGCGTCGTGGCGTGACGTGTACCGCCAGGTCAGGCTCCGAGATCTGGAGTTCCAGCTTGCTGACGCCCACCACCGGGCACAGCAACGTGAAACTGCGGCCTTCGGCAGCCGTCTGGACTGCCGCCACCAGATTCAGCCGGATCGTGTGGCGGCCCTGGCCCTGTACCAACAGTTCGTACCGGCCTTGGCCGATGCCCCGCAGCAACACCTTCCCGTCCTCGTGTACCGCCGAACCCACGGCCGCGTCGCCGAACTCCAACGGCAACCGAGCCCACCCTGCCCCGAGAACCTCGACCTCCAGCGTGGCCTCCAGATGCACCAAGTCGCCGCGCACCGAGCCGTTATAATCGGCACGCGCGATCACCGCTTCGACCGGCGGTTCGACCGGCAGCGGCTCGGGAAGCGTCAGCCGGTTCCACATCTCCAGGTACTTTGCGTACGGCAGCAGGATCGAGGAATCCTCGCGTCCGAACACCTCGCCGAGTTTCTCGAAAGGCAAGTAGATGATATGTTCCTGCCGCACTTCGGAGGATGCAACGGGCGAACCGTCGGGACCATCCGCATCGGCCTGGCCCGATTCGGCTTCCTCCTGGACGATGGTTGCAGGCTGAGCATCCGCCCGATCATCCGCCAGTCCGCTACGCCCGATCATCACGACAAG
>SKKK01000673.1 GCA_007121535.1 Planctomycetaceae bacterium | reverse complement strand
TGCCGGCATCAGCCGAGCAGACATACTGGACCGCCATCAGCGAAACTAAGGAAAAGGCCGGACGGCGCGCTCTCGATTGGCTCGGCGCGAATCGACCTGACCGTCCTCAACGTCCAGGAGGAGTTCCATGACGGATCCCTGCCCCTATCGTCCGCTCGATGACGCATCCTTGCAAGTCCGGCTTTGTGACCGGTCCCGCATGCCGGCACCACGTGTAGGATTCCAGATGCCGGCATCAGCCAAGCAGACGTACTGGACCGGTATCGGCGAAACTGAGGGAAAGGCCGGACGGCGCGTTCTCGATCGGCTCGGCGCCAATCGACCCGACCGTCCTCAACTTCCTGGAGGTGTTCCATGACGCATCCCTGCCCTTATTGTCCGCTCCGCGACCCATCCTTAATAGCCCGGTTTTGTGACCGGGCCTGCCGTATGGGTTTGGTGCTGGGTGACAGCATCGTCGAACGGCTGCACCAGTTGGGGAACGAATTGTATCGGGCTCAGTTGTACGATCATGCCCGCGATGCGTATGAAGCGGCGTGCGGGCAGAGCGAGGAGTTCCAGGTTGCACCCGTTTTCAATTGGGCGCTCTGCCTGGTGCGATTGGAAGACTGCGACGGCGCTCTGGAGAAGGTCGATCAGGTCATCGAGCACTATGCAGAAGCCGAGGCTTACTATCTGAAGGGTTATATTCTGAAGTACTTGCGCCGCTGGGACGAAGCGGAGCAAACGTTGCGGCAGGCAGCCGAGCTTGGCGACGAGCGGGCGGAGTCGATGCTGACGGATATTCCCCTGCAGCGCATCAACCACCGGGTGCAGACAGCCGGGATGAACGACGACCCGGAGATCAAACTGGCCATGCTCAAATCGCTGGGCTGCAAAGTGGCCGAGGGGCCTCCGGCGCTGCGGGCCGAGGTAATGTTGGAAGCGGGCGAGGCGGCTGAGCGGCTGAGCGATTTTGACCAGGCCCGGCAGCTCTTCGCCCAAGCTTACGGCCAAATCCCCTCGGCGAAAACGGCCCAACGCTTGGCAGAGTTCCTGATGGACCGTGGTACGGAAGCCGAGTGGGCGCGCATCGAGTCTCTTCTCCGGACCGGTTTGCGGCTGGACCCCGACTGCGCGCGGGCGCACTATTCGCTCGGACGCCTGTGGCGGACCCGAGGCCAGCCTGTCTTGGCGCTGAAGTATCTGATGCAGGCGATCCGGAAACAACCCACCGAGGAATTGCTGTTCGAGACCGCCGAGGCCGCCTTCGAAGCAGGCAACCTGCCTCACTGCCTGATGCTTCTGCAACGTATCGAATCCGCCCGTCGTCCCGATCCCTATTGGTTGGACCGGGTCCGCCAATTGCGAAGGAGCGTCGGCGCCTGACCGGTCACCAGACCCTTGCCAAACAGACAGAACCAAACGATCACCCACCCCCCATTTCTTGATGAAGGAGTAACGTTATGATTCGCGGCTTAACACACCATCCCCTGGACAGCAGCGTCCGGAATCTGTTCGCCCGGTTGGAGACTGTCGGACTGATCGAGGAATCGGACGAAATCACGTTGGCTCACATTGCCTGGCTGATCAGTCAGGAAACCGTACTGGCCAACGCGATTCATCCGGCACTTGTCTCAGGCCCGGCACGGGAGCAACTCGGTCAGGCGGCGTCCGGTTCCTTGCGTGCGCCCCGGGATCAAACATCGGCGTTTCAGGAATTGACGCTGGCCCAAGAGATCGTGGAGATCCTTGAACGGGCGGCCAACGAGGCCCACCGGCGAGGCGACGAAAGGATCAGTCTGGATCAGTTGATCGTCGCGCTCTTGGAAGGGGATGGATTCTCCGAGCGTTTCCTGCCGCTTGACGAGCGCCAATGGTGCGAGGCGGTGAGGTCGGCGCGGCACCGGTTGAAATCGAGGCACACCACGTGCTTTACCCATACCCCGACCCTGGATCTGTACAGCAAGGATCATACGGCCGCGGTGCGGGAAGGACGACTGGCGTGGCCTGTCTGCCAACGCGACAGAGAGATCCGGGAGATGCTCCGGATTCTGCTCCGGCGGACGAAACGCAATCCTCTGCTGATCGGCCCGGCGGGCTGCGGCAAGAGCGCGCTCCTGACCGGACTGGCTCAGTTCTTGCTGACCGGACCGACGTTCTTCGTCAATCATCGGGTCTGCGAGTTGGACATCGGAAACCTGGTCGCCGGCACGGTCTACCGCGGCGAATTGGAGGCCCGTGTCATGCGGATCCTCAAGGAACTGGAGGCCAATCCCAGCGTCTTGCTGTGCATCGATGAAATCCATCTCGTACAGACCGGAGGCTCGGAAAACTCGGCGAATGTGGCCGAGTTCTTCAAGGCCGGAATGGCCCGGGACCTCTCGGTGATCGGCGCGACCTGCCCCGAGCAGCTTGACCAACTCTTCCGGGACACCGCGATGCAGCGCCGCTTCGAGCCCGTGTTCCTCCAACCGCTGGACGCTCCGTCGGTCCGCAGCATCTTGAGTGGCGTGAGGAACCGTCTGGTGGAGGACTATCGTGGTCAATATGCCGTCGAAGTCATCGTCCCGGACGACCTTTTGACAGAACTGCCGTCGCTGGCCGTAAAGACGCTGCCCGGCCGCGCCGAACCCGATGCCAGCATCACGCTGCTGCAGGATGCGATGACCCTGGCGCTGGTCACCTGGGAACGTCCGTCGCGCGACGACCAGCCGTGCCGCGTGACCGTACACTGTGAACACGCCCATCAAGTGGCCCGGGATATGCGGCGCACTTCACAACAAATCGCCCGGGCCCGGGAATCGGTTCTCCACGACCCGTTCGGGCCGCGATGCGATGCAACACGAATCCGCCTGCGGGAAGGAGCGCCTTAGAAATTGCCGCGAAACAACTCCCTCATTTGAACCCTCTCTCTCTGGGAGAGGGCAGGGTGAGGGGAGACAAGTCCGGGAAGTTGTTTCGCACCAATTCCTGAGTACCGCTCGAACCCCGGGCTTCCACGCCGAAACTTTGCATACCTTGGATCTTCAAGAAAGGAAACGAATGATGAGTTTGAAAAATGTCTATCTGTATTGGGATGATGTCCGGACCCTGAAACGCGAATTGGAACCTCAGGGACTCCAACTGCGCGATGTGCTGGGCGGGAAAGGCGCCGGATTGATGCTGATGACCAACGCCGGACTGCCCGTGCCGCCCGGCTTGACGATCCCCACGCACGTCTGCAACCAATACTTCCGGGAGGGCGAGCGACTTCCTCCCGGCCTGTGGGACGACGTGAAAGCTGCTATTTCCGAACTGGAGCAGCGGACGCAGAAACGATTCGGCGACTGCACCAACCCGCTGCTGGTGGCGGTACGCTCCGGCGCCAAGTACTCGCTTCCAGGAATGCTGGACACCGCGCTGAACTTAGGAATGAACGACGCTATCGCCCACGCGCTGGCTCGGCAAACGGGGAATCCCTGGTTTGCCTGGGATGCTTACCGTCGCTTTGTCATGATGTTCGGCAACGTGGTGATGGGAGTGGATCGCAGCCGATTCGAGGCTTGTTTGGAAGAGCGGAAGGCCCATTTGGGCATCGAAAAGGATACCGAGGTGCCCGCCGAGGACATGCAGCAAGTGGTCACGGCGCAGAAACACGTCTACCAGCAGGAATTGGGTCATCCTTTGCCGACCAGCGGTGAAGAGCAACTGATGGCCGCCGTCGAGGCCGTGTTCCGCTCGTGGAACAACGAGCGGGCCATCGCCTTCCGCAATAAAGACCGGATTCCGCATAATATCGGTACGGCCGTGAACATCCAAACGATGGTTTTCGGAAACATGGGATGGGACAGTGGAACGGGCGTGGCGTTCACCCGGGACCCGGCGGATGGCAGCAAGCGGCTGACCGGCGATTTCTTGCCGAACGCGCAGGGCGAGGACGTGGTGGGCGGCGTCCGCAAGTCCGTACCGTTGTTCATGATCAGGGGTCTGGCGCATTTGTCAAGCGACGACCGTGCCCGATACGACTCGCTGCCGCGGGACCGGCGCCGTGAGATCGACTTGGCGCTGGAGCCAATCACCGCACGGTTACTGCCCGGTTGGGTCCGCGTGGCGGACGAATTCGACGCCGTGGCGTCGCGGCTGGAAGGTTTCTTCCACAACACGCAGGACATCGAGTTCACCGTCGAGCGCGGAACGCTGTGGATACTCCAGACGCGCAACGCGAAGCGCACGGGCGTGGCCGGAGTCAAAATCGCCGTGGATATGGTGGACGAGGGCTTGGTGAGCATCGAGCAGGCGCTGTTGCAGGTCGAGGCGGAAACACTTCCGCATCTTCTCGTCGCTCAGCTTGATCCCGCCGACAGATTGGCGCATCGAAACGACCTGCTGGCCACAGCCACCGGGGCATCCCCCGGCGTCGGAGCGGGGAAGATCGTGTTCACTTCCGGGGAAGCCCAGGCCGCGACCCGCGAAAACCACCGGCGGCTGGAACGGGGCGAACCGATCGAACGCGTGCTGCTGGTCCGCCAGGAAACATCGCCGGACGACATCGCCGGGATGCAGGTCTCGCAAGGCATCTTGACGGTCACGGGAGGCATGGCTTCCCATGCGGCCGTGGTAGGACGCCAGATGGGCAAACCCGTCGTCGTCGGCTGCGGCGATCTCCTCCTGGACGAAGCGCAAGGACAACTGTTCCTGCAAGGCCGGGTGTTCCGGCGAGGTGACGTGTTGACCATCGATGGCGCAACGGGCGAGGTGTATGGAGCCGACGTCCGGACGGTGCCCTCGGAGGTGGCCCAAGTGCTGCAGGGCACGTTGCCCGGCACGCAATGCGGCACGTGGCCCTACTACCAGCGGTTCATGGCATGGGTCGAACAGCGGCGTCTGCTCCAGGTGCGCGCCAACGCCGATCGACCGGATACCGCCCGCGAAGGACTGATCCGGGGCGCCCGAGGCATCGGGCTCTGCCGCACCGAACACCTGTTCTTCCAGCACGACCGCCTGGAAGACTTCCAGACCATGATCCTGGCGGAAACCCAAGCAGAGCGGACCCGGGCCGCCGAAGTGCTGCGGAGCCATCAACGCCAGGATTTCCGGGAAATCCTGGAGATCATGGATGGCAAGCCGGTCATCATCCGCCTGCTCGATCCGCCCCTGCACGAGTTCCTGCCCAAAGAAGACGAACATTGGGACTCGCTCAGCCGCCGCGTCGGGAAACCGGTCGAGGATCTCCGAAGAATCGCTCGCCAACTGTACGAGCAAAACCCGATGCTGGGGCACCGGGGCTGCCGGCTCGGGATTACTTTCCCCGAGATCTACCGGATGCAGGCGCGAGCGATCTTCGAAGCGGCCGCGGACCTCAAGCAGCGCGGGCTGGACCCGCAGCCCGAAGTGATGATCCCGCTGGTCAGTGTGCCCGCCGAACTGGAACAGACCGCGCGCGAGGTCCGGGCCGTCGCCGACCAGGTGTTCGCCTCGGTGGACGGCATCCGCTATCAACTGGGCACGATGATCGAAGTACCACGCGCTTGCCTGGTCGCAGCCGACATCGCGCCGCTGGCCGACTTCTTCAGCTTCGGGACGAACGACTTGACACAATGCACCTTCGCATTCAGCCGCGATGATGTCGAGGCCAAGTTCCTTCCCGACTATCTGCGCCGCGGGGTTCTGCAGGTCAATCCGTTCGTGGTTCTGGACCGATGCGGAGTCGGGCGGCTGATCGAGATGGCACTGCGCGAAGGCCGAGCAGCCAATCCAAGGCTCGAAGTCGGACTCTGCGGCCAACATGGCGGAGACCCGCAATCGATCCAGATCTGCCACGACCTGGGCATGGATTACATCAGTTGCGATCCACCGCTGGTGCCCGTCGCGCTGTTGGCCGCAGCACAGGCACAGATCCGAAGACCCCGCTGAACGCTACGGATCGCCTCACGGGCCATCTGCCGACCGGAGTCGCGAGAACACTGCATACTGCAGACGACGGTTCGCACCAAACGTTTGGGGCGCCTATCGCCTTCGAAAGCAACCGGCGTCTCTCCGGTCGGCTCGGTTGGGCTACCGTCAGATCCCAGGGGCGGCGACGCCGTCGACAAAGCCTCGGTTTCCGCGATCTGGGCCATGTGCTGTGGATCGCAGAAACAGGCCGGCGGCTCCGGCTGGGTTCGATTGTGTTGGTCGAAACCACCGCATCCCCGATTTTCTCCAAGGCCAGCTTGCCACGCTGGAACGACCGCGTTTCGGCCGCGGCATAGACGATCCGCTCCACCAAGCCGGGCGTCAGCTCCCGGGCATCAAAGCCCAACGTCTCGCGCATCGGAGAAAAAGACCTGCGACAGCAGGGGCAGTCACCCACAAGTTCCGGAACCTCCACCGAGCCATCCACCGACTGGACGCCCCGGCTGAATGGCTGTAACTCGCACCGCGTGCCGCATCCCCGACACTTGGCGAGACGCCCCGAATACGGTATGCTGCCCCCACGAATGCCGGTTTATTCCATTCTCTTGTACCCGATACCGTCGATGAACGCACGTTCCTGGCCTACTGAGTTTCTGGTCGCATTTCCCTGGCGGGCGAGCAGCGCGACCTGGTGCGAGCGATCGCCGAAGCCGTCGAGTGACGGTTGGGGCACGGAACCGTCTTCTTCGACGAATGGTTCTAACACTATCTGGGCGGTGACGATGCGGATCTGAAACTCCAGAATATCTACGGACGGCAGTGCTCGCTGGCGGTCTGGTGCGCGTCGAATGAGTACGACGCTAAGCCATGGACCCGCACCGAACATGCGGCCATCCGGGCTTGGATGATGAAGTCTCGGGCATCGAGCGACCAGCGCGAGCGAGACCGCGTGCTGCCCATCCGCGTCGGAGACGGTGACGTGGAAGGGTTGCTGTTCGACACGATTATACCCGACGTGCGCAACCGTAGCGTAGAGTCAGCCGTTTGTGCGTAGTTGTTCGACTTTCGAGGTTGTTCGCGTACCCGCCCTTCGTTCCACGACCGACTGCCCTCAGGTACGTGCCCACCCCTCCTGCACCGGTGAAAACCTGGTTTGGAAACCAATCCGCCCGTGCCCCAGCGGCCTCCCAAGTGTTCGGGTACCGCGCGGCTTGCGATGGACCGATCCTTGAGTTCGGTGAAGATCTGCGTGAGTAGCTCCGTGATTAGCACGATTCGCCCTCCACTGGGTGTTTCACGGTTCGCGGTGCTGGCAAACACCAGGACGGCGATCTGTTCGATTTCGTCCGGCAACTTCAGCCCCCTAAACAGCCGGGGAACGTATCTTCGCCCAGCCGCAAAGTTTTCGCCAATCCGCGCCGGACCGACCAATTCGCGGAACGGCGCTGCCGCAGGACGTCCGCTCGGATCGGGGCGGAACATTCGTCGCTATTTCGAACACCCCTTTCGCCGTGCGCGTTACGGTGCGAAAACGCCTACTGCATATTGAAGGTGGGCTTTTTCGGCCAAGTGGTCGCACCGCCGTCATGCCTCGGCTATCTCCGACTACGGGGGCGGCATAGACTGGGTGGCGGCCTCCGTAAGACAGGGCAACGGGACAATTGACATCGATGAACTCGTGGATGCCACGTATAGGGTGCGCCTGCATTTTGCCGCACTCATGAGAATGTAGGGCCGGGGGAGCGCCTATTCAACCTGACTCTCCAAGGCGAGCCGGCACTGGAGAACTTCGACGGCCAGAAACTGACCCCCTACGTAGGTCCTGGAAATGTACTGGTAGCCGCGCACCCCAAAGGCATGGTACAGTAAGCTCGTGGACATGTTGTGCTCCCATTGGAACCCAAAAAACAAACAAATGAACCAATATATCCACGCTTGGCGCCTGTACACCCCCCCCCCCGCACGCTCCAGCCGGATGAACCCGAGATTTCCTCAAGAATTTTCGACTGTTCTTGCTCAATGCCAAACTCGTAACTCTTTTAATCACAACACCTTGCGCTGCCACCTGCCCCCGATGCAGACCACATAGGCCGTTGGGGTGGCATTCGTTTGGTTGACAGGATTTCCGCGACAGCTAATTTGCAGGATACTGAGCAACGGTTGCTTTGCACGCTGGCCGGTCAGGTCGGCGGCGCCGAAGTTCGCCTTAAGTGCAGTACCATTCAGATGGGAATACAAGAAAGGGAGTTAGCTATGCGTTTCAATACCTATGCCAAACGGGTAATGGCGGCGTTGCTGGTCGTGCTGCTGATGGGGGCGCCCTCGCTGCATGGCGGCGAGGGGCTCGACGGTCTGACGGGTGACGGGGCGCTCGCCACGATGGTGCGGGAAAACGATCCGCGCGGCGGCATCTGGGTCCGGGTTGGCGGCGGCGCGACGGCCCGGCTGGAACTCGAAACTGCGCGTCGGCTCCCCGTGGTGCTCCATCACCTTGAGCCGGACCCATCCGCGGTGGCGGACCTGCGAACGTATTATGACGCGGTCGATGAAGGCGCCACGGTTCTGGTAGAACATTGGACGGCCGCGTACCTGCCGCACGCGGACAACAGCGTGAACGTGCTGATCGCGCCGGATCTCGAACAAGTTCCGGAGTCCGAAGTGCTCCGGGTGCTGGCGCCGGGCGGAACCGCGCTCGTGGGAATCGGCAATGACGCGAGACGGATTGAAAAGCCGTGGCGGGAACAGATGGGCCAATGGCAGCAGTTGGCCAGCGGCCGCGGCCAGGTCTTTAGTGGCACGGACCGCCTGGTCGGACTGCCGCAGGGGTTACAGTGGGTCAAGGGGCCGCTGTTCGCCATGGCTGAGCGGAAGCTCAGTACACCGAGCGCGATCACCGAGGGCGGGCGGATATTCATCGTTACGGATAACGTGCTGGAGAACCTCGATGGATCGCGGGGCAAGTTTCTTGTGGCCCGGGATGCCTTTAACGGCATGCTGCTGTGGTCCCGACCCTGGGATGGCCAGACACTGCGTCTCGCCGCCACCGCCGACAGGGTCTATTATGGCTCGTCGGAAGGATTGGTGGTCGTTGGCGCCGCCGACGGCCGCACGCGTCAAACGATCCCCATGGACGCGCAGCCGAGCCAGGTGATCCTCGCCGACCCGGAGGGGATTCTGGTGGTTGAGACGCCGGCGGGGGTGATCGCATTCGACCCGGCGAACAAGACCGTCCTGTGGGAATTCAAGGACGAAACGACCAACGGAACCATCGTTTCCAACGGACGTGTATTCCTGTTGGTTTCCGGTCGCAATACGGATGGCAGTTTTCGGCACGACCTAGTCTGCCTGGAACTGCCGACCGGCAATGGGCTGTGGCGTGGTGATATCAGCTCGCACATCGAAACCAGATCGGGACGCATCGAGTTCGCCGCAGGCGGGGGCGTTGCCGTTCAGGGTGGCCGCAACGTGCACATGTTCTCGCAGGACACAGGCGAGCACCGTTGGTCGAGGGACGCGGATTCTGCCTTCTATCAACACGGTCTTGTATGGCAGGGGGCCACGCGGGCCAGCGGCTCCATGAGCTGGGTCGGATTGGACCCCGACACGGGTGAGCAGAAGCGGGAACTCAGTGCCCAGGGCCGCCCGCCGCGCTCCAGGGCGCCGACCAAGGCCGGGTGTCAGCCGCTTATCGCCACCGATGCTGGCATCCTGGTTCCCCG
Organism: Planctomycetaceae bacterium; assembly: GCA_007121535.1. Lineage (GTDB taxonomy): Bacteria > Planctomycetota > Planctomycetia > Pirellulales > Pirellulaceae > SKKK01. The sequence continues at coordinate 7,208 of SKKK01000673.1, read as the reverse complement.
GCAGGGTTCCTTCATCGATTTCGAAACGGGCGAACGACAAGGGGCCAAGTTTGTGCGCGGCGGATGTCGGATCGGCGTTTTGCCCGCCAACGGATTGATCTATTCCTTTCCCCATGCCTGCGTCTGTTTTTCGGAAGCCATTCGCGGTTTGCTGGCGGCGCATAGCGACATGCCGCCGGAGGCGGGCGACGACGTGCAGGGGCGGCTATACGTCGGGCCGGCGGCGGGACGGCAGGCGGCAACGAACTCCTCGCCGGCGGCATCCGATTGGCCCATGCATCGCTACGGCGTCGAGCGCGGTGCCGCTTCCCCGGTGAAACTGGACGAATCGCTGTCGATGGCCTGGTCGGTCCGGGTGGCCCCGCAACGGGATAGCCCCGCCGCCCGGGACTGGAAGCTGCGGGTCGGCGAACCGGTGACGGCGGCGACGGTTGTCGGAGATCGCGTCTTCGCGGCCGATGTCAATCACGGCCGCGTGGTCTGTCTCGACCGCCAAACCGGAGGACAAAGATGGAGCTTCACGGCAAACGGCCGGATCGACACGCCTCCCACGCTCGCCGGCGGACTGTGCCTGTTCGGCGCTCGTGACGGCTACGTGTATGCCCTGGATGCCGAGGACGGCCAATTGGTCTGGCGCTTCCGGGCCGCTCCCCTCGATCGCCGCATCGGTGCATTCGGCAGTCTGGAGTCGCGGTGGCCGGTGGCCGGCACGGTGTTGGTCCAGAACGGCACCCTCTACGCCGCCGCGGGCCGCTCTCCCGATGCAGACGGCGGCATCCACGTGCATGCCCTCGAACCCCTCAGCGGCGAACCCCGCTGGTCGGTGAAAATGGACGATGAAGACTTCGTCGGTGTCTCCGACTACCTGGTCGGTGACGGCGAAAACATCTTCTTGTGTGAATGGCGGTTCCAGACGGACGGCACGCACGGCCCGGCCGAAGACAGCAACCACCTCCGCGAAGACAATGTCGGTCTGTTGGAGTCTTCCTGGACGAAGATCGGTCTGGGCATCCGTATTCGCAGCGGCAGGACGATGCAGTTCTGGCGGGCCCGCGGGCAGCGGGGACAGCTCCTGGCCTTTGACGATGAGGACATCGCCGTCTACGACCATTTCGAATCCACGTCGGTCACTTTCAATGGTTCTTCAGAATGGTCGTACGAGATCGAATCGCCGGTTCAAGTCACCGCGCTGGCGATGACCGCTGACCACGTGCTGGTTGCCGGCGGCAAGGACCGCAACGACGATTCCGCCGGCGGGGCGGTGTGGCTGCTGGACCGCGACAGCGGCAAGGTCCAAAGTGAGCTATCGCTGCCCAGCGCGGTCACCTTTGACGGACTGGCTGTCGCGCACGGCAAGGTGTTTGTCAGCACCCGCGACGGCCGCCTGACTGCCTTCGGCCCATAACTTGAAAGGGTATAGCGCCGCGCCGGACGAACACGGCAAAGCAATTCGGGCCACCGAGTACGCTGAAACATGCGCGCTTTTGGCGCGCATGATGGGCGGTGGTTTCAATGGCTCGTCCTCGTCCTCCTGCTCAATGGTCGAGTACGAGGACGGGGAGGAGTCACGCCTATTTGGGCTGTGGGTCGTGGGCCGTCCCGCCCGACGCTAGCGCGTTCGGCTCGCGTCGTCAGCCGGTTTGTTACCGGTTCTGAGCCGACGGCGCTAGCCGCGGGTTGTGGGCCGTCCCGCCCGACGCTAGCGCGTTCGGCTCGCGTCGTCAGCCGGTTTGTTACCGGTTCTGAGCCGACGGCGCTAGCCGCGGGTCGTGGGCCACGCCCACGTTAGATTGTGCCCAATGCCCCTTAGGAAGATTTTTCGCAGGCAATCGTTGATTAGCCAAAGTCCACCGCTATACTGAGGGCTGCATTTGATTGGGGACGACCGGTACCTGCCACCAATAAGAATTGCTAACGAAAACGGTTAACAGGCTGGAAGCCTGTCCTAATTGGCCCGTTTTGTTAGCGGCTTCACGAAGGCATTTTCTGTGAAGGCGACGCTGATGAAACCCAATTCGAAGTTCTTTCGCTTTGTCGCAGCAAGCTTTCGCTTCATTGTAGCAAGGTTGTTGATACCAACCTGCGGGCTTTGCGGGCCGCTGGCGTTTGCCGGACCGGCACGGGCCACGGACCGGGCAGCTCAGGCAGTTGGAAAGGTCCGCTTTCCTAAGAAGGTCCCGGCGTGGCCTTCGACTGGTTCGAAGTCAAAGGCATGCTGCTGGATCACACCATGGTCCTGCACGGAAGCAACCTGGACTGCGGCAGCAAACACGACTCCAGCAACATGCCGATGCTTCTGGCGGGCGGCGGCTGCCGTCACGGCCAGCACCTGGCCTTCGACGAAAAGAACAACTACCCGCTGCCGAACCTGTACGTCTCGATATTGCAGCAAATGGGCCTGGAAACCGACCGCTTCGCCTCCAGCACGGGCACCTTCCGGGGCTTGGAGCCGACGATCTAGCGACTGATTCGACAATCAACTCGCTTAACGAAACACGCCATCCGACGCAACCGAAAGCAGCTCAACCCGCCGCGACCTCGCACAGGATTCCACTTCATGAACACCAAAACGCTTCTGGTCATCTGCCTCCCGCTTCTGCTGGCCCACTCCTGGGCTGGAGCAGCGGAATACTTTGTCAGCAAGCAAGGCGACGACGCCAACGACGGACGCAACCCGGAGGCAGCCTTTGCCACGATCCAGCGAGGCGTAGACGCACTCGAACCGGGCGACACGCTGACGATCGGACCGGGCGAATACACCGAAAGTGTCTGGCGCGAAGATCTCGGCGGCCCGGATGCCGACACCCTCATCCGCGCGAAGCTGCCCGGCACCGTGCTGATGCGCGGTGACAGGCCGGCCCCGGAATTGCGCAAGCTCGAGGGCTATCGCTTCGTCTATGTCACCGACTTCGACACCGAAGCCCACGTCGTCAACGAGCTGGACACCCTCTCCGTCATGGAAGCGGTGCCCAATGTGGACGAAGTGGAGTTTACTCCGGGCACGTTCCACCAGGACATGGACACAGGCAAGCTGTATCTCTCTGCGTCCGACTTGGCCTCGACGCACGATCACCAGTACACCATCACGGTTTCCGGTACGCACGGCATCTACCTGCGCAATGCCCAGCGTGTGACGATCGAGGGCATTGCCGTCACCGGGTACAATCGGTTTGGTTTTCGGCCTCGAGGTGATGGTGACCATGGCGCCACCGGTGGCATCTTCCTGGTCAACAGCAGGCATTGCGTCGTTCGTGCGTGTTACGCCTACTTCAACGGCCGCGGCATCGTCGTGAACTCGAGTTCCGACGACAGTGGCGACAACGTGATCGAACGGTGTGTCGCATGGGCCAACGCTTCGCGATATGGCGGCTCCTTCGGCGGCTTGACTCTCTACCAGCCTCGACGCGATATCATTCGCGATTCGGTCGCCTTCCGCAACGGCCATAAGGGCGTCAACATCCGCGTTTCCGGGGACGCCGCTCGCCGCGGACAGACGGCCCTGTCCTACCTGGCCGGCAACGTGTCCTGGGGCAATCCCATCGATATTCGCATCAAAGCCGCCTCATCGGGCCATGTCGCCGAGCGAAATGTCGCGATGAGCCCCATTGAATGGTTCGAGTCGTCGCACAACCTGTTCGGCAGCGGCCGCGGGGCCGGCAGCAACAGGCTCCGCTCCGCCGACACTATTATGCTCGAGGCCGAATCCGACCTCGACCCGCATCAGGAATTCGCCGATCCCGACAACTTCGACTATCGCCTTCAGCCCGACTCGCGCTTCCGCGGCACCGGCCCCGACGGCGCGGACCAGGGGCCGTTCCCTTACCACGAGAATGTTTATTACGTATCGCCCCAAGGCGATGATTCGGCCGACGGCCTTTCCAGCGCGACGGCGTGGCGAAGCATTGCGCGCGCCGTTCAGGCGCTGGAGGCGGGTGACACGCTGTACCTGGAAGCCGGTGTGTACGACCAGCCGCTACGATGGACCGGCGGGGCGGGCGACGCCGACCAGCCCATCGCTGTCCGTGGGCGGGGCACCGGGAACGCCGTCATTCGGGGCCCCGTCCACCTCGAGCGAGGCCGCCACATCGAGTTCGAACGGCTGAATTTCACCGATCCGGTCAGCGTGCGCAACAGCGAGGCGATCCGGTTCCAGGACTCGCGCTTCACGGGTGCCGGCGTCTCGCTTCAGGCCAGCCGCGTGCAAGGGCTTCGCGTGACCCATTCGGAATTCACGGGCTTTCGATCGGCCGCCCTGGAACTGCGCGACAGCGCGAAGACGTTTCTCTCGGGCAACATCTTCGACAACGTGCGGGGGCCGGCGGTGCGCACGGACGCCGCGGACGCAATCCTCTACAGCGACTACAACAGCTACCGCGACGCGGACGAAGTCTGGACGGTCAACGACGCGGTATGGAACGATGCCGAACTGGGCAGCCGTTTCGAGCAGCACATCAGGATTCTGGCGCCCCGGTATCACCTGGAAAACGGCGTGGCGGAACTGCGCAATGCCGACGACTTCGCGGTGAGCGGTCCCAGGAACACCCCTCTGGGCGTCTACCTCCCGCAGCGGCGATACGCCGCCGACGACACGCTGCACGTCGACGGCCCGGCGGTGCATTCGGTCACGGCCACGACCGCCAACATCGAATGGTGGTCGTCCAGACCGGAAACATTCACTGTGCGCTGGGGTAAGACGCCCGAGGTCGAACATGCCCGCACGCTCTCACCCATCAATCCCTATCATCCCCACGGCATGCATCTCGACAAATTCAACTCCTTCAGCTTGACCGGCCTGCAGCCGGCCACGCAATACCATTTTCGGCTCGAACGCGACGGCATCGAGTATGGAACGTTGACGTTTACCACGGCAAGCGAGAGTCTGGGCCGGCGCACGCTGTTCGTGGCGCCCGACGGCGACAATGCCCAATCCGGACTCGACCGCGACAGCGCATGGCGGACCGTCACCCACGCCGCGGATCAAGCCCGGCCCGGCGACACGGTCCTGATCGCCGGCGGCGTGTATCACGAGCTGGTTCGAATCCGCGCCACCGGAAAACAAGGCGCACCCATCACCTTCACCCCGGTCCCCGGTGAAAAGGTTGTCTTTGATGGGAGCGAGAGGAGGCTCCATAGTGCATTCAACGTCTTCAACAAGAGCCACATCCACGTGGATGGCCTCTATTTCCAGAATTTCGGGCGCATCTGGACCCGAGGTCTTTTCTATCTTGTTCGCAGCCGTGACATCACCATTACGCGATGTTTCGCCGACGGCCGCTCCCGCGGCACGAATCCCGAACTCGTGGTTGGCGGAGGCGTGGAAAACCTGCTGATCCGCAACTGCGTGCTCAACCGCGGCTGGGGGTTCATCGCGATGGGCACTTCATCGGACATACGCGTTGAAAACAGCGTCATCTTCCGGGTCGACATCAACACGATCGGGCTGTCAGGAAACGTCCGCGACTTCACGATCAGAAACAGCATCATCACGGACAACCTGAGCAACAAAGCATCCGCCGCGCTGGTGGCTCCGCGCCATTCGCCGGAAAACAACGTTTTCTTTCTGCGCGTGCCCGAGCAGGACCGCAGCGTGTTCGGCAGCGGCGGCGGCAGCATCGCCGAGTACAACCGCGAACATCACCTCGATCGGCCCAACCTCCTGGCCAATCCCCGCTTCGCGGCGCTGGCCGACGATCCGGATGCGCAGCATGGCGATCTGTTCACCGATGCCATCCTGGGACGAATCGACGATTTTCCGGACGCGTTTGCGACCAACCCGGAGTTGATCGAGCGGGGCATCGGTTTGATCCCGGATGATTTCGAGGACTTCCACCAGGAGAAATGACCGTGTGCAAGGCAGGCAAGAGTCGTGCGTTGGTCGGCTGTCACGGAAAGCGGTGCGGTATTGTCGGGCCGCGGTAAGCACCCGGCCAGATATTTCTTGGTGGAATCGGGCGAAAGGGGTCGGGAGTCGTTTTCGGGTGACCCGCTTTCCACGTGGTAGATCGTTGGCCGAAAACGACTCCCGACCCCGTTGCGTCCACGTGCAGGGCCACCCTAAATTGGCAAGAAACTTCTGGCCGGGTGCTTACCGGAAGATCGAGCGGAGATTGGCCGCCACACGGCGTGGTGCTGGGCGAGCATGGGAGAATGCCTACGGCTTGCCCGTGGGATGGTTACGGTCGTCGCTACAAACGGGGCTCTGTTCGGCGTGCGCACTGGAATGACCACGGCTTGTCCGTGGGATCGTTACGTTTTTCGCTGTAGCCGGGCGTGGTCCGAGCACCGAACGTGAAACTCCCACGGACAAGCCGTCGGCATCTGAACCGTTGCGCAACGACGGACCGAGAATCGGACGGGCGTTGGGTGCCCGAGCGTTGGGTGGGACCCACCGGATGGCGTAGGGGGACGCCAGCCGTGGTCATTCGCTTGGCCGCTTGGCTCCTGCTCATTGTGGTAGTGCTGGTTCACCAGTACTGGGGCTTTGTCGGCCTGCAATAGCCGATTGGCCCGAGTTGTGGTAAAGCGCGTTGTTAGGTGGTACAGGTCTGTAGTATACTAGGGATTGACTGATGTAATTGGGGGATTCTACATGACTACCGTAGAAGCGATTACCGCTGCCATTTCCGAACTGCCACCCGATCAGGTGGCGCAGATCCGTGAATGGCTGAATGAGCGGGACGAAATCGAATGGGACGCCCAAATTGAGCGGGACGAACGCGCCGGTCGCTTGGATGCGCTGGCCGATCGTGCTCTGGCCGAATACCGAGCTGGACGTACACGGCCGGTATGAACCATCATACCACTAACGATTTCTGGGATTGTTATAGAAGGCTGCCCACGGCCGTGCAGCGAATAGCGGATTCCAACTACGAACTGGTCCGCGAGAATCCTTGGCACCCATCGCTCCATTTCAAGCGAGTTGGTCGGTTGTGGTCGGTGCGTGTACGGAAGGGCTACCGCGCACTAGCCGACTTACGACATGGACCGCGAAAAAGTGTTTGCCGTCGCTGTCGTTGTGTGGTAGGATGTCGTTCGATCGGCTGGGCGGCGGTCGTCCAGCCTCGAACTGTTGGCCGACGTAGGCAACCCACGAACCGGTATATGGCCTCTTCTGTCAAGTGAACATACGGATAGCGCTCCGCATTTTTCCCTTTTTTTCTTGGCGGCTTTACGGTTTCAGGCTTACGAGGGGTTCGATCCTGACGGGC
>SKKK01000476.1 GCA_007121535.1 Planctomycetaceae bacterium | reverse complement strand
GCTCACCGGTGGCTAGCGCCAGTCCGCTCACCGGTGGCTAGCGCCAGTCCGCTCACCGGTGGCTAGCGCCAGTCCGCTCACCGGTGGCTAGCGCCAGTCCGCTCACCGGTGGCTAGCGCCAATCCGCTCAGTTGATGGCGGCCAGGGCCCGTTCGGCGGCGTCTCGAAGATGGGCTTCGTCGTTGTCGCGGGTGTCTCGGATGTGCTGGTAGATGTTCACAGCAGCGGCCGATTCGCCGGCGCCCAACAGACTCTCGGCCAGCAGCATGCAGTAGTGGGTTTGCTGGATACGCTCCCAACCGCTCGCTTGATCCGCAGCGGCCAACAACGGTGCCGCCGAATCGGGTACAGCCAACTTGGCCAACCCCAGTCCGCCTGCGATGCGGATCTCGCGGTCGTCGTCTTGCAACGCGGCTTTCAGGTCACCCGCCGCCCCGGGGTCTTCCACGGACGCCAAGGCATACAAAGCGTGCATCCGGCACGTGCCCGTCAGGTCTGGCAGCGCGGCGCGCAGCGTTTCGGTCGCGTCGCGGCCGATGGCTACCAATGCCATCGACGCGGCTTGGACCAACCCCTCGTCGCGCAGACACCGTCCCAGGGCTTCGCAGGCCTCCTGTCGCCCCGCCCATTGCAGGGTCTGACAAAGGAATTCCTTGTTGTGCGTTGCCACATCGTCATCGTCCAGTTTGTCGCACAGCACGCGGACGAGATCCTGCCGAGACTGCTCGTCCCGGATTACCAGGACGTGGTTCGCCAGGCAGTGCAAGGCGTAATGGGGTTTGAGATTCTTCTGAGTACCTGGTTCGTCGAGCATTTCGACCAGGCCGGCCACGAAAGCGACGCCGCCTTGATGGATCGCCGCAATCGTCGCTTCGATCGATTCCTTATCGATGTTCTCGGTGTACCTGCCGGTACTGTCCGCGTCGGGCAGTTGGGCCACCAAGGTTGTGAGTTGTTCGGAGACTGCCATGATCGGTTTCCTCTGGTCAAGGGGGGAAATGAGATGGAAGGGGGGAAGATCTACAGGACCCAGGGAGCGCGCATCGGCTGGTTCACCAGACGATCCGCTTCGTCGTCGCCGACGATCCGCTCGGTGACCGGATCGAATTTCAAAGGCCGATTGCAGCGGAAAGCGACGTTGGCCAGATGGTAGATGGTGGCCACGCGTTGGGTGACCTCGGCATTGCCACCGGCCTGTTTCCGAGTACGAATGGCTTCGTCAAAGCGGACCAGCGGTTCGGGGTCAGGCAGCTCGTCCAATTTCTTCCGATCCTGCTCGCTCAGCATATTCAAGATGTCGCGTTCGCTGGTGTTCTTCTGTTCCAGCCGATCGTAGGCGGGTCCCCATTCGCCGCTGTCCAACACGAAAGTGAAGCCGTCAGCGTATTTCAATTCGCACCACCCCCACATGCCACAAGCCTCGGGGTGAGCGATCGGGGCGTGCGGGATGATCTCGACGGGCGCGGTCAGATCGCGGCCGTATTCATAGGCAGGCCGATCCAGATGGTGGTTGGCCATGTCGGCCAGTCCGCCGCCTTCGTAATCCCAGTAGCCACGATGCGTGCCACCGAATCGATGCCGATGGTAGGGGCGAAGCGGAGCCGGGCCGCAGTACATCTCCCAGTCCAGATTGCTGGGCACCGGCTGGACGTCGAACACCACCCGCCCGCTCCACTGTTTCACTTTGACCCCGCCGCGGAGGATGCGTACCGTATCACAGCGGTCCAACAACCCGCTTTCGAAGATCTTCCGCAGACGGCGGTTGCCGCCGAAGCGGCCGAACGTACAGATCTGGAAAATCCGACCGTAACGCTTCTCGGCCTCAGCGATCGCTCGACCTTCGGAGATGAAGCGAGTCATCGGTTTCTCGCACATCACGTCCTTGCCGGCAGCCATCGCGGCGACGGACATCAGGGCATGCCAGCCGGGCGGCGTGGCGATGGCCACCACGTCGACGTCCTTCCGCTCCAGCACTCGACGATAGTCCGTGTAGATCTTCTTGTTATCGGCGCGATCGACGAAACGCACATCGCATTCGGCCAACAGACGGATTCCATCGCCCATCGACCTGAAGGTGCCTCGGCCGCGACCACCGCAACCGATCAAGGCCCCGCCAAACTCTTCACTGGGCGGGGTTTCGCCTCGTCCCAAAACGTTGCGCGGTACAATCGTCGCGCTGGCCACACCCGCTGCCGCAGTCCCCAGGAACTGCCGGCGACTCACGCCAGATGCTTTCGGTTTCACGAATCTGTCTCCTTGGAAAGGGCGGGACGGGAATACCCGTCTGGTTCTCAAGTGAGCGGCAAGGCGCTAGCCGCCGGTCTGCTGGTGGCGCCGGAACCGGTGCGTGCCGCCATTGCGTAGGCACCGGTGGGTCGCGCCATCGCGTCCGATCCGGTGACTGACGAAGTTCCTTCCGAACCGGTGGCTAGCGCCATTCCGCTCAGTTACACATTGCCGATCCTAAGCCGCGGCTTAGCGAGTGTCAAGCCACTGGACAGAATGGCCGAACGGATCGGGTCGATGACGATCCGGATTCCTCCGTCGATTACAGCCCAGCGTCGCGTTGACCGGAACCGATCACTTCTCGGATGCGCCCCGCGTCGACCGGCGAGATCAGCCCCTGTTCGGTGATGATCGTGTGGATGTACCGAGCGGGTGTCACGTCGAAGGCCGGGTTATAGACTTGGACGCCTGCCGGGGCGGTAAGACGACCAAAACCCTCGGTGATCTCCTCGGCAGCCCGCTGTTCGATCGGGATTTGATCGCCGCTGTCGATCGACAAATCGAACGTACTGGTCGGCGCCGCCACGTAAAACGGGATGCCGTGCGCCTGAGCCAGGACGGCCAGCGAGTAGGTACCGATCTTGTTCGCGGTGTCTCCGTTGGCGGCGATGCGGTCCGCACCCGTGATCACCGCCTGGATTCGACCCTCGCTCATGACCTGGCCCGCCATCGAATCACAGATCAACGTGCAGGGGATTTCGCGTTGCATCAGTTCCCAGGCAGTCAACCTCGCGCCTTGCAGCAGCGGACGCGTCTCGTCGACGAACACGTGGACGCGCCGGCCTTGATCCTGCGCCGAGAAGAAGACGGCCAGCGCGGTCCCGTACTCCGCCGTCGCCAGACCGCCGGCGTTGCAGTGGGTCAACACGCTGACGCCGTCGGCCAACAAACTGGCTCCAAAACGGCCGATCGCTCGGCACATGGCTCGATCTTCCTCGTGAATCTTGCGTGCTTCTGCCAGCAGAGCGGGCAACCATTCGGCCGACTCGGTCGTGGCGGCCACTTCCGCGCCGACAAGACGCATGCGCTGCAGTGCCCAGAAGAGATTCACGGCAGTCGGACGACTGCCGGCCAAGTACTCGATCACCCGATCGAGTTCATCGAGAAAACGTTCCGGATCGGTCAGCGTCAGCGGCTGCAGCCCCAGACAGACCCCGTACGCAGCCGCGATTCCGATCGCCGGAGCGCCGCGAACGCGAAGCGTACGAATCGCTTCCCACACCGTCCGGACATCGCGACAATCCAGCCATCGCAACTCGGTCGGGAGCAGCGTTTGGTCGATCATCCGCAGATACCCTGTGGCACTGTCATCCATCCATTGCAAGGTTTGTGGAGCTTCGCTGGCGTGCATGTCCTTATCGCCCGTCGTGTCAAAAGAGAAAATAGGTTCCATCGCTTTCTTTGGAGTGCGGTGGCTTGACGCCGCTTTGGCTGTGCCTTCTTTCCCCTCCGCTCATCCAACAGCTATCGTGCAAAGTGCCAAGCTGACGCAAAACGACAGCGGTGTCAAGCTACGGGGCTGCGTATGGTCTCAGATCCAGCATGGCGGTACGCCACGCGGCCTCGAAACGCGGTAACGGCATCTCGATCATCTGGATGAAGCGGGCGACCGAGCCTAATCCGTCCGGGTTGGCGACATATCGATCCAGCCGCTGGCGATTCAGCAGGTCCCGCTCGTAGGTCAGGTAGTAGGCCAATCCCCAAGCATACAGGTACAAACGTCTTGCCTCCTCGTTCGCCATGCTGTCCAAAAACCTGTCGTCGGCTGCGTCCAGCAGTTGGGCGATCGCCAGCGGTTGTTCGCTGGCCAAATCAAGTTGCAAATGGCGCAATCGCACGGGATCGGGTGCGTCGATCCGCAAGGTGTCACCGTCCAGTTGAGCGGTCTCGAAAATCTGTGCCAGCCCCTCGTCCAACCAGCGAGGCAATCGCTGATCGGGATCGGGGTAGACGGCGTTTCGGACGTAGGCATGAAAGGCTTCATGATACAGCATCGCGAACATCTGCCGAGTCACTTCGGCGAAACGGGCTTGGTTCCGGCGCTCGACCGAATCGATGCGGGCCAGCGCCGCGTCATAATCGCGCTGCCACATCGAACGTCGAAGTCGCGATTCCAATTCGATCTCGGCTTCCGAGTAACCTTGGCTCCGCAGCTTGTCCAGCACCGCCGCCAGTCGGTTGGGAAAGGTTTGATTCAAGTGGCGGTACTTCTGCCGTACCCGGGCATGATGCTCGCGAGCGCTGGCCAGACGTTGGGCATAGGCATTCAAATCGCTGCCGGCGACAATGCGATTTTCGGATGCCGAAAAGAACGCCGGATGGACGATCTGCAGCCCCAACCGATCGACTTCGCTGCGGTACTCGTCCATCGCGCCATACAGCTCGATCAGCAGTTCGTTGGATGCGTCGATCCCCGGTGGCAAGACAAGTCGGTAGGCGCGAAAAATCTGCTCGATCCTTACAATGCTGCGGCGAGTCAAATCTTCGTCCGCCGTGCTTTCCAGTCGAAACCAAGCGCCTTCGTAGATCCACCGCGTCCCGTCGGGAATCGATGCTCGTCGTAGTTCGATATCCTCCATGCGCCCCGCCTCGACCAGCGCCCGCCGTCGGAAGCTGTCTACCCGTTCGATCAACCGCTGCCGCTCGGGGGCCGGCAAACGCTGAATCTTGGCGATCTCGTTTTTTCTCAGTGGCCGGATGACCGCAAACATGGGCTTGCCCGGAGGGCGCAGGATCTCGATCAACTCGATCTCTTCCTCGCGTTCGGCCAGAATCAAGCCCTGATGCACGGTACCATCGTCGCGCTGGATCGTCTCCAACTGCCAATCGCCCGCCCCCGGATCGTTCGAACTGTCGGAAACCGAAGCCGACGATCGACTTTCGCCTGCACCCACCGAACTTGGCGCGGGACCGGCAGCCTGAGTGAAGGATGCCAACAGCCATAGAGACAGCCACGAGCAAATGACGTTCGCCATGATGATCGGTCCGATCTCCCAGAGGCCATTCTGCGGGCAACCGCTGCCCGGAGTTCCACGTGAATGGTACGCGAGACGTAACGGCCGGGCAACAGATTGAGTGTTGGCGTCGCGAAAGAAGGTCGACGAAATCTCCCGAAGAAGTCCTTGCCAACAATGGAAGGCTTCACGGAACATCGGGATATTCCGGTCAACGGCGTCCTCCGTTATGTGACCTCCGAATGGATCGCTGGTCGGTTGTCATGCTGGTCGGCTTGACGCCGGCTGCCGTCCGGGACACAATCAATGGTTTGCATTCCGCTGCAAAGAAGAACCAGGAGCATCCCCATGAGAAATCCAGTCCGGCTTGTTGCCCCCGTCCGTATCGCCGTTGTGTTGCTCGCTTCCTCGTCCCTCGCGGTGGTCGCTATCGCTCAGGACGTGACTCTCCACGTCTCGGCCGGCGACCGCGCTCGGGTCGCTGCGCCGGGGATGGTGGAACTGCCAGCGGAGTTGGCAGCCGCCGAGAGTCTGACGCTAACGGAGCAGGGTTCGGACGAGGCGATCCCGGTGCAACGAGTGCCCGGTAAGCCCAAGGCGGTTTGGAGCGTGTCCGATTTGAACGTCGGCCAATCGCGGACGTACCGACTGGCTGCATCCGAGCACGGAATGCCCGAGACCGAGCATGTCAGAGTCGAAGATGACGGCGAGCGTTTGAACGTCGAGATCGACGGCCGTCCGGTCCTCTCGTATCACCATGCCATCGCACCGGCACCTGAGGGAATCGATCAGGTGTTCGCCAAAAGCGGGCATATCCATCCCTTGCGAACCCCCAAAGGCCGCGTCGTCAGCGACGACTTTCCACCCGACCATCCGCATCAGCACGGGGTCTTCTTCGCGTGGGTCAACACAACCTTCGAGGGTCGGCGAGTCGATTTCTGGAATCAGGCCAGGCGGCAAGGCTCCGTCGAACACATCCGGACGCTGGAAACGGTCAGCGGCCCGGTGTTCGCTCAATTCTCGGTCCTGCTGCGCCACAGTGACTTGACCGCACCCGATGGTCCCAAGCCGGTGCTGGAAGAGACCTGGACCGTACGCGTGTATCGGGCCGAGTCGCACTTCCTGATCGACCTGGAATCCGAGCAACGCAACGTGGCCGACAGTCCTTTGATCGTCAACCAGTACCACTACGGCGGCATGGGACTGCGCGGAGCGCGCCCCTGGTTGGGCCAGGACGAGAGTGGTTTCTTGACCAGTCTCGGCAAGACGCGAGCCGACGGCAACCATACGCTGGCTCGCTGGGTGATCGCGCACGGAACGAGCGACGGCGGCCCGGCATCGGTCATCGCCATGGGGCATCCCGGCAACTTCCGCGCGCCGCAGCCGGTGCGGCTCCATCCAAAGATACCCTATTTCTGTTTCGCGCCGATGGTGTCCGAGCCGTTCGAAATCGCCCCCGGCCGCCCCTACCATTCCCGTTATCGCTTTGCCATCCACGACGGGCCCCCAGACGCCCGGCTGGCCGAGAAACTCTGGGACGCCTACGCAGAACCGCTCGCGGTGCAGGTTACGGCCACCGAATAAGAAGCCGGGAAATCCCCAGCACGAAATTCGAAGTGACTTATTGCGGCGGCCCTGCCCAGTGGGGGACTTTCACGCCCGATGCCGCATCCACGCCGGGGGCAAAGGGCTTCAAGTCCAACACCGGTGTGCCGTCAAAGGCGTCGATCGATTCGACCTCGACCACGTTGTCTTTGACCGACAGCAATTTGCACAGGGTAAGGGCGATCAGATTGGGTCGGACCGGAGCGCGACAGGCGAATACGCCGGTCAGCGGGTTCTGCGGATTGCCTCGGGGACGAACCTGCAGGATCGCTCGCCGCTGCGGCGTGTCGTTCCGGTCGAACCACCAGATGACTTGCACGTGCGACCACTGGTCCAAGCCGAGCAGACCGTCCTGATACTTCTTGTCCAAGACGATCGTCGCGCGGTCGTCCGTCTTCTTGACATATCCAATGGGAGTCATCTTGAACTCGGGCGGCGCGGCTTGCGGTGCATCTTCGGCAGCTTGCAGGTTCCCGAACGGCATCGCAGCCGCCAGCAGACAGGTGATGGCAAAGCGGGACATGGCAGACTCCTGGTTTCACGGATTTCAATGGATCACACCAGGATATGAGTGTAGACCATGGCGGCAGCCCGTCAATCACAGGCCCCGAAATCTGGATCGACCTCAATTGGCGGACCGGCCAGGAGCGATTCAGCCAAGTAAGCACCCGGCCAGACATTTCTTGGTGGAATTGGGCGAAAGGGGTCGGGAGTCGTTTTCGGGTAGGCCGCTTCCCATGTGGCAAATCGTTGGCCGAAAACGACTCCCGACCCCATTGCATCCCACATCTAAAGCTACCCTAAATGACAAGAAACTCCTGGCCGGGTGCTTATCGATCCGTCATTGTGAAGGGAATTCGTGCGACAGGGTGTGGAGGGGATGAGTTTCGGAATACTGCTCGTCGTAGTCGCCGATCTGGAGTCGGGGGCAGACCTCGTTTTTCGTTTTTTCAGCCGGCTTGGGCTGCATCAGCCCGTGCTCTCGCGTCCGATCGTCTCGCTAGCCAGCGACGCCGACCGGGAGACGATGCGGCAGTGGTACAACGAAGCGGCAGCGCAAACCAACCTCCCGGAAGCAAGCGACGATTCTCTGGTAAAGATTGAACGCCGACACGCCGCAACCCGGAAAATTCCGCTGGTCGAACCCGTGTCAGCAGAACACGATTTCCTGATGCGGTTTCATAACGCGGGGAATGTTACGATCCAACAAGGAATCGCCCGGAAGCTGCCGGTCTGCATTGTCCAGCGAGTCGCGATCGCAGTCGAAAATGCTGACGACCGCGCCCTCTGCGGCAAATTGCCGGGCGATTTCGAAGCCGATGCTGCGGGCGCCGCCGGTGACGATTACGTGTTTGTCTTGGAATCGAAGTGGCATTGGCTGTTTCTCCAGTTTGTTGTGCCGCTGGCGATGGTTCAAATCTCGTCTTTGAATTCGATCAGAACGGATTCCAGCACGTCGAGCACCTGCGCGATGTCCTCGGCCGAATGCTGGATCGAATAGCCGTGGTGGAGCGGGCCGCCGCCGTAATCGTGGAAGTAGACGCCTCGCTCCCAGCACGTCCGGATGATCTTCAGGAACACGTCGGTGCGGTGGCAGAACGTCTGTTCGTAGCGCACAGGCGGCGTTCTCGTGCCGATCACCATATTGAAGCGCGCTCCGTGATGGGTGACGACCATGTTCAGGGTGTGCTGCTCGATGATCCGCTGCATGCCGTCGTGGAGCTGCTGCTCCCGCTGCCGCAGTGTCGGGTAGAACTCCGGTTTCATCGCCTCCCGCAGGAAAGCAAGGCCCGCAAGGACGGGCACCAAGTGGGCGTTGAACGTCCCGCTGTGCTGGACGGAGCCGATCGGTTGGAACACGTCCATGATCTCCGCCTTGCCGCAGAAAGCAGACAGTGGCAGGCCGCCGCCGAGCGACTTGCCGATCGTGCAGACGTCCGGCACGACGCCGAAATCCTGCTGAGCCCCGCCCAGCGACTTCTTGAAGACCGACTGGATCTCGTCGAAGAAAAGGACGATGCCCGCGTCACGGGTGATCTCGCGGCAAAACTCCAGGTATCCGGGCTCCGGCTTGATCCCCGCACAATTGTAATTGACCGGTTCGAGGATCATTATGGCGGACTGGCGGCCGTGTTTTTCGACCGCCCGCTGCAGCGCATCACGATCGTTGAAGGGGATGGGGATGATGAACTCCGCGAAGGCCTTCGGAATGCCGGGCGATTCGACGTACGGTGTCTGGCGGTTGCCGTCGAAGGCATCTCGGGGGGGATGGCCGCCGATGTAAATCAGCTCGTGGTATCCGTGGAAGTGACCTTCCACGCGAATGATCTTATCGCGTCCGGTGAAACCGCGGCACGCCCGGATCAGGTGCAACGTCGCCTCGGAGCCTGCCGAGCAGAAACGGACGCGGTCGGCGCAGGGGATGTGCCCGCACACGAGCCGGGCGAGTTCTTCGTGATACGGTGTCTCGAAGGCGTTCACGTAGCCCAATTCGGCGGCCAGTTGAAGTGCCCGATCGATCGCGGGATGGGCGTTGCCGAGGAGTCCGGCGCCGTGCGCGCAGGACATGTCGATGAACTCCCGCCCTTCGATATCCCACACGCGGCTGCCCCGGCCCCTGGCAGCGTAAAACGGCATCTGCAGGGCCTTGCTCAGCCGCGTGGACGAGTTCACACCGCCGGGAAGAACCTGTTTCGCCCGGGCGAAATGCGTTTGCGAGTCAGTCATCATCGTCGTGCTCTCCTTTCCCGGCGCCGACCGTCTCTCGATCCACGTCGCGGAGCTACTCTTGGATCGCCTTTTCTTTCGAACGGATTCGGAGCGGACATCGTGCTGGGCGACGAAGCCGCACATGATTATCACTTCTCCGATGCAAATTGGAAGTCGGGCACGATGTAACTTTTCCATCCTGTTGATCGGTTTGCCTCTCGCGGGCACCGAAAAGGTGTACCGCACCGATGCGGCGGCCAAGCGATTCAAGCTTTCGGATGAACGTCGGTGGCAATAGCATCACCGGCGCAGTGCGCCGGTGATGAATGAATTGCACCGTTGGCTGCAGGAGCTGGCGATCCGCCACAGCAAGAACTCGCTGCCTTACAAGACGCAAGTGCAGCGTCACGCGGAGCAGGTCGAAGCGAACCCGGCCCTCTGGCTGCCCTGAAACTACCGCGAGCAGCTTGCCCAGCCGTAATCCGCGACCGCACCACGCGACCGTCAGCGACCGTCAGCGACGATGCACGGATCGAACGTCTCTAGCGTACTTCCGCAGACCGCCATGTCATCGGTTGCCGACTGCGCTGCGTTCCGATCCCTTGGGACTGAATTTTTGGCAGGCTGTTCGCCGCCCCTGCGGCCCATTAGCCGGATGGCAATCACGCGCAAGTCAGTCGTTTCGTTGCCTTCATGGTGTTCAGCCTTCGGGCTCCGGATGCTGATCCGATCTGCCGCGTGGTCGATCGGGCTGCCGCTACGCCGACGAATCGCCCTCCGCCTCTGCCCGGATCTGCTCGTAGACCTCCTGCCGCAGTTTGGCCGTCACCGCCTGGCTGAAAGTCTCGTCGTTCAGGAACTTGGTCGCGATCGCGTCGTTCTGCTCCATGCGGTCGATGAACAGACCCTGCAAAGCCCTGTCGAATACGAAACTAAAGGCATCGATCGGATTCGCCAAAGCCGCTTGACGCAACTCCGGGCTCTCCGCCGCGTGTTCCCGGATCTGGTCAAAGAACAACTGGTCGGCCGGCGTGAACTCCGTCCCGAACCGCTCGTTCAGCAGATCGATCAGCCTGGACAACTCGATCTCCGGACCCCGCTTCTGCCCCGTCCCCACTTCGGTTGGACCGTCCAGCGGATATTCCATGCTACCGTCCAGTGCGATCGCCCCCTCGCTCTGCTTTTGCAACTTGTAATACTTCAACGTCACGTCGTCGTCAAAGTCATACGTCGGCCCTCTTTCCGGGCGCGGCAACCGCCGGATGAAGAACCGCAGGTACGTGTACAGCTTCTCCAGGTCCGAATCGCCAAACGGGATGATCTGGGAAAGGAACGCATACAGGTTGCGAAACGCCGTCACGTGGCCCCGGAACTCGTCGCGAATTTCCTCGTCCTCGATCGCCTTGAAGCGATCAACCGCAGGACCGGTGTACACGTACAGCCGCGAATGATCCTCCTTGCCGCGCGTTGGCTTGTCCCGATAGAACGCTTCGCACAGCCGTTCGACCTCCTCCCGCCAGATGATCTGCCGATCCATGATCTTGTCGAACAGGTCGTTCAACTGGGCGGGATCCGCCTGCTTGCCCACCGTCGTCCGCTCGTAATACGGTTTGAACGCCTCCTCGATTTCGTTCGCCTCGTTGTAGAAGTCCAAAACGAACGTGTCGTCCTTGCCGGCGCAAGTGCGATTCAACCGCGAAAGGGTCTGCACCGCCTGGACGCCTGCCAATCGTTTGTCCACGTACATCGTGTGCAACAGCGGCTGATCAAAGCCCGTCTGGTACTTGTCGGCCACGATCAACACTTGGTAATCCGCCTCTGCAAATCGCTCCGGCAACTGCTTCTCACCAATCGGCTTTTGCGTCACGATGTCGATGTTCATCGCCGGTTCGGTGTAGGACAGATCCTTCACGTCCGGATCGTCCACTGTCCCCGAGAAGGCCACCAGCGTATGGATATCGTCGTAGCCGTTTTGTTTGATCTGGCGGTCGAACTCCTGCTTGTACCGCACCGCGTGCAAACGCGAACTGGTGACCACCATCGCCTTGGCCTTGCCGCCGATCCTGTGCCGTGTATGGGTCCGGAAGTGCTCCAGCATCACTTCGACCTTTTGAGCGATGTTGTGCGGGTGCAGGCTCATGAAACGGGCCAACGCCCGCGCCGCCTTGCGCTTCTCGACGCGCGGATCGTCCTCGGCCGACTTGATCAACCGGAAATACGTCTTGTAAGTGGTGTAGTGCGCCAGCACATCCAGAATGAACCGCTCTTCGATCGCCTGACGCATGCTGTACAGATGGAACGGAACCGGTTTGCCGTCAGGGCCGGGCACCCCGAAGACCTCCAAAGTCTTGTACTTGGGGGTCGCGGTGAAAGCAAAGAAGCTCAGGTTCGGTTGTCGACCCCGCTTGGCGATCTCCTGCAGGAGCATCTCTTCATGCTCGGCGGCCAGTCCCAGTTCTTCGGCTTCCTGTTGAGCCTTTTGGCGGATGTGATTGGCTGACAGCACGCCCTTCAGATCCTTCGCGGTCTCGCCCGACTGCGAACTGTGCGCCTCGTCGACGATCACCGCGTAACAACGGCCGGGCAAGTCGCCGATCTTGTCCGTCACGAACGGAAATTTCTGCAGGGTCGTGATGATGATCGGCACGCCCGATTTCAGAGCCTCGGCTAACTGCGTCGAGTCCTCGTCAATCTTCCGGACGACGCCCTGCTTGTGCTCGAACTGGTAGATCGTGTCCTGCAACTGGCGGTCCAGCACCACGCGATCCGTGATGACCACCACGCTGTGAAAAACCTTCTGGTCGTTGTGGTCGTGCAGGCTGGCCAACCGATGCGCCAGCCAGCCGATCGAATTCGATTTGCCGCTGCCAGCCGAGTGCTGGATCAGATAATTGGTACCCGCCCCCACCGTCCGGGCGTGGGCTTCCAGTTTCCGCACCGAGTCCCATTGGTGATAGCGGGGAAAGATCATCGTCTCGGTGCGGATCTTCTTGCCCTTCACCCGTTTCTCCACGATTTCCAGGTGGATGAAACGAGCCAGGATGTCCAACCACGCATCACGCTGCCAGACCTGTTCCCACAGATACGAAGTGCGGTAGCCACGCGGATTGGCCGGATTGCCGGCGCCGTGCTGATCCCCCCGGTTGAACGGCAGAAACCTTGTGCTCTTCCCGTTCAGTCGCGTGGTCATCAACACTTGGTCCGGGTCGACCGCGAAGTGGACCAGCGTCCGGTGCTTGAATTGAAAAATCTTGTCTTGGGGATCGCGGTCGGTCATGTACTGATTCCGTGCGTGGGCGACGGTCTGGCCGGTCAGCGGGTTCTTCAGTTCGGCCGTGGCCACGGGGATGCCGTTCAGACTGATCACCAGGTCGAGTGACTTGCCCGGTTGCCGCTCGCTATAGTGCAGTTGCCGAGTGACCGTCAACCGGTTGGCAGCGTACAACCGCTCATTGTCCGGGTTCATGCCGTGAGCCGGGGCGAAGAAAGCCGCCTCGATCTTCTTGCCGAAGCACTTGAACCCGTGGCGCAGCACACCGAGCGTACCCTTCTTCCCGTCCATCGCCTTGCACAAGTCGTCCAGGATGATCGTCCCGGTATCCGGCCCGTGAAGCTTTTCCAGGGCGTCCCACGTCGCCGGCTGGGATTCTTGGACAAACGCCAGGAACACCGCCGGATCGATCGCCCGCTGTGGATCAAACCCGTCCGGATCGCCCTGTTCGTACCCCGCCACGTTCACCAAGTGATACTCGATGGCGTCCTCGAAAGCCCGTTCTCGATGGTCAATCGGCATGATTATCTCGGGGGATTCTTCTTAGGTGACGAAATGAACTTGATGCGGAGATCTCGCAGCATGTCAAACGTGAAAACGTTGGTGTCCAGCTCGTATTGGGTGCGATGTCTGCTCACGCTTCACCGCTCCCTAAGGTTTGCCTCGCGAACCGGTCGAACGCTTCGCCCTTCAGTCCCGTCAGACGATACCCGTCGCGATACAATAACCGGCCCTCGGCGACCGCCCTGGCGACCGCTTCGCCGAATCGTTTGCCGATCCGTACCGTGGCCGTCCGGTAGAAATCTCCACCCTGCGAGCGCTCTTTCCGTTGCTGCTGGCGAGCGGCCAACTGGCTGATTTCCCTCGCGTAGAAGTCAAAGAACCGTCGGCGATTGATCAGCCCCAGGTCGAGTGCTCGTCGGGCGGCAACCAAACCGCTCACTTTGCAGGCTCGGGCAATCACCGGAAACGGATTGGCCTCGCCTTGCGCATCGTCCCAGAGTCGGAGTATCCCTTTACGGGGCACGAGGAACTCGGCGGCAACTTGGTTGCAGAACTTTTCTTCGTCATCACGCTCGTCCGGCAGCATCTGAACAAGATTGAACAACGCCGATTTTCCCAACCACACATGCGCCAATTCATGGGCCAGGGTGAACATCTGCGCCGCTTTGAAGTCCGCATTGTTCACGAAGATCAGCGGCGCATACGGGTCGATCAAAACAAATCCGCGGAACTCGTCCGGGTTCAGTGGACGGTGCGTATTATTTCCCACGACTCCGTTCATTGCGATCAGGATACCGGCCGAGTCGATCACCTGGCGCAGACGCATCAGCGCCTGTTCCCAACTGTCAAGCTCCGCCGCCCACTCGTCCGTCAACCGTAGCGTCGCTCGAATATCCGCGGCCACCGACGTTACGGCACGCCCCTTGTCGGCACAGCCCACAAACGGCAGCGGCTCCTGCCCCAACTCGATCAAATAGTCCCGCATCCACGCTTGCCTTTGCAGCATCTCGCCGATCGTATCCAGTAGATTCGGGCTCGGACGGTCGATCGGCGTGTCGCCCTTGGTGCGAAAGTCCGGCACTGGCAAGGTCTCGGCGGGCGGTTCCGGCAAGAACAGATGTCCCAGCGGCGTCATGGTCCGTCTGGCAAAATCTTCCAATTGCCGCAACGTCGGCCGCCGCTCGCCCCGTTCCCACTCGGCCAATCGAGGGATCTTCTTCAGCAGATCCTCCCTCGGTATCCGCGAGCGCGCAATCGCCCAGCGCAACAACTGCGGCTTGACGTCGACCGTCGGAGTGGGCATGTCGTGCTTCTTTCAAATTCGACCGGTGAAACGTGGTATCTGTTTGATTGTATCAGGTATCGTGATCCAGAGACTCCGCTCAGGAGGATTTTGGCCAACTGGAAAATACCACCATCGGTTGATGTCGATTGTTCAATATTAGTAAGCAATGAATGGTCATTCGACGTCTACTGCACAATACCGGCACAATAGAACGGACGACCCCAGGATGCCATAAGTCCTTTATTTTACACATCTTCTGACAAATCGCCAAAAATGCAATCTCACTCCAACGGGGGATTTTGTCACATGAGCAGCACAATAGATCTCATGCCCAAAACGGGACATACGTCAAATACCGTCGCGCGGTCTCGGGGTTGAATACCTTGACCAGTCCGGCCTCGATCGTCTCGGCAATAATCCGCGATGCCTTCGAGTGCTCGCGTTTTCCCAGCGCGAATCGCTCTCGGAGCGTCGTGTTGATCGCTCATCCCGCGGCCTCCCCGCGAACATCGATCTTCCCCGTCACCGCAGCGGAAATCAGGGCGGTGCGGTATTCGAGGAGGCGAGAGATAGCACCTGTTACTCGTGTGATAAGCGCCTCAGTCACAAAACATGACTCTTGTAGACAATCGACTATTTCCCATTGTTCTCGGCAAGGCGGAACCGCCACACACATTCGGGCGAGGATCGTGTTGTTAATGTTGAGCATCGTTGTCCCGACCGCGTTAAGCGTCAGTTCCTTGCCGAACGGATTACTGTTGAACAAGAAATTTAGAAATCGCGGAACGCATTTGGAGTGATCCAGTCGTACTCGCATCGAACCTGTACCGCATAGCCAATTTGCCTGGTTCTCCTCAACGAGTCCACAGCGGCCGATTTCCCCGCGTCGTGCGAAGAGTATGTCTCCTGGCTTAAGGGCGTGGCGGCGCAATCGATGAAACACCTCATTATCAACCGCGGCGCCTTCGTCCCCAACAACTCGGCCATCGACAAGATGTACCGGGTTGACGACTGGTACACCACCTGGACGATAGTCATCTGCATGAAGTTGACTGCCAAACGGACCTGTCTGAATGGAAATCGCAAGATGTCGGAGGGGCACAATCTCCCAACCCTCCGGCACCATTCCCAGCCACTCGATTCCCGAATCCTTCATCGGCACGTTGGGATTGAGTCCCTTGGTGACGGCGTGGCTGATCAGGGCGGCGCGTTTTTCCTTCAGCAGTTCGATCAGCCGCCGCTTCTTCTCCACCAGCGCGTCGATCTTCCCCGTCTGGCGATCCAAAAACGCCGCAATCACCTGTTGCTCGGGAGACGGTGGGATCGGTATGGACAGGTTTCCGATGAAGTCCCAACTTGCCCGTGGCATCTTCGCGCCGTAGGTCGAGGAGTCCACGATATTGACGAAGTCGCGTGAAAGAACGAAGTACAACAAGTAACGGCTGTGAACTTCGCACGGCCGTAGTACGAGAATCTCCGAAGAGCAAACGCCGTCACAAGACGCTTCCAACGCCTTTGCCAGGTACGGACGAAGTTTGCCAAACAGCACGTCCCCGGCGGCAAACCGGTTCGAAATCCCGTCGGCCGCACATTCCTTGTCCAGCCCAATAAGTTTACCCGTCCACGATTCCACGTTTTCGAGCCCAACGTAGGGCAGGCCCGCATCACCGGCCGCCGTTTTATCGTTGATCAGAGTCGCCGCGAACTTAACTCGCTGGATCGCCCAATGGCAGGGCAAATCGCCCAACCATTCGACGCCGGAGGGCCGATACTTCGCGTAGGACTGCCTGCTCATTGTTCCTCCTCGGCTCGCTGCAGCGATTCCGCACGTCGGGAGACCGCAGTGTGAACTGTCCGATGCTCTCGAATCTTTGGCACGGAAGATAACCGCCGGCCTGCGGCAGGCACCAGGGCAGAAGGTCTATGGATGAAGCACGCAAGCATCATTGGTTTCCCCAAGAGTCCAAGATCCCTTCTCTCCGTGCCCTCCGTGCCTCTGTGTTTCCGATTCCTCGGAACTCAACCTTCGTATCCATTGACAATCCGACTTACGCCGTCCACGAGCCGTTTCTCGTGGAAGTTGATCAGCAGTCCGAAACGAAGGTTCAATAAACGCAAGTGGGACAGCGTTTGGGCTTTGTCGACCGGGTGTATCGCCGTCTTGGCCTTGAGTTCCACGACAACCAAACCGTTCACCAACAAGTCCGCTCGG
>SKKK01000658.1 GCA_007121535.1 Planctomycetaceae bacterium | reverse complement strand
GCCACCGAGTTGGCCGTGCAACATGCCGTGTGGGACTTCCTGTACCGGCTGGGCTACCGGCAGTTTTTCCCCGGATCGAGATGGGAAGTCGTACCGTCCGTGCCGGAGCCCGTCGTCGCTTTGGATGCTCTGGAAAAACCGGCCTACCATGCGCGGCGCATCTGGTACGGCTACGGGCCTTTGCCTTCGCGAGTGGAAGTATCGCGGCAGTGGTCGTCCCGGAACCGGGTGGTCCAGGGGTTCTCGCTGCACAGCTCGCACTACTACGAGGCGATCATTGCGGCCAATGCCGAGTCGTTCGCGGCCAATCCGGAGTTCTATGCTCTGGTGGGAGGCGAGCGCAGGACGAGCGGAGGCGACGTCAAGTTCTGCATCTCCAATCCGGGCCTGCGCCAACTGGTCGTGGCTCACGCCGAGCGAGAGCTGCGTGCGCATCCCGGGCGGGACAGCATCTCGATGGACCCGTCGGACGGCGGGAACTGGTGCGAGTGTGAGCCGTGCGCCGGGATGGGCAGTGTCAGCGACCGCGTCCTGGCGCTGGCCAACGAGGTCGCGGTGGCGATCAACGGGCTGGGGCTGGGCAGCAAGTATGTCGGCATCCTTGCCTACAACGAACACAGCCCGCCGCCGTCAATCCGGGTGCATCCGAACGTGATCGTCACCGCGACGGCCGGCTTCATCCGCGGCGGCTACACCCTGGACCAGGTGATCGGCGGCTGGCAGGCGAGGGGCGCGGTGATGGGCGTCTACGACTACTTCAGCGTCATGCCCTGGGACTGGGACATGCCGGGCAGGGCCCGGGCCGCCCGTCCCTCGTACATGGTTGAGACCATCCCCCGGTTCCACGCGATGAACGTCCGCTTCCATGATGCCGAATCCAGCGACAACTGGGGTCCGAACGGCCTGGGATACTATGTGGCTTCGCGCATCCTGTGGGACTTGCAGGAGGCGGAACGCTTCGATGAGATCGTGGACGACTTTCTCCAGCGCGCGTTCGGACCGGCTCGCGAACCCCTCGCGGCGTTCTACCGGCTGATCGACGGCGCCCATCCGCCCCTGCTGAGCCAGAATCTGGTCGGCCGCATGTACCGCAGTCTCGCCGAGGGGCGCCGCCTGGCAGCCGGAGATGCGGGGATACTCGGCCGTATCGAAGACCTGACCCTGTACACCCGCTACGTGGAATTGAAGCTGAATCGCGATGAATTCGGGGCGCTGCGACACGCCCACCGCATCCGGGATCGTGGCTTGGTACACTTCCAGGGAATGTGGCCCTGGCGGGAGACGGCTCACCGAGTTGCGCTGGAGACCATCCCCGCAGAGTGGCTCGAGGAAGCCTGCTACGAGGCGGCCGAGGTCATGGCCATGATCGAGTCCGGCATCGCGGCGAACCCCGTGGTGGAGTTCACTCCGGTCGCATTCAGCGAAGATTTGGTTCCCGCCACACCGTTGGAACTGCCGGAAGTCGAGCGAGGGAACCTGGGCCACCTGTACCCGGGATACGGGCGCCAAGGCGGTCTTGACATGTACACCTGGATGGAGGAACCGGGCGCAGTAACGCTCAAGGTGACCGGCGGCTTGATCCCGCACTATCGGGACAGGGGCCATGTCAGAATCAGCCTTTTCTCGCCGCAGGAAGTGCTCCTCGAACCGGTTGCGCATGACGATAGCGTACCACCGGACGGCGTGGAGCGCGAGGTGACGCTGCGCACCCCGTATTCCGGTCTGCATCGGCTCGAGTTGCATGACGGCGGTGATGCCAGCCGTATTCTGTGGCAGGACGGCCAACCCATGACGCTCCCCTGCTCGCCCGAGGCGCCTCCGCCGGTATACGGCACCTGGAGCCTGTACTTCTATGTGCCCAAGGGGACGCCGACGGTGGCCGGTTACACGAGCAGCAGCGGCCGCCTGGTGGATGGCGACGGCAACGCGGTGTACGACTTCGCCGACATCGCTGTGCCCGCGTATTTCGCTGTGCCGGTGCCCGAGGGGCAGGATGGGCGTCTGTGGAGGGTGGATCGCGCGGCTGGCCGCGTCGCACTGATGACTGTGCCGCCCTACCTGGCGCGAAACGTGCAGGAACTGCTGCTGCCGCGCGAAGTGGTGGAACGCGATGCGCCGCGATAACAGGCACGTCCCCGCAAACGGAACGACGGTACGGTTTCCCGCAGGGCGGAAGATCGGTACAATGAATGCGTGGCGGCGAATACGAGGAATTCGAGTTCGAACGACAAGCACCAAACAGAAAGGTGGCCGAAAGGCGTTCATTTTTCGAATCGAACGGCTTTCGTCCCCACCGGTCCCGCACCGGTGGAGACCAGGTTTGGCAACTGACGCGCCGGCCCGCCGCCCCCCACCGGTCCCGCACCGGTGGAGGCCAGGTTTGGCAATACGCGTTCACTTTCCGGAAAACGGATCTTTTGACCGAGGAGAACCATGACCAACGTTTCCCGTCGCAGTTTTCTGGCCGGCGGCGTGTGCGCCGCCGCGCTGTGCGGGCGTCAAGTCTTCAGCGATCCACCGCCTGCCCAACGAGTGCGCGGCGGTACCGACCTGGTGACCCTCGGCCGCACCGGCATCCGGACGTCGCTGCTGGGCCTGGGAACGAACGAGCACGTCCTGCGGAAGACGGAGGACTTTGATCGCGTCGTACGGCACGCACATGGACGCGGCCCCGGAGCACATGGACGCGGCCCCGGAGCATACGGCCGGCCTGCTGAAGCAGATCCACGAAGCGGGCCGTGGCGTGATGGCGATGAAGCTGTTCGGCGGCGGGCGGAACGCCGAGCCCGGCGAGCGGCGGAAGTCACTGGAATGGGTGCTCGGGCTGGGCGCCGTCGACAGCCTGACGATCGGATTTACCAGCCCGCAGCAGATCGACCAGATCCTCGACCTGATCGAGGACATCGAAAAGGAAAGGGGCTAAGGGACGGACATC
Organism: Planctomycetaceae bacterium; assembly: GCA_007121535.1. Classification (GTDB taxonomy): domain Bacteria; phylum Planctomycetota; class Planctomycetia; order Pirellulales; family Pirellulaceae; genus SKKK01. The sequence goes on along the minus strand of SKKK01000658.1, from coordinate 2,205 downwards.
GGGGCGGCGTCCGTCTTGCCGATCTTCGCTCCCACAAGGCCGGCTTCCGGCAAGCATCAGTTTTTTTATCCCTCCACCCTCTTCAGAACCTGGGGAGTAGTACCATGACACAACACAACCGATGGACTCGACGCCGTTTTTTGGGCGCCGCGGCAGCCGGGGCCGGCGGGCTTCTGACGTTGGCAGACGCCGGTGCGGGCGTCCCGGCAGACGATGACCCGGAACTGGTAGTCCCCTATCCCCTGGCAATCGCGAATCTTCGAACGGACGCCGTGACTCTCAACTGGGCGCCGATCAGCATCAAGGATGTTATCCTGACGTCGGGCAATTACGTGGTGCGCTTGAGGGGAACGGTTTTCGAGCTGAGCGAAGACTACGGAATCACGTACACCAAGTCGTTTGACTGGGGCCAGTCCGACCTCAGGGTTCAGTATCTCTTTTCCGATGGATCGTATCTATTCGGCAACCACACGGCGCTCTTCTATACGCGCGACTGGAAGACGTATCATCGAACAACCGTGCTGGATAGGGACGGGAAGCCTTTTGAGCCCGACGTGTCTTTTGATCTTTTCTCCAATGGTATCCACAACAAGAATCGCGACGTGCGAATGGTCGGCGGCAAGGAGGTCGAAGTTCATTTGTGGGGCAACTACACCACACGTTCCGGTGTGGCTGACACCACGAATATTGTTCTTTGGTACACCATAGATCGCGGCGCTACGGTGCGGATGGCCTATCGTTACAACGACGTCGGCACGTTAAGGGCCCGCCACGTTCACGCGGTTGATTTCAGTCCTACCGGCGACCAAAAATGGTACGCCCAAACGGGCGATTTCGCCAACCAGTGCCATGTGCTCGAATGCACCTACGATGAAGTCAAGGATGAATGGTCGTTTGCCGTAGCCGGGTCAACGCCTCACGCTCACGGCGATTACAAATGGGTGCAAATGGCGTGGCACTTGGAAGACGGTCAGTGGTACGTTTACTATGGCTGGGACCGTTACCCGGGGGGGGTGAGGAAGTTTGCGTATCCTGACGACATCGGCAACCCGGAGAAACACACCCTGGTTTTGTCAACTCCCAGGGACTGTTGTCTCTGCCACATCTACCCGCATACCGGGGAAATGGTGACGACCATCGTGCCGTGGGGCGGCGACGCTTCTGCCAACTGCAATGACTTCTGGTACACCAATGACCGCGAGACATGGCATTTGATTCGGGGGGATTTTCCAGCCGAGTATGCCGCCCGCACGAGTTTTCCAACATGGGCGACCGAGGTGAGTCCGCTGGGCATTAGCCCCTTCCGGATAAACCCCATCAGCGCAACCGGGGAGCCGGCAAACCGGGGTGTTTTGACACAAAGTTTCGACAGTCGGGTGCGTGCGCAGGGCTTTCCGGAGGCGTTCCCTGCCACCGTCGAAATCACTCATCGGTGCATGTATGATCTGCAATGGAGGGAACGCGGAGGGGCCACGTCGACAGTGACAGATATTGGCAACGAGGACATGCCCTATACTCTGACCGGGCTGGCTCCGGACTCGGAATACGAGTATCGAGTCAGGGCCAAGGCGAACGGTGAAGAATCAGAATGGTCTGATTGGACCGCATTCAGAACACGCGCCCCGGACGGGTGAGAGAGAACCTAGAGAGATGACATACCAGGCGACGGGGGTCTTTTTGGGAAATGCCCCCCGTCCCCTCTACCTGGCCCTCCACCGGTCCTGCACCGGTGGAGGCCCGGTTTGGCAACTACCGCGCCGGCCCGCAAGCCCGCCACCGGTCCCGCACCGGTGGAGGCGAGGTTTGGCAACTACCGCGCCGGCCCGCAGCCGTCTATTCATTCAGTTCCGTCACGAAAAGCACCATCACGAAAGGGCAATACTTTGATCAACTACAAGAAGACCACCAAACGGGACTGGAACGTCCGGAGCTTCGGCCAGCGCGTGGGTGCTGTGGCTGTCTTCCTGCTGTTTGTTGCGGATGCCGTCGGAGCGGAACGGGCTTACGTGACAGATAGACGGGGGCAGCGGCCCCAACCGATTGTCGCGATTGACAACGTGTGCGCCTGGCCGAACCTGACGGTCCTGCGCGACGGCACGATCGTCGCCACGATCTTCAACCACCCCAGCCACGGGACGACGGCGGGCGACGTGGAATGCTGGGCCAGCGCGGACGGCGGGCGGACGTGGCACAAACGCGGGACTC
>SKKK01000699.1 GCA_007121535.1 Planctomycetaceae bacterium | reverse complement strand
TCGAATAGCCGATGGCGGACAATAGTCCGCACGTCGTGCTGATCAACACCGCTCGCTGGGTGCTACTACGGTCGCTGGGAAGCGTGAGGGATTGGTTCAAGGGGCGTGAAACTCAACAGGCGAAACTTGGGCGACATCCTTTGCGATTCTATGCCACGGGCTCCCGTGCGGAAACGGGGCGACGGCAATTTGCCGCAGATCATGCGACTCCCACCGGTTCCGCTTTCGGGGCAGGATGCCTGGCGTCGGATTCCTCCGAGCCTCGGGTGTGCTTCTTCGGTTCCGAGATCGAACTCTCGGTTCGGCCGAACAGCTCCATGAACAGACTGAAAAGGGTCGGTACCAGCACCAGCGTGAACACGGTGGAAACCAGCAAGCCCCCCAAGACAACGCTTCCCAAGCCGCGATACAATTCGCTGCCCGCACCGGGGAACAGCACCAGGGGCAGCAGGCCGAAGACCGTGGTGGTGGTCGTCATGAAGATCGGACGAACTCGCGTGCGAACGCTCTCCAAGATCGCGCGTTCCGACGAATGGCCTTCGTTACGAATCAGGTTCAGCGATTGATGCACGATCAGGATGGCATTATTCACCACCGTTCCGATCAGGATCACGAAGCCCAGCATGGTGAGCACATCCAACGACTGAGCCGGCGGCGCATTCGCCTGCAGCATCAGATAGGGCTGAGCCCACAGGTACAGGTTCAGCACGTGCAGTCCCAGCACGCCGCCCACCGCGCCCAGCGGCACGCTCAGGATGATCACCAGGGGATACAGCCACGATTCGAACAGGGCGGCCATCAACAGGTACGTGATCAGCAACGCCAACACCACGTTCCAGCGCAGGGCCAGCCACGTTTCTTGCAGTTTATCCGCCGTGCCGCTCAAATTGATCACCACGTCACCACCGATTTCGCCCTCCTGCCGTAGCGGTTCGAGGATTTGATTCCGGATGTTCGTCAAGGCGGTTTCCAAGGCGATGTCGGCCGGCGGAGATACCTGGATGGTGATCGTTCGCTGACGTTCCCGATGATTGATCTGTTCGGGACCCGAGGCCAGGACCACGTTGGCCACGGCCGCGATGGGCACCACGCCTTCGGGTGTTGCGATCGGCATGCTCTGCAGATCTTGGGTGTGACCCACGTAGTTCTCGCGACCCAGGATGACCAGATCGATTTTATCGGCCCCGATGAAGTAATCGGTGGCATAGGCTCCGTCGGTCAACGCGCTGACCGCGTACCCCAGATCGGTGGTCGTGATCCCCAACTCGCTGGCTTGGACCAGTTTGGGGATCACGTGGACCTCGGGGCCGGACAGATCCAGACCGGGAATGGGCCTGGCCTGGGCGTTGGGAACGGGCGAATTCTCGGGGTTCGTCAACTGGCCCATCACCCGCCCTCCGATGGCCACCAGTTGTTCCAGATCCGGCCCGGTGATCTCGATATCGATCGCTCGATTGGCAGTCAGCCCCTGCTCGAACAAACTGCTTTGCGCTGCCACAACGATCGCCCCGGGAAGCTGCTGTCGCATTGTAAAAGCCAGCGGTACCAACTCGCCGGCTCGCAGCGGATCGACCGCTCGCATTCCGAAAAATACCTGTCTGCCTCGCGCCACGTAGAAGAAATCCTCGATCGGCGGGAAGGGCAATTCGCTGAGCGTTGGATCGTTCAGGTCGATATCCCAATAGGGGCGTAATTCATCCTCGACCGTTTGGCCCAGAAGCATCAGGTTGTCCAAGTTGTACCCGGGGGGTGGCTGGACGATCGCGAATACCAGGTTTCGGTTACCGGTCGGCAGGTACTCGACCTTGGGCCACATCAAATAGGTGCCCAATACGGAAACGCCGACCAGCACGGCCACGGCCGTCACGCGGCGCGCGGTGCTGCGTTGGATGGCCCGATTCACGTTGACCACGTGTGCGACGAAACGGTTGCCCCAACGATCCAGCGGAGCCAGCCATCGCGGGCCGCGCATCCGCCCCAATCTGCTCTCCCGGTCGTTTGGTTCCCGGCTCCGGTCTCGCAACAGCCGCGCTGCCGAAGTGGGAATCAAGGTTACGGAAGCCAGCAGGGAGAGTCCGACAGCCGAGCTGATCGCCAGGGCGATATCCCGGAACAACTGCCCGGCTTCTTCCTCGATGAACAGCACGGGCAGAAAAACAGCCAGCGTGGTGACCGTCGAGGCGACAACCGCCCCCCAAACCTCCCGGGTTCCGCGCAGTGCCGCCTGGAACGTCGATTCGCCTTGCTGATAGTGCCGGAAAATGTTTTCCAACACCACGACCGCATTGTCCACCAGCATCCCGACCGCGAAAGCCAGCCCGGCCAGACTGATCACATTCAACGATCTGCCCATCAGGTGCAGCATCAGGAAGGTGCCGATGATGCTGGTCGGGATCGCCATTCCGATGACCAGCGTCGAGCGCCCGCTGCGCAAAAACAGCAGCAGGACGATCACGGTGAACAGACCGCCGACCAGAATGTTTTGACTGACCAAGCCGACCGACGAGTAGATGTACTCGGTCTCGTCGTAGACTTGCGTCAGCGTCAAGCCGCGATCCTTCAAGATCCCGTCGTCCAAGCGCTGTCGGACTTCCTGCAGCCCCTTCATGACATCCAAGACGTTCGCGCCCGTTTCGCGCTGGACGTTGATCGAGATGCACGAAACTCCGAACCGGCGCACGAAGCCATCCGGCTTCTTGAAATCCTCGCGCACCGTAGCCACGTCGCCCAATCGCACGGGTGTACCGTCATGGATCGCCAGGATCTGTTCTTCGACCTGCTCGGTCGAACGGAACTGGCCCAGCGTGCGCACGACGTAACGGCGTTTCGATTCCCAGATATCGCCGCCCGACGTGTCCTTGTTCTGCTGGCTCAGCACCCGCCGGACATCGGCGATGGTCAAGCCTCGCGCCGCCAGTTTGTGCGGATCGACGATCACTTGAACTTCGGGATCTTGGCCGCCGAAGACATTCGAGTTGGAAACGCCCTCGACCCGTTCAAAGGCCGCTTTGATGAAGTCCTCCGCGAACTTGCGCAGCTTGGTGACGTCGATGTCTTCGGGCAACAGGGTTCGCAATCGCTCGTTCGCTTCGGCCGCACGCCGCAACCGCAACGCGGCCAAGCCGGCGTTGTGAGCCGAAAGGACAGGCTCCAGATCGTCGGCCAATTCGGGATGGTCGTGCTGGAACTGCCTCAATTCGTCCTCGCTGGGCATTCGCGGGCTGAGGATGAACCAGGCGATCGGGCGATCCGAGGCGCTGGAAGCGCTGATCACCGGCAATTGGGCATCGATCGGGTAATCGCTGACCTGCTGCAGGCTGCTGTTCACCTTCAGCAACGCCTCTTCCATGTTCGTGCCGACGTTGAATTCCAGGGTGATCGTCCCCACGGAATCCTGACTCTCGGAAGTCATTTTCGTCAAACCTTCGACACTCTGCAGGAACTCCTCCTGCTCGCGGATGATCTCCTGCTCGACCTCTCGCGGACTGGCGCCGGGCCAACGAGTCTGGACGGTGACCGTCGGGATCTGGACCTCCGGCGTCAATTGCATGGGCATTCGCACCAGCGAGATGACGCCGAACAGGGCGACTAACAGGACGCCGACCGCCACCTTGATTGGATTGTGGATGAACGCTTCGATAGGATGCATCAGACCATTATTTCTTTTTGGGTTGCTGGACGTTGACCGGCGTGAACGGCGGCCGTCGACTCAATCGCTCGTTGCCGACGATGATCACGGGCTCGCCGTCACGCAGGTCGCCAATCACTTCGGCTTCCGCGCCCTGTTCAACCCCCACCCGCACCGTTACGGGAATGGCGGAATCGACACCCGTTTTCGGGTCCTTGCGAATGACGAACACCAGCGTCGGACGACCTTCCTCCAGAACCAACGCGTCTTTCGAGACCATCAACGCCGACCTCGGTTCGCTGACCGCCAGGGAGACCCGAGCCAGCATGCCGGCCTTCAAACGGTATTGAGGCGGCGACGTATCCTCGTACTGGGTGTTTTCCAACAGGATTCTCAACGGGAAGGTCCGCGATCTCAAGTCAGCCTGCGGGACGACTCGGGTCACCGTCGCCTCAAACGACTGGCCGGGCAACGCCTCCAATCGCACGCTCACAGGCTGACCCGGCCGCTGGACGTCAACAAATTCCTCCGGCACCGAGACTTGGATTTCGACCGAATCGATCGCGATCATCTCGACCACAGGATCGCCTTGCGATACCCACTCGCCGACCTCGGTCCGCTCCGCGATCACAAAGCCATCGAAAGGGGCGCGGACCGTGAACTTGTTGTACATGTCTTGCAGTCGTTCGAAGTTGGCCTGAGCCAAATCCCGTTGCGCCTGAGCTTGCAGTAATCGCTCGGGGCGCGGCCCTTCCAGGACCAGCCGGTAAGTCGCTTCGGCTTCGGCCAACGTCTGTTGAGCTGCCGAGGCCATCGAAACGGCCTCTTCCATTTCCTCCTGAGACGTCGCCGCACCTCGTTCGAACAACGCTTTGACGCGTTCCATTCGAGCCTCGGCGTACGTGGCTAGAGCGGCAGCTCGACCCTTGGCCGCTTCGGCCTGGGCGATCTCTTCCGGCCGTGAACCATTCTCCAACTCGGTCAATTCGTGTTGACGCAACTCCAGCTCGGCTCTCGCGGCAGCCACCTCCAGCCCGATCGTGGTCTTCAACAACTCAGCCACCGGTTCCCCCCGGGGAATCCAGTCGCCGTCGTTCACCAGGAACTGGTCGACGCGACCGTCCACCGCGCTGCCAATCACGGTCCTCCTGACCGGCATCACCGTGCCAACAAACTCGCGAACCTCCGACACGTCCTCGCGCAACTCGACCTTGCCGGCAACCACCAGCGCAGCTTGAGGGCTGCCCTGCGTCAACACCAACGCGACGGCGCTCGAGGCTAACAGACTGGTGATCATCGTTCGGAATACCCTATTTCAGTGGATTGCAGTTAGCATGGTCGAACGGAATTCTGCTCGAATGACGGCCGGTTGGTGGGATTGCGGTTTTCCTTCCTGCTTCCTAACTCTAGTTTATCGAGACGAATTGACGAGGCTAGATTGTGCCGTCCCGATGCCACTGAGCCTCGGTCGCCGTTTCCCTTTTCCCTGACAACCGCTATCCTAGAGGAATCATCGTTGCCTAGTGCGTTG
>SKKK01000071.1 GCA_007121535.1 Planctomycetaceae bacterium | reverse complement strand
CGGCGGCAAGGCCAATCACCAACAGGAACCTTGGAAGGTGCCGCTGCCCCAGTTCATCGAAAAGCTCTATTTCAAGCGATTCGGCAAGACGCGACCTGACCACGTCCGGTCGATCGAGGAAATCGTGCGGGGCAAGAAGAAGAAAAAGGCTCAACGCAAGGCTCGGAAATGCGAAGATGCCGATGGTGAGCCGCCTGACGTCGAACGGGTGGATCCAGAAGATGAGATCCCGTTCTGAGACGTTCCGTGGATACCCACAAGGGAAAACCGGTACTGCATTTGGTACGCCGGGCGTTAGAATGGATGTTAGCGATGAGTCGAACAATCGACGGCTGCAGCGAGCAGAAAACGCAAGTCCGCAGCCATCTTTGGCAGGAGGGCGATATGTTGCATGATGGGTCATCTCCGTCCAGTTCTTCGACGGCAAGGCGGAGAACGTTCAACCGGGGGCTTCTGCTAGCCGGGCTGTTCCTGGTGGTGGGGCTCGTAGCGATGGCAGCGTGGCTCAAGCCGAGCCCCATCGACCACGAGGCTCCGCAGCCCGCAGTCCACGCCCAGGGGCTGGCAGCCGCTTTCCTCAGATCAGCCGCCTTTGGTGGTGAAGCTTCCCCGGCCGTGGTCCAGTTGGGGCATCGGCACGAGATCACGGGTTTCCGCTTCCTGGGCGAGGGACACGATCTGCTGACCCGGGCGCGCGGCGAGGAGATCATCCTGTGGGACGCGCTGTCGGGCAAGCGGGCACGTCCGGTGTACGACATCATTGATCGCAACCAAAGTTGGACGGATTACATTCTGTCTGCCGAAGGACGCTATCTGATCACGCGGGCACGTGGAGGCGAAGACGTCCTCTGGGACGTCCGGGCGGGCAGACGCGTCCGCACCGTCTTCAAGAGGCTCGATCCGCAGCAGCCTCAGCCGGTGATCGTCATCAGTCCGGACAGCCGCACCATGCTGCTGGCCACGGCGGACCCCGAGCCCCGGTTGGAGCTGCATTCGGTTGAATCGGGCGAGCTGCTGCGAACCTTCGACCTCGGGGAATGGACTCCGGTGCGGTCGTTGCGGTTCAGTGACGACAGCCTGTACGTCATCGGCCATCAAACGATCAGTGGCCCCGATAGAGCCGTCGGTTTTCACGTATGGGACGCGAGCACCGGGCGGTACGTTTGGCAGCCGGGCATGCCGCTGCCCTACGACGCGGCGTTGCTGGAGAGTTTGCGGCAAGAGGTGGCTGCAGACGGGCGAAAGATACAGCGAAGTACGGCGGTTAGCTTGATCTACCTGCTTTTCTTGCGCGACGTGCGGCCCGACGGCCAGATCCTTTCCTTTCGCGGAAACGTGGGTTTTTTCGGGCTGTCGGGGGCCTTTTGCCCAGCGGGGAAACGCTTCATCACCCGCAACTGGTGGAACTCGGGCGACCGGTGCGACGAGACGGTACTGTGGGACGTGGCCTCCGCCACACCCTTGTGTGTGTCTTCTGAGGACGATTTCTTGCGGGAGCTTGAGGACATCTTTGCTTTCAGTCCTGATGGGCAACGGTTTGTCAACGGGATTCTCTCCCGGAAGGCTAATCTGATCGACACGGCGACCGGCCAGACCATTCGCAGCTTCGAAGGCCATGAGGGCCGCATCGTCTCGCTGGCCTTTGGGCCTGACGAAACGACAATTCTCACCGGTGACGATCAGGGGACCGCCATCCTCTGGGACGTCGCCTCGGGAGAACCGCTGCGGCGGTTTACCGGTCATGCGAGAAAGATTCGAGACGGGTATTCAAGACGCTCCGGGATACGCGGGGTTGGCGATCTCGCCTTCAGTCCCGATGGCACGCGTTTGCTGGTTGCGGGAGAGCAGGGACAGACAACCGTCTACGCCGCAGACACCGGGGAAGTGCTGCACGTTCTGAAGCTGCCCATGTTGGTCCCCGACTCCCTCCAAGGCATCGGCCAAATCAACGTCGCGTGGTCGCCGGACGGAACGCGGATCGTCACGGCCGCATCGTCCAGAGCACGGCAGGGGACCGCCCCCCGGATGGTGCCGCACGGGACTGCGCTGTGGAATGCCGAGACAGGTGAGCGGCTGGCATGGATTGCGGCCACGCCGAAGCGTTTCATTCTCCTCGGGCCCGGGGGACGCTGGGCGGTGGGACCGCTGCAAAAAAGCCGCGGTAATGTGATGTCTGGCGTTTGGGATTCTTTCCGGTCACCACTTCCGTTGTGGAACACCCGGACCGGCGAGCTGGTCCACTGCTTCGAGGAGTATTACTTGTGCGACCCGGCTCGGGACGACGGGGCCACTCAGCATCCCTCCACCCGGACTTCCGCCGGCGTGGGCGAGGTCTCGTTGCTACGCCCGCCGCTTCCTGCCCGGGACGAACTGTGGCTCTCGCCTTCCGGTCGAAAGAGCTTGGCGGCGATTGCGGACCTTGACGAGGAATCGAGAGCGTGGTTGGGGCGGCCGGATGAAGAATGGAAGCCGCCGCAGAGGTTTCCACCCACACGCCCAAGAGTTCGCAGTCCCAGCGGACGATACGAAGTTCGCTGGAACCAGCAATCCTCCGAGGTTCGCGTAACCGATGCGGCAGCCGAGAAGACCGTGGCCGTGTTCGACGCAGCACCTCTGGTGCCTAGCAGGGCCACTTTCAATGCCGAAGAAACGCGGGTGCTGATTGCCTATTCCGAGACGGAATTGGCGCTCTGGGACATCGCATCCGGGGACATGATCGATCAGTTCACGCTCAGCCTGGACCACCGCGCATGGCCGATCATCGGACTGAAGCTCAGTCCCGACGAGCGTTTCGTGGCGATCCGCTTTGCAAGAGAATTCCGCATCCATCTTCTCGACTTGACGAACAAGGAGGGGTATTCACTTCCAGGCCGAATGACATCGACACCACGCATCGCACTGTTCAGCCCCGACAGCCGCCAAGTGATTTGCCATTTGAGGCGCTTAACACTTTGGGATATCGAGAAGCGAATCGAGCTGGCCGATTTCGGCACCGACGGCATTCCGCGCGCGATGGTCTTCAGTCCCGGTGGAGAGGTGCTGCTGCTGGCGGCGGACGGTGTGAGCCGTCTCTGGGACGTCAAGTCGGGTGAAGTCCTGAAAACGTTTGAAAAGCCGGTTTCGCTGATGCGGTTCAACCCGGCGGGTACCCGGATGGTGTCTTTGAGTGGCCCCCGGCAACTGGTGCCTATAGGTGGTTCCTTTCCGCCGACCCACCTGTGGAACTTCGAAACGGGCCGGCCCATCCATCCACTCGTCGTCGGATCAGCCGGCAGCGTCCTCGACGGCTTCTTTTCCCCGGATGGCGAACGCCTGATCACGCTCCACGAGACAGCATTCGCCGTGTGGAACGCCGAGACCGGCAGGCAACTGCACCTGCACCGCGACGAGACGTACCGTTTCGGGGCGCGGACCAGCTTGCCGCAGCCTTTCTTTCTTGCCGACGGCCGGCGGCTGGTGACCGTACACGAGAACGCAGCGACGATCTGGGATACGGAAACCGGAACTCCGCTGCACCGGATGGACTTTGCCTCGACTTCGAGTCCGCGGATCCTTCACGATCCGGACGACGATTGGTTGCTGACCATCTGTGCCGGGCATCATGCCACCCTCTGGGACCTGGAGACCGGCCAGCGACGTCAGGTGTTCGAGGGAGTCCTGGGCGACTTTTCCTCGGTCTTGGGAGCTGCCTGGTTTGGCGACGACGGCCGGGAACTTTTCGTCCGCCACGGCTTGGGCCATTTGGTCACGGTATGGGACGTCGCGACCGGCGCCGTGACGCGGCGACACTATCTGCTGAACGAGGGTCGTGACTGGCTGACGGAACTGCCGGCGAGCGGCGAATTCACCGGCGCCACCCGGTGGGTGCATTGGCGCGAGTGAGACTGCCGCCGTTGCCGTTGACAGGGGTGGAGCCCCGGTGCTGGAGCGGCTGGATCGCTTCACCAGTCGAGCGGAAACGCATCGGGAAGAGGCGTTTAACAGGCCTGTAGCGACCCGCCCGTTCCAACTTGATCTCGTCCAGTCAGCCACGATCAGAGAAAACGGTTCCTGACACCTTTTCCGCGTTCACGAGACTGTGACCACGGCGCCCGACGTGACTTGCAGGCGGCGGGCTGCGTTGTCCTGTACGACGGCTATCTCCAGCAGACCGCTGGAGCCGATCAGGGCCACAAGCGTGCCGGGGGCGCGGTGACCGTAGGTACGCACGACGCCACGGATCGTGTGCCCGGCACACCGGACGGAAATCGCGGCCGAACTTCCGAGACGGTCCAGCAGATCGCGGCCGATGTTGGTGATCAGATTCCCAAAGGAATCCACCGTCAGCACCTGGCCGCGGATCTCCGCGCCCCGCACCTCGGGCTCGGGCCAGTCCAGCATCGTCAGGCGATCGGTTGCAGGTCCCAAACGTTCCAGCGGCTGACCGGTCGCGACCCGAGCAGCGACGGGGGCCATGATGTCTCGCCCGTGAAAAGTGTTCGACACGGGATGCTGCCACAGATCCTGTCGGGTCACCTCCCATGCTCGTCGCAGCTCACCCCGCTTCATCACTCGGCTCAAGACGCCGTTGTCCGGTGCGATGAAGGATTGCCGATCAAGTTGGACGAACACGATGCGGCGCTCGGTGCCGACCCCTGGATCGACCACGCAGACGTGGATCGTACCATCGGGAAATCGCCAGGCCGCCTGGTCCAGGATCAACGCCGCTTGACGCACATCCTGGGGCGCGATCTGATGCGAGATGTCCACAATCACGATTTCGGGACAGACGCTCAAGATCACTCCTTTCATTTCCGCCACGTACGGGCTGCCCATCCCGAAGTCGGTGGTCAACGTGATCGCTTGTCTGGACATGGATACGGTTCCTTCTCGTGAGCTTAATCGGTCGAAAGGGGTCGGGAGTCGTTTTCGGAGAACCCGCTTTCCATGTGGTGAATCGTTGCCCGAAAACGACTCCCGATCCCGTTGCGGCCCCAATGCAAGGCTGCCTTAATTGACAAGAAACTCCTGGCCGGGTGCTTACAGGATTAGCATATCTTACATCGGAAGACTCCACGGGCTTAAGAAACCTTCTCCCCTTTCACCCGATTTCAAGCCAGGTATCGCACGTCCCCTTCGCGGCGAGTAAATCCGCTGCGGTCCAGATACTCGCAGTACGG
>SKKK01000247.1 GCA_007121535.1 Planctomycetaceae bacterium | reverse complement strand
TCGAGGATGCGCCGGTGGCTCGGCAGTTTCCCGACGAATGGATGATCGGCGAACCGGACCTGGTTTTGCAGATCCCCGAACCGATCGCGGTCCAAGCTACGGGTCAGATGCCCTATCAGTACGTTCGCATCCGGACGCGGGAGGCCGAAGACCGTTGGATCCAGGCAGTCGAAGTCAAGCCGACGGATCAAGCGGTCGTGCATCATGTCCTGGTCTTCGTCCAGCCGCCCGGTGAGGAGCGTTTGCAGATCGACGAACGATCGGGACCATTCGCGGCTTACGTACCCGGCAACAGTTACAGCCGTTATCCACCGGGATTCGCGAAAGAATTGCCGGCCGGGGCGAGCCTGGTCTTTCAGTTGCACTATACGCCCAACGGAACCGCGACCACGGACCAGACGCGACTGGGATTGATCTTCTCCGACCAACGGCCGCAGCATATTGTTCGCAACCGGGGCATCGCGAACACTCGGATCGCGATCCCGCCTTACGCTGAAAATCACGTTGAACGAGCGTCGATGAAGGTGCCAATCGACGTGCGCTTGATGGCGTTGATGCCGCACATGCATTTGCGAGGCAAGGCGTTTCGCTACGACCTGGTGATGCCCGACGGGCAACGCCGACGGCTGCTCGACGTGCCTCGATACGATTTCAATTGGCAGCTCGAATACCGCTTGGCGGAACCGCTGGACGTGCCGCGAGGCAGCCAGATCGAAGTCACTGGCTGGTTCGACAACAGCTCCGGCAATCCCGCCAATCCCGATCCCACTCGAACCGTCCGCTGGGGCCTGCAAACGGAAGATGAGATGCTGCTGGGTCACCTGGAATTCTACGTTCCGTAATCGCGATCTTTGAAGTGGAAAGCGGGGCACCCGAAAACGACTCCCGACCCCATTCGCCCGATTCCAGCAAGAAATATCTGGCCAGGTGCTTACGACTGAACTCTCGAATCTACCCGAATTTTGGAGCGGCGCAGCCCGTTTTGCCGTTTCGCTGCCGGGTATCCGTTGCTATCGTAGACGGCTGGTCGGTTCTTGAGCTTCTACCGGTGAATTCTGTGACCACTATCGATCACGTCAACAGCGATTTGCAACGTTTGGCTATCCAGGGCGGCGCTGCCATCTTTCCCGAAGGGCCCCCGCCCTGGCCACCCGTCGAGGAAGATATCCTGAATGTCTTCCGAGCGATCTGGTCGGACGGCAGTTGGGCACGCTACCAGGCTCAGCACCTGGAGGCGTTGGAGCAGCAATTGATGCGACAATTCGAAACGTCGCACGTCGCGCTGACTTGTTCGGGAACGGTGGCGGTCGAATTGGCGCTGCGCGGCTTGAAGGTCGGCGCGGGCGACGAGGTGATTTTGGCTGGGTACGATTTTCCCGGGAATTTTCGCGCGATCGAAGCCCTGGGAGCGACGCCTGTGTTGACGGACATCGTCCCTGGTGGATGGTCTCCGGACGCCCGCTTGCTGGATGCCGCCTGGAGTCCCCGGGTTCGCGCCGTCGTGGTGTCGCATCTGCACGGCGATTTGGCACCCATGCGTGAAATCTGCGGATGGGCGGCTGAACGCGGTGTCCGCGTGGTCGAGGATGCTTGCCAGACGCCCGGGGGTCTGGTGCAAGGCAAAGCGGCGGGAACCTGGGGTGACGCGGGCGTGATCAGCTTCGGTGGCAGCAAGCTGCTGACGGCCGGTCGCGGCGGAGCCGTGCTGACTCACGACGCTCAGGTGCGACAACGCATCCGCATCGTGAACCAGCGTGGGAACGAGGCGTTTCCGCTGAGCGAACTGCAAGCCGCCGTGTTGTTGCCTCAATTGGAAAAACTGGCGTTCCGCAACCAGCGGCGGCAGCAGTCCGTCGTCCGACTGGTCGGAAAGCTGGCACACGTTGAGGGCTTGACGCCCGCGAAGATCGATGGCGGCCCGGGTGTTGCCAGCTATTACAAGTTCGGCTGGCTGCTGGATCCTGCGATCATCGGCAAGGGCGGGCGAGACGCGTTTCTTACAGCCGTCCAAGCCGAGGGGGTTGCCATGGGAGAAGGTTTTCGTGGGTTCCTGCGTCGCGGCAATCGGCGGTGCCGGATGGTCGGGACGTTGCCTGCCAGCCGAATCGCCGCAGAACGAACGGTGCTATTGCATCACCCGATCTTGCTACAAGGAGCGGAAGCCATCGATCGGGTCGCAAGGGCGATCGAGAAGGTACTGTCCGCCATGTATGGGAGTTAGCGTCCAATGAAGCTGTTGTTGACGAACGATGATGGAATTCACGCCGAGGGCCTGGCGACGCTGGAGCGAGTGATGGCACCGTTCGGCCAGACCCGCACCGTTGCGCCACTGCATCCGATCTCCAGTTGTGGGCACCAGGTCACCACGCATCGACCTTTGGGTACCGTCTCGATCGCCAGCAACCGTACGGCGGTCGATGGATCGCCGGCGGATTGCGTCCGGCTGGGGTTGCTGTACTTGGCGACCGATGCCGACTGGGTGGTTTCGGGGATCAATGCGGGCGGCAACCTGGGCGTAGACATTCACATGTCGGGCACGGTTGCTGCGGTTCGTGAAGCCGCCTTGTTGGGCAAGCCAGCCATCGCCATTTCGCAATATCGGGCGCGGCACAGCCGATTCGATTGGGATCGAGCCGCCGAGTTGGCGGCGATGGCCTTCCGGAAAGTGCGGGAATTGCCCTTGCCCAAGGGGGCGTTCTGGAACGTCAATCTGCCCGATTGGAAAGGCGATGCGCCTTGTCCGGAGCTGGTGTTTTGCGATCCGGACCAGCATCCGCTGGCCATCGACTATCGGCGCGAGGAAGATGCCTTTCACTATCAGGGCGTCTACCAGCAGCGTCCTTTCGATGCGGGAACCGACGTCGATCACTGCTTTCGAGGTCAGGTGACGGCCAGCCGGGTCTCGTCCGGGTTTTGCGGCTTGCCTGCCATCGAAGCACCGTTCGAGAAATAACTGTCCAGTATCTCCCTCGCCCCTTGTGGGAGAGGGCAGAGTGAGGGGGGGCAGAAAGTGCGTCAGTTATTTCTCGAACGGTGCCCGTCCGGTCACGGGACGTGCTTGCCGAAGTGGGTTTCCAGACGTTGGACCGTGGCTGCGACGGCGGCCGGGACCTCCGATGTGGACAGATGTCCGGCTTGGACCAACAGCGTGGCCAGATCTTCCAAGCAAGCCTTGGTCAGTCGCGGATCGTACAGCAGCATCAAGCGGCGCTCGACCAGATCATCCAAGCGGCGGACCCATTGGTTCCGGATCACCCACTTGGCCACCGATCGGGGCAGATCGCAACCCGGCAGCAAGACGCGCTGGTCGCGTTCAGGCTGCGAATCCTGCAGCGCCCGCTCGGCGCGAGTGCCCAGCAGGGACCACGTGGCTACGATGCTCGATACCGGCAGCGTGAACCGCTCGGCCAGCGTCATTTGCGTCTGGGCCAACTTTTCCCCGTCGGCCGGATACGACTCACCCCCCGGCACGATGCGTTGGCGTGAGTTCGTCGCCCCTTGGCGGCCCAGATCCTTCAGCACTTGGCCCGTGGCGTCTTCCGCCAAGGATCGGCACGTGGTCAATTTCCCACCAATGATCGAATACAAGGGCATCGTTCCGCCCAGATGGCGTTCCAACCAATGGCGGCGCGAGATGGCGCCGGGCTTCTTGTCACCCGAATACGGCAGCGGTCGGACGCCCGCATAGTGCAAATGGATATCGTCGCGAGTGATCGGCACCTGAGGCAGTAGATGACGTACTAGTCCCAGCAGGTATTCCAGTTCCTCTTCCGACGCCACCGCTGCGCCCGGTTCCCCGTCATAGGCAGTGTCGGTCGTGCCCACCAGGACGCTGGATTTCAGCGGAAGCACAAAGACGGGGCGTCCATCACTGGCTTGAGCGTACAGCCCGCGACCGTCCAGTGCCGCGTGCAGATCCGGATGATTCGTGACGAAGTGTGTCCCCTTGGTACCACCGATCTTACGCGGTGCCGTAATGTCCAGGCTGCGCATCGCATGATCCACCCAGGCGCCCGTTGCGTTGATCACCGCTAGTGGTTCGACCACTCGCACCGGTTCCGACGGCGAATCATCAGCTTGGACGGAGTAAATCAGCAATCGCCGATCGTCACGCACGGCGCGATGGTAGTTATACAGCGTGAATTCAAGTTCCAAAGAATCGGCGATTTGGCGGGCATCTTCCAACAACGCCACGGTGAAGCATTCCGGATAAGCCATCTGAGCATCCCAGTAGCTACCCATCCAGCGGAATCGGTTCGGGTCGACAGGTACCGTTCCTGCCGTACCTGCGGGATAGATGCGGTGGGGGGGCAACTGGCGATCTCGAGCCAGACAATCGTACATCCACAATCCGCTGCGGATCAGCCACATGCCTCGTTGGACATCGCCCCCGCCCGGCATTCCCAGGAATCGAGCTGCCGACGCGCACCAGCCGCCGCCACGCTGAGAAAGCGGGATTTGGATCTCCAGCGGTTGAACGAATTGCGGCGCCAGTTCCAGCAACCTTCGCCGCTCGGCCAACGCTTCGCGCACCAATTTGAAATCGCCGTATTCCAAGTACCTTAACCCACCGTGGATCAGGCGTGACGAATACGCCGTCGTGCCATAAGCGATGTCGGCCGTATCCACCAGGACGACCGGCACGGAATTCAACAACAGTTCACGGGCCAGCGCGGCTCCGTTGATACCCGCTCCCAGCACTACAACCGGTTGGCTCATCGGCGTGTCTCCAGGCGACATATTGGAAAAAAAGGCCGTTTCGTCATTTTTTTGCTTGATTTTGCGCTAGGAACCGAGTTATTTGTAGATGGTTTCAGCGCGACACAAGGGCGGCGTATGGACGTTTCCCGTTACGTGTTGCTGGATGCAACGTTGCGAGAGGCAGTCCGGATGGATTTGATTATGTTGGGTCCCAGCCTGTATGGGCAAGGTGGCACAGGCGTCTTTACGCCTCGCGTCGCCACCATTTTCCCTCGTCAACGTGTCCTCGTCACGTGCAAGTTGACCCACATCGAACAGCATCAGGCTATGGTGGAATGGGCGGATCAACAACGGGCAGAGCAGCAGTTGACACCGATGACGGAAGAGGAACGTGACGAGTTGTTTTATCAGGGGGTCGATCTGATCATCCATCCCGAGACCATCCACATCCGCCCGGATGCGGATCATCTGGACCTTGTCTTCGAGGCCGACGAATTGCTGCAGGAACAGGTGTCCAAGCTGAGAATCCGATTCATGTTGGCTGGAAACGAGCCTGCCTATCGGGCGCTGAAAGGCCGCGGCGAATGCTGGCGTATCACGCCCGGCACGATGTCCTCGGACGAAATGGTCCGATTGATCAAGGATTCCCAGATGACGCTGGGTGGACGGCTGACGTACTACCACAGCCCCAGTACGGGCACACGCATGTTGACGATCCAGGCGCTCCGAGGACTGGAGGGATCGAGCGACGAGGAACTGAGAAACTACCTGCTGGAGATGCAGGAATACGCGTCGAAAAAGAACCGGAAGCAACGCGTGGAGGTGGACTTTTTTCTGGGAAGCTGGCCTTTGCACGAGGCATTCCGGAAAGCCGATTTTGTGAATGTAAATGCGGCCGAGTTGCGGCGTCTGCATCGGGAGCTTTGCGGCCTGTTCGCGGAAAGCGTCAAGCCGCATCTGCGAATCGACGATACGAAAGACGAGGAGTGGCGCCGGCAGATGTGCCAGGCCCTGCGCCCTTTGCAGGACGATGTGATCATCGAAGAAGCCAAATTGGGCCTGGCCTCGGAGTTCCACAGGCACGTCGAATGGCTGCCGGGTGGCCGTATCGAGGACGGATTGCTGGTCTTTGACCCGATCTACAAGGTCTTCGAAAAGCAGCGAGCCAACGATGAACTGCGGTTGCAGGACCAACGGGCTCGCATGATCTTGTGCAACGTGGTACGGGACAACCCCGATCTGGAGTACGTCAACATTGGCCGAGTGGCTGAGCCGTTGGGACGAGGAAAGCGAAGAGCGGTGGGTCGGCGCGAGGTGTACGTGCTGGATATGAAGCAGCGAGGCAGCACGCAGGAAACCGTGAAGATCATTTACATTCAGAAGTGGGACGTCCGCTGGCGGCTGGATCAGGGCGTGCCCATGGAACAGGCGATGATCGATACCGAGGAGTACACCGAGTACACGCTGGACCGTCGACTGGGATGCCATCGATTGGGAATGAATCTGGGCGGTCCGATCACGGTCGGCAAGGTCAGCGAGATCTACCAGGGCAATGCCCAGTTCGCGCGTCATCGTCGCATCTGGACGACCTATTTCGAACGCGATTACGTTCGAGGCATCGCCAGCGACAAGGTGCCTCGTTCCCGGTTCCAGTCGACCCGGTACACGCGAGCATTCGCTCGCTTGCTGGGCCGCGCGGCCGCGACCAATCTGATCGTCGGTCGCGGCGGTTCGCGCAACGAAGTGTTTTTCGACGACGGCGATGAGGTGATCATCGAGAACTCCGAGGGATTCCCCGTGGACCTGATCGTCACGCATCACACAGGATCGTTTTGGCACTACCGCATGCCTTTGGCGCAACTGGCCCCGCCGTACGCCGAACCCGTGAATCAACGATTGGAATTTCTGGCCGATCCTCAGGAATTCGGGAATCGGTACCTGACCGCGCTGATCGATCGTTTCGTCCAGCTCCAGCAGGATTACCGCGATCGTCGTGCCGCGTTCGACCGCCTGTTCCATTTTCGCGAGATCAATCCGGCAGGCAGCTTCGCCCATCGTTGGGAAAACGTCTTGCGGCGTCTGGACCAGACCGACCCGGAACAATTGCGGCAGATCATCCGGGACCGGTTTTCTCCGCTATTGAAACAGCCATCGTGCAAAACGCAAAGCTGACGCAACATGACAAGAGCGGCCACGAACGATACGTGGCCCTGTGCCGGCTGGTCGAAAAACGGGACGAGCTGCTGGCCACGTTGTTCGATCATCCGCGACGTTCCACGGCCTTGTTTCAATTGGCTCACATTCATGCAGAGCGACTGTTGACCGACGAAGAGTTCGCCAGCTTCAGCGACGAGCTGCGCGCCAGCGTGCAATTGATTTTGAGCTTGGGATCGACAAGTTAGCTGAGCGGATTGGCGCTAGCCGCCGTTGTGAGCGGATTGGCGCTAGCCACCGTTCTGGACGGATTGGCGCTAGCCACCGGTTCCCCGGCGACCGGAAGACCGGCGGCTAGCGCCGTGCCGCTCACTCATCGCGACCCCAAGATTTCGCCTGGACAACGCACTAGTGGGCTCGGACCTGGGGTTGGCTGGCGTGCTGTTGGTTGCGGACGTGTTGGATGGCGGCTTGCAGGGTGACATCCGTCTCGTCCAGCGAGCGCTGGGGGCGATCGGCGTCCGGTTTTCGAGTGGATTGGACCAGCAGATCCGGGGTGACGCCTCGCCGGCTGATCGGATGACCGCCGGGCGCGTAAAATCGCGCCGTGGTCAAGCGGACGCCCAGATCCGCGGCGTTCAACGTAAAGATTCCCTGGACCGAGCCCTTGCCGTAGCTGCGTTGACCGACCACCGTCCCGCGGCGATGATCGCGGATGGCGCCGGCGAAGATCTCGCTGGCGCTGGCCGTGTTTTGGTCGATCAATACCAGCAAGGGCACTCGCCACGTTCCCAGCGAATGGGCTCGATAGTCGAAGTCCTCATGGGTGTTGCGGCCGCGTGTCGAGACGATATTACCGGAGGGCAGGAATTTGTCGGCGGCTTCGA
Organism: Planctomycetaceae bacterium; assembly: GCA_007121535.1. GTDB lineage: Bacteria > Planctomycetota > Planctomycetia > Pirellulales > Pirellulaceae > SKKK01. Next base: position 34,722 of record SKKK01000247.1, on the reverse strand, counting down.
CGGCAGCGTTCAACAAGCCGCCCGGATTGCCTCGCAAATCGATCACCAGCGTCTGCATGCCTTGACGATGCAGGTCCCACAAGGCGGCGTCCAGATCCCGGCTGGTCGTCTTCTGAAAACTGGACAACTTGATATAGGCGATTCCCAATTCGGGGTCGACCATCTTCACCTGTTCGATGCTGGGAACTTCGACGCGACGGCGCATCAGACGAACTTGCCGTTCGACGCCCTCGGGGTCCCTCAGCCGCAATTCCGTCCAACTACCTTCGCCCCCCTTCAACAGATCGGCAGCTTCGTCCGTCGACATCTCGTCGGTCTCGACTCCATCGACTTGGACGATCCGATCCCCGGCTTGCAATCCCGCTTGATCTGCCGGACTGCCGCGGATGATACTGACGATCTCCAACGATCGTTGCTGGGATCGCAGCTCGATGCCCAATCCGACGAAATTGCCTTCGATCTGGCAGAACACGTCCTTCAGTTGGTTGCTGGTCAGAAAAGTGGAGTACTGGTCCAGCGACGAGGTGGCGCCGCAGGCGAATTCCAGGATCGTCGCCGTCGGCGGCAGCTTCAGCTTCTGGTGGGCGACTCGCGCCACATTCCCCGCCACTTCTCGAGCCTGTTGGCGAGTTTGGACGACCGTCACTCCCATGCGGCGATGGATGTTTTCCTGGAACGACCGGATCGTGGCATCATCCGCGTGCAGCGAATTTTGGCGACGGAACGCTTCGTCCGCCAGCGCGATTTCCAGACTGGTCAATCCCCGTTCGGCCAATTGTTGCCAGTCGGGAGGGCTGACGTAATGCGATTCGATTTTCGCCAAGATCTCCTCGTACAGGTCCAGGGCTTGTTGTTCTTCAACGGTACGCAACGACTGCAGGTACGATCGATCTTCGTAGCGGCGAGCAAGATCGAAATGCGATCGCGCTCGTGAAAGACGTTCCCACAAGTCTCGCTGGTTGGGAAAGTCGCGAAGTGCGCTTTCATAGTGGGCCAATGCTTCGCCCCACCGCCGCTGGCTTTCCAGGTCCCGACCACGCCGCAATACGGCTTGCCAGGCGTCCTGTTCCGCCATGGATTCAGCCGGAATCCGAACCTGGGCCGGAATGCGAGCGACGGGTGTCAGCACCAGCGCCATCGCAACGACGGCCGCCAACGTCGCCCAGTCGATGAGCCGGGCGATGGGTTTGCTTTTGCGAAATTGTAGGCAGTTCCGATGGAATCTCATCAAGGGCGCATCCTCACTGGAGGTTTGGCGGGCTGGCAATGCAGTCCGGACAGATGAATATAAGTCAGCTTTTGCCCCTGAGCAAACAAAACGACGACCGTCCGATGCACAAAACCGCTCGAAATCCGCAGAATCATCAAAGCCGGTGCGGGTGGTGATGAATGGCGAAACTGAAGCAGTCGGTGCGTCTGGTCGTCGAAGGCACCACAAGGAATGTGAAGGAAGATGTCCGATTTTCGAAGGTCCGATATCGAACGACCCGGGCGAAGTGATTGATGGCCGCCGCCATCGTCACCCGTCCCTCACAACCCGCATCCCTGTGCCGCGATCCTTCGTGGATCGAGAATCTTTCGCTGCCCGATCATCGGCTCGCTACTTTCGAGGGGGAAGCCTCGGTGCAGCCAGCTCGTTTCAGGCTCGAAGGGCGTCGATGCATCGTAGGCGCATGTGTTGCCCGGGGCAAGTTCGTTCAACGCGGAATTTTTTCGGTCGCTTGATAGCATGAAAGAACAAGAGTAGTATGAGGGCTAGTTTGGTCGCGGTGGCCATCTTGGAGGGGATGTCTGCTGGACACCTGCTGCGTTGTCCAGGCTTGATCTTTGCGGAACACTCGACGGAGGGATGGGATGAAATTCGCCATCAAATCAGAGTTGGACGGTTTGACGCTGGTCGAGGCCTTCGGCGATCTGTGCCAAAAGCGACTGGTCGCGGAAGGCGAACCCCTGGAGAATTTACTGGGTCCGGACTGCTACCATCACAAAGTGTTATTGGATTTGCATGGCCTGGATACGATCGATTCCAGCGGCGTCGGGTGGCTGCTGGCGTGTCAGCGAAAATTTCAAGCTGCCGGCGGCGTGTTCATCCTGCATTCGTTGGCTCCGTTCGCCCGCGACGTGATGAAGATCTTGAACATGCATTTGATCTTCAAAATGGCAGATGATGAAGGAGGCGCGATCCGATTGGCACAGGAGACCAGCAAATGAACGAACCGGTCTTCAAGCAACATTTCGATCCGGCACAATTGGCCGACATGGAGGCCGAACCGGCTGTCGACTCGCTGCTGCGCTTCGCCTCGTCGATGGAGGCCAGCGATTTGTATGTGTTGAGCGACGAGTCGTGTGGGAACATTTGCATGCGGCGACTGGGAAAAATCGAACCGATCGCCTTTGTACCACGTGAATTCAGCCGTCAGTTGATCGCGCACGTCAAGGCCATGTCGGGCATGGACATCGCCGATCGCCGCCGTCCGGGCGAAGGACGATGGCTGCACGCCAAAGCCGGCCGACGCCTGGATATCCGTATCAACTGCATTGGGACCCTGTTCGGCGAAGATCTGACCATGCGATTGTGGGACCGCGATGCGGGCTTGCGAAGCGTCGAGCACCTGGGCATGACCCGGCATGAGCTGGAGACGCTGAAGGCCCTGTTGGGCCGCCCCAGCGGACTGTTGCTGGTGACCGGTCCCACGGGCACCGGCAAAACAACCACGCTTTATGCCTGCCTGTCTTCCTTGAACAACGGCGAACGAAAAATCAACACGCTGGAAGATCCCATCGAATACGCCATCGATGGGATTCGCCAGTCCCATGTCCATCCAAGAATCGGCGTCGATTTTCCTGAACTGCTCAGACACGTGTTGCGGCAGGCCCCCGACGTCATCATGGTGGGCGAAATCCGCGATCAGGAAACGGCCATCGCCGCGGTGCGAGCCGCCAACAGCGGACACCTGGTTTTGTCCACACTGCACTCGCCCGTATCGGCAGCGGCGGCGCAGAGCATGTTGGCTTTGGGTGCGCCGTCTTACTTCTTGTCCAGTTGCCTGCTGGGCATCATCGCCCAACGGCTGGTACGCACCCTGTGCCCGAACTGCCGGATGGAATTCGACATCGGAGACGCAACCGAAACGTATCGGGAAATTCAACATCTGTTGCAACCCGGGGAAGGTCACTCCATCTATGGCCCGGGAAGCTGTGAACAATGCCGATATTCGGGCTACGCTGCGCGCACCGGGTTGTTCGAAGTCATGACGCTCAACCGCGAAGTTCGCCGCTTGATCGCCGATCACAGCACGGCCGAGCAGATCGCCGAAGCGGCCATGCGAAACGGTATGATCCCGTTCCGCCACGCGGCACTCCTCAAAGTCGCCAAGGGCTTGACCAGCACCGAAGAGATCCTGCGTGCAGTTCCTGCAGAATTCCTTGGGATCGAAGAATAGACAGGCATTGCCAGCCACCATCATCCGTGGCGCTTGCCAGCCGATCGGCCCCTCGAACTCGGCTGCCCGCACGACCGCGCAGTGCTGTTTTTATGCCCTGCATGGTAGATACACCTAGTCTATTAGTGCTGTTTTGCACGAATTTCCGAAAATTCCGGCTTTCGCGACTTGGCAGATTTCCCGACCTGTTGATAAAATGAGGCGAAAATGAATGTCAGTGTCCTCTGGACGTGACGGGTTGCGAATGGCGATCGGTCGCGAACCGGGGGGGCACTCAGTTTGGTTCGCCGTTACCTTCCGATGAAAGCCGCTTTGTCTGCAAGACCTACAAGTGGCTCCCACCGTCCATCTTCAAGGCGAATTGCGATGCAAATCAAGAACATCCTGGCGTTTGTGGCGGGCCTGCTCGTTACTTTTGGTTCCGTCGTGAGTATTGGCGAGGAGTCGGTATCGTCGGAACCGTCCGTTGAAAGAGACGCGGAGGCGACGGCCCGAGCCGAATATGCCGCGGCCGAGCAGGCGGCCCGAGAAGCGGAAGCGGCGCTGGGGCCGTTGCGCGATGCGATGCGCAAGGCGGATACGGCCTATGCGGATGCAAGCCGTGCCGCCAGGGCCGCACGCCAAAAGGCCACCGAAGCAAGGAACCTGGCGGGCGAGCGCGGCGTAACGGATTTGGAACAAGCCAAAGCGGCGGTGCCGGCCGCGATCAAAGCCCTGGCCGAAGCGGCCGAAGCCAAACCGCCGCGAGATAAGGCTTTGGAAGAGGCGAGAGCCGTTGCCACCCCGCTGCAAGAGGCGTACGATGCGGCGGAAGAATTGGCGCAACAAGCCGAGGCGGCTGCGCGGGAGGCTGAGGAAGCCGCGAATCGGCTGGACGATGAAGCCGAAAAGGCTGCGGAGCACGCAGCGAACTTGCGCCGGGCAGCCGAGACGGCGCAGGCCGCTGTGGCTCGTGCCCAACAGAACCAACAGCGCGCTCGAGATCAGGCGGAAGCCGCCGGGCAACGGCTCGCCGAAGCCGAGTCGCAAAAGGCAGCCGCTGAGCAGCAGGAATCGCAAAAACAAGTCGCCGCCGCCGCACAAGCGCTGGCTCGAGCCACCGCTCAAAAGCGAATGAGTGACGCGGCGGTGGCGGGCGCTGAAAAACAGGTCGCGACCGCCAAGGCGGCTTTCGAGGCTGCCGAACAGGCGGCGGAAACGGCCGAAAAGACCGCCGAGGAAAAGAAACAGGTGGCCGCACGGGCGGCCGCCAAGCCTCAAGCGGCAGAAGATGCCGCCGCCGCTCTGGCTCAGGCCGAAAAGGTCGAACAACAAGCTCAAGCCGAGGCCTCGACCGCCGCTCAACAAGTGGCCGAAGCTCGGGAAGGAAAAGAGTCGGCGGAACAATCTCTGGCCGATGCGAAGGCACAGGTCGATGCCGCCGCTGCGGCGCTGGAAGAGGCGAAACAGGCCGCTCAAGCCGCCGAGGCTGCGGCCGAGCAGGTCGCCGACGATGCCGATCGGTCGGACGAGGAAGAGCAGCAGGCGGCGGACCGGGCCGTTGCCAAACGTCAAACCGCCGATGAGGCTCAAGCGGCGGTGGACCAGGCAAAGGAGCATCAGCAGGCAGCTCAAGAATCGGCGACTGCCGCCGCGCAGAAGCTGGCCGAAGCCCAGCAGCAAAGAGAATCGGCCGATCAAGCCTTGGCCGACGCTCAAGAGCAAGTCGCCGCTGCCACGACCGCCCATCAAGCGGCTCGGGAAGCGGCCGAGGAAATCATCGCGCTTCAAACGGCCGCCCAAGAGACGGCAGCCAAAGCGGCGGCCAAACGAAAACTGGCCAACGAAGCGAAGACCGCGTTGGATCCGGCGGCAAAGGCGTTGGAACAGGCCGCAGTGCAAGCTCGGAACGCCGCTCAGGCGCTGAACCGCGCCGAAAATCGAAAGAAGACGGCCGAAGAGGCGTTGGTGAACCTCAAGGAACGGATCGCGGCAGCCAAAGAGTCGCATGAAGCGGACGAACAGGCTGCCCAGCAGGCAGAAGCTGCCGCCGTTCCTTTGCAGGAGGAAGCGGCCAGGACTCGAACCGCCTACACGGAAGCGATGGCGACCGCCGACGAGAAACGTATGCTGGCTCAACAGGCCAAGGCGGCACTCTACCGGCTGGTCGCGTCCCGGCAGATCCCCGCGATCATGGAGATCCCGGATTCGCCTGAGCCGACGAACCGGATCGACGAAATCGTTCTGGCAAAATTGGCCGAGCTGGATATCGAACCGGCCCTTTGCTCCGACGCGGTGTTCATCCGCCGCGCTTACTTGGACCTGATCGGCAAGCTGCCACCTGCGGACGAGGCCCGAGCGTTCCTCGAAGACGAAGATCCGGGCAAACGAGCCGCCCTGATCGATCGTTTGCTGGACCGGTCCGAGCATGCCGATTATTGGTCCATGCGGTGGAGTGATATTCTAAGGATCAAGGCCGAGTTTCCCGTGACGCTTTGGCCTAACGCAGCCCAAGCCTATCACCGCTGGATTTGGGAATCGATCGCCCAGAACAAGCCTTATGACCAATTCGCTCGCGAGCTGCTCACGTCCAGCGGCAGCAATTACCGCGTCGGGCCGGTCAACTTCTACCGTGCCGTTCAAGAGGAAACTCCCGACGCGCTGGCGGCGGCCGTGGCCCTGGCGTTCATGGGATCACGCATCCATCTGTGGCCGGAAGAAATCAGCGATGGTACGGCCGTGTTCTTCTCGCAGGTCGGGTACAAACCCACCAGCGAGTGGAAAGAAGAGATCGTCTTCTGGGACCCGTACAACTCGGTTGCCGTGCCGGGCAGCGTGGCGCCGGGAATCGACGCCGTCGACCAGTCGGTGGCCGTGACCAATCAGATCGCCGGGGCGCTGGAACAACCGATCGGCCAGCTCGAAGCGCTGCAGGCAGTCTTTCCAGATGGGACCGAGGTGACCATTGCTCCCGACCGCGATCCCCGGAAGGTGTTTGCGGATTGGCTGATCTGTCCCGAGAATCCCTGGTTCGCACGCGCCATCGCCAATCGCATTTGGGCCTGGGCGATGGGCCGAGGCATCGTCCACGAACCGGATGACTTTCGGGAAGACAATCTGCCCAGCAACCCCGAACTGTTGGACTACCTGGCGGACGAGTTGGTCGCCAGCGGCTGGGATTTGAGGCATCTGAAGCGTTTGATCTTCACCTCGACGACCTACCAGTTTTCGTCGATCCCGCGCTCCGATCACCCGGAAGCCCATGTCCACTTTGCCAGCTATCCGTTGCAGCGTTTAGAGGCCGAGGTGCTGATCGATGCGTTGAACGACATCACCGGCAGTTCGGACCTTTACACCAGTGCTGTTCCTGAGCCATTCACGTACATCCCGGAAGACATGCCTGCGGTGGCTCTGGCCGATGGCAGCATCACCAGTTCGTTCCTGGCCCTGTTCGGCCGATCGGGACGCGACACGGGAATGCAGGCAGAGCGCGTCAGCGAACTCGCCACGCCTCAATGGCTGCACATGTTGAACTCGGCCACCATCCAGAGCAAGCTGCAGAACGGTCCCCGGTTGCGAGAACTGCTGGCATCGGGCGGCAGTACGGAAGAAGTCGCCGAGAGGCTATACCTGACGATCCTCTCGCGGTTTCCCACGGAAGGGGATATCCAGGCCGTCGAGGAACATGCGAAGACCGGCGTTGCCAAAGGACGGGACGTGTGGATCGATCTCGCCTGGGCCTTGATCAACAGTCCCGAGTTCCTTTTACGTCACTAAGAATCGGCAAAGGAGAGCGGAATGGCGCTAGCCACCGGTCCCAGACAATGAGCGGAATGGCGCTAGCCACCGGTCCCAGACAATGAGCGGAACGGCGCTAGCCACCGGTCCCAACCAATCAGCGGAATGGCGCTAGCCACCGTTCCCAACCAATGAGCGGAATGGCGCTAGCCACCGGTCCCAAAACGACCAAAAAAACGGCGGCTAGAAACTGATCGATAACGGTTTGAACAGGGATTCGACACTGCAATCGGCACGAAAAGGAGGACGGGAATCATGAGTAGCCATCGACAACCGAATCACCCAGCGCATTTGTCTCGGCGCGAGGCCATGCGTCGCGGTGCATGGGGCGCTGCGGGTGTGATCGCGGCGGGCAGTCTGCGTTCCGACGCTTCTGCTGACGAGGCAGAGAAGACGCCCGAGCAACAGGCTGCGGAACTAAAGGCTTCCCGGGATGCGGCAGCCAAAGCCAAGGTGACCCAGCCGAAGACCAAGTCGGTGATCCAGATCTTCCTGTGGGGCGGCATGTCCCATAACGATACTTGGGATCCGAAGCCGGGGTCGGGGCACGATTACATGGGCGAGTTCGATCGCGCCATCCCCACCAACGTCGACGGAATCCAACTGAGCTTTCTGTTTCCGGAACTCGCCAAGCAGGCGGACAAGTACTCGCTGATTCGCGGCATGACCCATGGCTTTTTCGGCCACGAGCGAGCGGCCTATCTGATGCAGACCGGCCACCGACCCGGAGGGCGATTGGCTTATCCCAGCGTCGGCGCCGTCTTCACGTACTTCAAGCGAGACGAATACAAAGGGCTGGTTCCTCCGTATATCGTCATGCTGCAAGCCGCGGGCCGGTTCTCCGAAGAGGGATTCCTGGGCCCCGCGTACAAACCGTTCGCCACCGGAGGTGATCCGAACGCGGATCGATTCGAAGTCCAGGGGATCATCAATCGAGGGATCGATGACCGTCGACAACGAGCCCGCCGTGAATTGGTGGACAAAGTGAATCTGATGGGCTACGGACTGGCCGACGTGCCCGAGATGGAAGCGGCCGAAGCGGCCAGAGAAAACGCCTACGGTTTGATCCTGGGCCAGGGCCGAGAAGTCTTCAATCTGGACAACGAACCCGCCGCGCTCCGGGACCGTTACGGCCGCAACACCTTCGGCCAACAATGCCTGGCAGCACGGCGAATGGTCGAAGCCGGTGTACCCTATATCACCATCAGTTTTCCCGGCGGTTGGGATACCCACGGAAACCACTTCCCGACCATGCGGCGCCAGTGCCCGAACCTGGACCAAGGGTTGGCCACGCTGCTGGCAGACTTGAGCGAAAAGGACCTGCTGGACAGCACCCTGATCTGGTGTTGCGGCGAGTTTGGCAGAACTCCGAGAATCGATTGGGCGCCCCCTTGGAACGGAGGTCGGCATCACTACGCGCACGCTCAAACCGTTCTGGTCGCCGGTGGCGGGTTCCAGGGCGGCAAAGTGGTCGGTGCGACGGACGAAAAGGCCGAGAAGGTCGTTGAAAGGCCCGTCTATCCGGTGGACCTGATCGGAACCTTCTATCTGTTGGCCGGCATCGACGCTACCGCCAAGCTTCCGCATCCTTGGGGATTGGACGCCTACGTGCTGGATGCCGAAAACGAAGAAGGCATGCTGTCAAGCGGACTGTTGGAAGAGATCATCTGAACGAAGCATCTGAACGAAGGCAAGGACACTATGGACAAGCTTCGAATCGCCATTCTCGGGACGGTTGCCTTGCTGGCAGCCGCCCCTTGTGCCTGGGCGCAGAACCAGCACATTGGATTCGTGTATCCGGCCGGGGGCCAGCAGGGCACTACCTTTCCGATCCGGCTTGGGGGACAAGGGCTCGTGCACCCCGACGATGTGATTGTCAGCGGCGAGGGGGTCTCCGTTCGGCTGGTCGATTACTACCGGGTGATGAACAATCAAGAGCTGGCCCTGCTGCGACAGCAATTGAACGAATTGCAGAAGGATGGATCGACCGTCGACGACGCGATGGCCGCCAGGATGGCCTGGTTCGAATTCCCCGAGCCCATCGGCCCGCCAGCAGAAACTGAAGAAGTGGTGGGCCTACTATGTGCGGCGTGTGGCGTGCTGAACCCGCTGGACGCGACCGTTTGCAGCGATTGTCACGCGGAATTGGATCCCTCCGAAGCGGCCGCGTCCGGAGGAGAACAGGCCAGTGAAGAGCCGGCCGAATCGGAACAAGAAATCGCTCGACAAAACCTGATCGAAAGGATTCAAAGGGTGTTCGCCGAGGACGAACGCTTTCCGGCCGTTCGTTCCCAAGCCGAATTGGTGTTCGCCGAGGTCACGGTGGAACCCGATGCCAAGCCCGGGCGGCGAGAGATCCGCGTGGTTACCAAACGAGGCATCTCGAACGCGCTTTCCTTCTACGTGGGGCAACTGCCCGAGGTGGCGCGCAAGCCGATGACGACCATGCGGTTCCCGGTGTTGGGCAGGGAACACCTCTCCCAACGCAATCGACCGCCGGAAGAGGAAGAGCTGCGTATCTCCATTCCCCGTACGATGAACGGGCAGATGGCCGCGGGCGAGGTCAACCGGTATCGTTTTCACGCAACCGCCGGCCAGCGATTGGTGATGTTCGCCAAGGCGCGTGATTTGATCCCCTACGTGGCCGACGGCGTTCCCGGCTGGTTCCAAGCCGTGCTGAGACTGCACGATGCGGATGGCAACGAGGTCGCGTATAACGACGATTTCCGTTTCCATCCCGACCCGTTGATCTATTATGAAGTCCCGGCGGACGGCGAGTACGTATTGACCATCAACGAAGCGTTGTTTCGCGGTCGTGAAAGCTTTGTGTACCGGATCACCGTCGGCGAGCTGCCATACGTCAGCAGCATCTTCCCCTTGGGCGGTCGAGTGGGCGAATCGGTAGCGATCGAAATGGAAGGTTGGAATCTGGACCAGGCCGTCCTGGCAGTGCCCCCCGAAGACGCCGCGCCGGGACGGCACCTACTGGCCGCTTCCGACGGGCAGCATCTGTCCAACTTCGTGCCGTTCATGCTGGGTACCTTGCCGGAAACCATCGAGCAGGAACCCAACGACGACCCGTCCACAGCCCAACAGGTCACGCTGCCGATTGTCATCAACGGACGTGCGGATCATCCGGGCGATTGGGACGTGTTCGAAGTGGAAGGCAAGGCCGGCGAAACCATCGTCGCGGAAGTGCATGCTCGACGACTCGGGTCCCCGATGGATTCGTTCGTCAAAGTAACGAACGAGGACGGCAAGATCATCGCGCTGAACGACGATCATTACGATGCCGCGTCGGGCCTGAACACCGACCACGCCGATTCGTACCTGATGGTTGAATTGCCCGCCGACGGAAGGTATTTCGTCCACGTCGGCGACACGCGGCGCCAGGCTGGCAGCGAGTACGCTTATCGGCTGAGGATCAGCCACCCCTTGCCCGATTTCGAGTTGCGGGTGGTCCCCTCGCGGGTCGTGATGCGCAGCAAAGGTTCGGTCGCGCTGACCGTCTTCGCGATTCGCCGCGACGGTTTCACCGGGCCGATTTCGCTGAACTTCGAAGACCTGCCCGACGGCCTGGAATCCCCGGGCGCAACGCTGCCCGCCGATCAAGACTCGGTCAAACTGACGGTGCGAACCACGCTTGCCGACATGGACCAGCCGGTCGATCTGACCGTCGTCGCAGCGGCGAAGGCCGGCGATCGGGAGATCGTCCGTCAGGCCGTGCCGGCCGAGGACAGCATGCAGGCGTTCCTGTGGCGGCATCTGCTGCCCGCGAAGACGCTGCCAGCCTTGGTCTTCGACCCATCCTACGAGCCACCCGAGCAGCGCGTCCGACCGCCGATCAGCGACGAGGATCGCCCCCAGGACGTGGAACGCACGCTGACAAGGGCATCGGTCACGGGTCGTTTGCGACAGGTCGAACGCCTGTATCAAGAATGGTTCCTGACCGACGAATTCGCCAACCGCGAGATCGCCAGCATCGAAGCCCGTGTGATCCAGTAGAGTCAGATCCGGCATTTTTGGGCCGTTCATCACGAATAGATGAAGGCCCAACCATGCCGGACCAACAGGATCGTAATGAGCAAGCTCCAGGCAGCCACACGAATGATCGCTGCGGGAGCCGGGCCTTCGCCGCCGTGAGCGATCCCGTGCCAGGACCGACGAAAGATAAAATCCGACTCTTCCCGGACCTATCCCAAATCATCGGCTTTGCCTTCTCTCACTCACCAGACGGTGCCAGACGTTTCTCGCCAATTGAGGCAGCCACAAAGAACTTGCGTACAACGCAACCAGCTCACCCGGAGCCAGCGAGGGGTTGGGTTTTCGCAGCGGAAATTTGTTGGTACATTGCGGCATCAGCCATTTTCTGGAAAGGCCAAGCGCATGGAAACTCTCGATTGGGTTGTGATCGCGATGTACTTCGCGGTGCTGTTGGGACTCGCCTGGTGGGTCATTCGGAAGAACAAGGATACGGCGGACGATTATTTTCTGGCGGGGCGCAATCTCGGCTGGTGGGTCGTCGGGGCATCGATTTTCTCTTCGAACATCGGCTCGGAGCACTTGGTCGGTTTGGCCGGGTCCGGCTGCACCGATGGGGTGGCGATGGCCCACTACGAACTTCACGCCTGGTGCTTGCTGGTCCTGGGCTGGGTACTGGTGCCGTTTTACATGCGGTCTCGCGTGTTCACCATGCCCGAATTTCTCGAACGGCGTTACAATCCCGCCAGTCGCTGGGTGCTGTCGATCATCTCGCTGGTCGCCTATGTCGTGACCAAGATCGCCGTCGGCATCTTCGCCGGGGGAATCGTGTTTTCCGTTCTTTTGCCCGAGATCCAATTCGGACCGCTGGATGCGTTTTGGATCGGTTCGATCCTGGTGATCGTCTTCACGGGGATCTATACGATTCTGGGGGGGCTGCGCGCCGTGGTGTTCGCCGATGCCATGCAAACGGTGGTGCTGGTGACCGGCTCGCTGCTGGTAACCATCTTCGGGTTGCAGGCGATCGGCGGTTGGAGCGAACTGCGACAGATCGTGGACAGCGAGATGTTCAACCTCTGGAAGCCTCTGGTCCCGGAGGGCATGACGGCGACGTGGGCCCCGGTCAAAGAGGCGGACCGGATGGCGTGGTACTTCAATGATAACTATCCGTGGCTTAGCATGCTGTTCTGTGCACCCGTGATCGGTCTTTGGTACTGGTGCACGGACCAATACATCGTCCAGCGGGCACTCGCGACGCCGGATCAGACGCAAGCCAGGCGCGGCGCGATTTTCGCCGGTTTGCTGAAGCTGTTGCCGGTGTTCGTGTTCATCATCCCGGGCATCATCGCCTTTGCCTTGGCCCAGAGCGGGCAGATCGAGGGATTGCAAGAAGCGTTGATTGATGAGGACGGGCAGGTGATCCGCGACGAAGCGCAGAAGGCCTTTCCTCTGTTGGTGGCCGCCGTGCTGCCCGTGGGAATTCGCGGTCTGGTGGTGGCCGGCATGTTGGCGGCGTTGATGAGTTCGCTATCGAGCACGTTCAATGCGTCGGCGACGCTGTTCACGATGGACTTCTACAGCAAACTGCATCCCAACGTCTCGCAACATCGCCTGGTGTGGATCGGTCGAGTCGCGACGACCATCATGGTGCTGATCGGATTGGCCTGGATTCCGGTGATCCAAGGGGGACGGGGGTTGTACGATTATCTGCAAGGCGTTCAGGCTTACTTGGCGCCGCCCATTTTTGTCGTCTTCTTTCTGGGGATCTTCTGGAAACGGCTGAATGGCCCCGGGTGTCTGGCTGCTTTGATCGTCGGGGCCGCGATGGGGCTGTTCCGACTGGCCATCGATACCCCACCACAATTGATCGACGGTTTTGCGTACACGCCCGATTCGTTCTTGTGGATCGTCAACAATATGTTCTTCCAGTACTACAGCATCCTGATCCTGCTGGTTTCGGCGGCCGCCATGATCGTGGTCAGCTATCTGACCGAACAGCCGGACTATGAAAAGATCAGCGGCTTGACGTACGGGACGACCACCGAAGAGGACCGCCGCGAATCGCGAGCCAGTTGGAGTGTGGTCGACGTGCTGGGCTCGGTGGCCATCGTGGTCGCCATCCTGGCGGCCTATTTGTACTTCCGAGGCTGAACGAACGTCCCGGTCGATAGTTCGCTGATCGCCCTAGCGCGTTGTCCAGGCGAAATCTTGGGGTCGCGACGAGTGAGCGGCACGGCGCTAGCCGCCGTTGACGTCCAGAACCGTCCATAAGCGGCACGGCGCTAGCCGCCGGTGACGTCCAGAACCGGCGGCTAGCGCCGTGCCGCTCACAATCCGCATTTTTTTGCCTAGACAACGCACTAGACCTTCGCGCGGGCATCGGCGACTCGAGCGTGCCGGCGATGGGAATCTGGCTGATCGACGCCTTGATTCTTCCCGCGGTCGACCGAACCATCGGCACCGTCCGGCAACCGATCACCTCGCCAACGGCACAATAACGCCAAGAAGGCCGGGACGAGGATGGGCCGGACCACAAAGGTATCCAGCGTGACGCCAAGAGTCAAAGCGAAGCCCAACTGAACGATCGCGGGAAGTGCCGTGCCGTCACCGAACAACTGCTGAGCGCCGGGGATCCAGGTCGGGACGAAGCGGCCCCAATCACCGCTGGTCATTGCGCTGAAGGTCCCCGCCATGATGACGCCACAGCTTGTGATGATCCCGCCGGTTCGCACCACGGCGTATTGAAGTCCGGCCAACGGTCCACGCCGACGTTGCTCTTCGAATACTCGCGTGGCCAAGTACACGTTGTAATCCTGGCCGATCGCCACCAGGATCACGAACAAGAACAAAGGAACCTTCCAGTCCAGACCCAGGAACTCCGGGCCCTGCAACCACGCGAAAAACAACTCGGTGGTCCCCAACGTTACGAAATAGCTGAACAAGACCGTCAGAATCATGTACGAACAGATCAACGGCCGTCGAAGGATCGCAATCAACACCCCCAGCACGGCCAGGATCACCAGGACCTGGATGCGAGTGTTATCCGACTGGGTAACCAGCTTCAGATCGCGGATGCCCGCCACGGTACCCGCAAAGGCGAACGTCGCGTTGTTCCAAGGAGAATCAGGCTGATCCCGATACGTTGCCAAGTGCGCTTCCAGCCGCTCCAACGCCTCGCCGGCTTCTACAGAAAACGGATCGTGCTCCAGCAATACATCCAAGCGCGTGACTCGTCCGGCCAGTTCTCCCGTCGTAGCAACGAACAATTCTTGAGTCCGGGGATGAGCGCTGGTGACTAGCATGAGCCACGATTTCATATTGGTCAATCCGATTCGCCGGCCGGGCGGAAAATCGCCCAGCGGATCGGTGATACTGCGAACGGCGACCACGTCCTCCAGATACAGATCGGTCGTCAATTCCCGGATCTGCTCGCGGCCCTCACGAGTATCGAAGCGGCCGTCTGGATCGAAGGCGATCACCTGAATCGGTCCGCTTTCGCCGACGTTAAAATGCCGGGCCATCGTCTCCGCCCCGACGCGGCTGGGCCGATCCGCTGGCAATTGGCGAAGAAAATCGTAAGTGATCTGTCCGCTGCTGCCGTACTCGCGAGCCAGCGTCTGGGCAGCCGGCCATGGTTCGAGGAAGTCGTAGGTCATGTTCCTGTTGTGGATCATGCCGTGGTACGCCAAGGGCAACAGGATCAGAACGCTGGCCGTCAGGATCAGCCCCGGATAGCGAACGATGCCGCGAGCCACCCGTCTCCATATCCAATGACCGGGGATTTCGCCCGTTTGGCCATCTTCGTCGGCGTCGGCGTCCGGGGACGTCGGGTTGGCGCGGACGCCAAATGGCCAGAACACCACCGGTCCCAGACCGCGGAGCAATGCCGGAGCCAAGGTGACGCAAGCGATCAGCGCCAACGCCAAACTCAGAGCGATCGCCGGACCACTATTGCTGAACTTGCCAAAGTCCGCGAAAAACATCGTGCCCAAGCCCAAAATGGTGGTCAACGCACTGGCAGCCAACGCATCCCCGATCTTCGCCAACGCTTGCTCGATGGCTGCCGTTGATTTCAAGCCGCGTTGCAGTTCTTCCTTGTACCGTGCGACCAGAAACAGAAAGTAGTCCGTTCCCCCGCCGAACAGGATGACCACGATGAAAATTCGCGTCGTGGTGAAGACCTGAAAATTCCACCACTCGAATCCGGGGATCCGGTCGACCTGGGTCAGCAGAGCAAGGATGGCCGTGGAGGCGGCTAACGCAAAGGTGATCGTCAACATCGGCATGGCGACCAACAACGGAGACCGATACACGACGCCCAAAATCAATACGACCAGAACCACAGTGAACAGTTCCGTGTTCTTGATGCTTTCTTTGGCGGCACGCAAAAGATCACCACCCACGGCAGCAGAACCGGAGAAACCGATCTGGAGCGAATCGTCCTGCACCGCAGCCTGTACCTTTTCCAGAACGTCCGCTTCCAGATAATCGAGGATGCGAATATTGTCGGTCGCCATGAACTCGTTCGACAACTGCAGCATGACCACGCGAGCTGTTCGCGTTCGCAGCTTCCTGCCAAATATGTCGTCCAGCCAGGTCCAGACGTCCAGCAGAGGCAATGTGGCGGCTTCGCGAGGCAATAGCTCGGTCTGACCCCCCAACGACGCATCCAAAGCCAGCGCCTGTTTGCGGTCCCTTTCCGCGTCCTGGTCGTCGCCCAGGTACTTTCGCAGCAAGTAGCGGTTGTGGTAGATCTTCGCCAGGCGATGCGTTGTTGCGGCCGGCGGTGCGACTTCTGCCCCGGCCTGTTCTTCACGCTCCGATGCCCGCTGTGACTCGTACTCCGCCATGTTCTCGTCCAGACGAATCGCTTCGTCCAACGAAAGCAGAGCTTTCTCGAACTCCGATTCGGCCAACAACCGCTTCTGCGCCGATTGCGGCTCGTCTCCCTCGATCTGCAACCGTCCAGCCTCGTCCATCAACGTGCGGCCGCGCTCGAACGCCGCGACGGCATTGAAATTCTTCAGACGCCGAGCCAGATCGTGGGCCGCGTGCAGATCCTCGCGGTCCAGTGGCTGATCCTCGCGGATCACATAAAACGCGATTTGGCTCTTCGGCCGATCGTCCGAAAAACCCTCGCTAAGCAGTTGCTCGCCCACCACGCTGGGCATTTCCGCAGGGAGGTAAGCAAAATCGCCATCTTGCGTAATGTCATCCCACGCCGGTGACCAGAATCGCAAAACGGCAACGACGGCGATCCAGGCGACGATCACCCACATCCAGCGACGTGATATGAACTGTCCCAATCGTAAGAACATGCGCAAAATGCCTGATAACAGTTTCTGAGCAAAACGGCAGTATGGGGCGATTTTCTCAAAAAGAAAAGACTAATCTTCCTGCAAAAGACCACGATAGGCCTGAGGCAGGGTTTCATAGATATCAAAAAGACGGGTTAATTCTGTGATCCTCATGACCTCACGCACAGCATACTGTAAATTGCATAGTCGCAGTTGCAGATTTCGAGCCACTGTGTGATCCCGGATCCTCAACAGGATACTGAGCGCTTCGGACGAAGCCTTTTCTACCTTTTCCAGATCCAAAATCAAGGCCGGCGGTTGCTTGGCTGCGATCAGTTTCACCAGTTTATCGTGAACTTGGTGGATTTTCACACGGTCCCACAACGCTTCTCGCTCGGGGGTCGCGATCACGATTCCGTGAAACATGCGAGCGACAAGAAGCTGTTCGGTTGCCGGATTCTGGGAATCCGAGGCCTGTTGCTGATCTGTCATCACGGTTTCCTTTCGCAGAATGCACCCGGAGAAAAAAATCAACCTCGCTCGGCGCGAGTCTCCGACCCCGCTGAAACCGCCGACCGAAGGTCTCCCGCGATACTCGACACCTCCGGTCGCCGATCGTGGCTCGGTCGGAGACCGGCCACAGCGTCACCACACTCGATTATACCCATTCAAGGCCATCACCCGATAGGCCTCGGCCATCGTCGGGTCATCGCATGGCCGCACCCTCGCCGCCCGGTCCATTCTCCAAAAAACTCCACGGTCAACTCAAGCGGGTCGGCTCAAGATAATCCAAAAATAGGTCAACAGGGCCAGCACCAGGCCGATCAACCCGAACAGCACCATCAAAGCTCGGTCCGTCCATTCGTCGGACTCGATCGATTCCACCTGAATCCCGTCGCCATGATCGTGCCCACATCGCTGGCACAGACGATAAAATTCCGGCTTGAACGCCTCGCCGCAGACGGGGCACATCAACATGACCCCGTGATCGTCGTCACCTTTCACTTTTTCGCCCGCCGGCGGATCTTTCGCCGCCGATCGTGCGGAGGTCGTTCGTGGGGCGGCCTCGAACATTTCAGCCCGCGAAAACTGCTCGCCGCCAACCAGGCAGGTGGGACAACGGGTGCTTCGACGCTGGCCACAGCCCATGCAAACCGGCCATTGCCGCCAAATCCGGTCGCTCTCATGCGATTTCTCATCCGACTTACCACCCGACGGGCCCGACCCTGCCCGGTCCGCATGGCGATTGGTTTCCATCATCGGTCGATGGGCTCCCGTAGTCCTATCCCAGCATCGAATTCCCGAAAACGCGCTACCGCTCGCACGATGCTGGCGGTCCCGAGCGGCAGACGTTAAGATAATCCTTCGTCGTCCGAAATGCCACGGAGGACGCACGCGAATGCCACGGGAATCGTCGAAACCAACAGACTGCCCTTGGACCCGATTTTAAGAAGCTGAGCGCTCGTTTGCTCAGCAACCCGCCCGCAGAAAGGCCACCACGATGCGATATCTGCCCGTCCACGCCCTCCCAATCGTCCTCGCCGCCCTCGGGCTGGCGCTTCTAGCATCGCCCCCGGTCGCTGCCGATCAACCCCAGTGGGGTCAGCGACACACTCGCAACATGGTCTCGGACGAAACCGGTCTGCCGGACACATTCGATCCGGAAACAGGATACAACGTCCGATGGTCCGTCCCGCTGGGCACCGCCTGCTATTCGACGCCCGTCATCTCGGGCGGCCGTGTGTTGATCGGAACCAATAACAGTCGTCCACGCGATCCCAAGCACCAAGGCGATCGCGGCGTGTTGATGTGCCTGGACGAATCGGATGGCAGTCTGATTTGGCAGTTGGTCGTGCCGAAATTGGATTGGGATCGCTACTTGGACTGGCCTCAAGCCGGGATATGTTCGCCGGCGACCGTCGAAGGAGACCGGGTGTACGTGGTGACCAATCGCGCCGAGGTGGTTTGTCTGGATCTGCACGGGATGCACAATGGAAACAAAGGTCCGTTTATGGACGAGGGGCGGCACATGACTCCCGCCGATCACCCCCCGATGCAGCCCGGCCCGACCGATGCGGACATCCTGTGGCTGCTGGATTTGCGGGCCGAAGCCGGCGTGCGTCCTCATGATTCGTCGCACAGTTCGATCCTGGTGGATGGCCCCTATCTGTACGTGAACACCAGCAACGGGCTGACCAGCAAACATGATGGCGTCGAGCGTCCTGAAGCGCCCAGTCTGGTGGTGATCGACAAGGCGACCGGGAAGATGCTGGCTCGGGAACGAGAAGGGATCAGCTCGCGAATCTTCCACAGTACCTGGTCCTCGCCGGCGCTGGGCGAGGTCGATGGTCGACGACTGGTCTTCTTCGCAGGCGGGGACGGAGTGATCTACGCCTTTGATGCCTATCAGCCCGACAACGTGTTGCCCGCCGATCAGCAAATGTTGAACCCGTCCGGCGATGCGAACCGAACGCCGCTGGTCGACGATTGGGTTCCGGCGTTACGCAAAGTTTGGCGTTTCGATTGCGACCCGACCGCCCCCAAAGAGAACATCCACCAGTACATCCGCAACCGTCAGATCAGCCCCAGCAATATCAAGAGCATGCCGGTGTTCCACGACGGGCGGCTGTACGTCACCGTGGGGGGCGACATCTGGTGGGGCAAGCGGCAAGCCTGGTTGCAATGCATCGCGACCACCGGTTCGGGCGACGTGACGGAATCGAACCTGATTTGGGCCTACGAGATCGATCGTCACTGTTGTTCGACTCCGGCCATCCATGACGGCCTGGCCTATTTCGGCGATTGTGCGGGCCGAGTCCACTGCGTCGATATCCGGACGGGCCAGGCGGTTTGGGTACACGACGCCCAACACGAGATCTGGGCATCGCCGCTGGTCGCCGATGGCAAAGTATACATCGGCACGCGACGTGGCACCTTCTGGGTGCTGGCCGCCGGGCGCGAGCCAAAAGTTCTCAGCTCGATCCGCTTGGATGATGGCATCTACAGCACGGCGGTGGCCGCCAACGGCACACTGTACATCGCCACCATGTCCACGCTGTACGCAATCCAACAACAAGACCAAGCCGTCCCCGTGGGAAAGACTTCGGATGAACGGATACGAACGGATTAGCGCCGTCCTGCAGGGACGCTGGCCGGATCGAGTGCCGGTGATGCTGCACAATTTCATGCTGGCAGCACGCCAGGCCGGTTACACGATGAGCCAGTATCGCTCCGACCCTCGCCGCATCGCCCAATCCTTGATCCGCTCGGTCGAGATCTACGAAGTCGATGGCGTCTTGATCGACGTGGATACCGCTACGCTGGCCGAAGCCGTGGGCGTTCCCGTGGACCTGCCCGAGGACGAACCGGCACGCTGCCGCGCCGGCTGCCTGCCCACCCTGGAAGCGGTCGACGACCTGCCACCGCCCGACATCGGCAGTCACCGGCGAGTCCAGATTTGGTTGGAAGCGACGCGGATCGTCGCCGAACACTTTCGCGATGAAATCTACGTGCGAGGCAACTGCGATCAGGCTCCCTTTTCACTGGCCAGCATGATCCGCACCCCGGCGCAATGGATGATGGATCTGCTGGATACGCAGCATCACGATCACGTGCTTCGGTTGCTGGAGTACTGTACCCAAGCCAGCGCCCAGTTCGTTCAGTTGATGTCGGAGACAGGCGCGCACATGGTCTCCAACGGCGACAGCCCGGCGGGACCGGAAATCATCTCTCCCGACTTCTACCGCCAGTTCGCTCAGCCCTACGAGCGGCAACTGGTCGAACGGGCGCACCGTTTGGGGATGCCTTACGTGCTGCACATCTGCGGACGCACCGATGCCATCCTGGACGACATGCTGCAGACCGGCGCCGACGGCCTGGAACTGGACTACAAGACCGACGTCCGCCACGCCCACGATCGGATGAAACATCGCGCCGTCTTCCTCGGCAATCTGGACCCCAGCGGTCTGTTGACCCACGCCACGGCCGACCAAGTCCGCAGGCAGACCATCCATCTGCTGGAAATCTTCGCGGACACTCCCCGTTTCATCCTGAACGCCGGCTGCGCCATCCCCCCCACCGCCCCACGCGAAAACCTGCATGCCATGGTCCAAGCCACCCGCCAAGTCGCATGACGGACACTCCTGTACGTCCTGCTTGATGCGACGGACAGCGATGTCCATTCCGAGCGGGAATACCGGGTATGTAGGTATGTCGCCCTGGTTCACCATTTTGTCTCCCTTGTTTCCGTGACTTTGTGTCCCCTTAACAGGTCGCAATAAAACCATCTGGCGGCCCAGACAACCATCCTTATTTGGGCGGTCTTGTTCCAGCCACGAAAAACAACGTATTGACAAGCACAAATTCAGCACGCGACTCCCCATCCCCGGTTTCGATTTCGGACGATTCGCGGTAAAATGGCACGAGGGCCGTTGATCAAGAGCCGGCCAGTCGCACGGCCCGTCGTATGCCAAACTTGTTGTGCCGGCGCGTCTTTGTTTTTCCGCGGTCGCGGGGTGGATGGTGGACGATACCGACTGGGATGATTGGCTGGAAGGGCTTGTCCGAGGCGACGGACCGATCGTCGCCGAGTTCTGGGCGGCCTACGGCCAGCGGTTGCAGCAACTGGCCGCCAGCCGCTTGGCGCCAGCGTTGCAACGTCGCGTGGGTCCGGAGGACGTGGTGCAATCGGTCTGCCGAACCTTTTTTCGGCGGGCCCAGGCCGGTGAGTTCGCCCTGGCCGACAGCGCCGCTCTGTGGCGTTTGCTGTGCGGCATCACCCTGGCCAAGACGCGCCAGAAAGCTCGCTTTCATCGGCGCAAGAAGCGGGCCGTCGACCGCGAACAGGACGTGATTCTTGGATCCGAGAGCCGGGACGCCGAATATCAACCGGCCGCCGATCAGCCCACACCCCAACAGGCGGCCGAGTTCGCCGACGAGCTGTTTCACCTGATGCAGCAACTGGACGCCGAGCAGCAGCAGTTGGTGGAGTTGAAGCTGGAACAGGCAACGAACGAGGAGATCGCCGAACGGATGGGGTGCTCCGAGCGCACCGTGCGGCGGCTGTTGAAACGGGTACAAACGCGTCTGCGGCACATGCTGGACGAGGCGCGCGGATCGATTCCCGAATAGGGGGGGCGCGTCATGACCAAGCAGGCGGATTGGGAATCGCAGGTGGACGAGTCGCAGCGGCGGCGATTCGAGGCCGCTTGGATCCGGGGCGACCGGCCGTCGCTCGAATCGTTTCTGCCGCCGGCCGACGAGCCCGGTTTCCTGCCCACGCTGGCAGAACTTGTGCAGATCGACATGGAGTTCGCCTGGAAGGCGTGGAAAACCCGCCGCGACGCCGGCGCAGCCTCTGTCGCCCGGCGGCCGGACGCGGTGGAACAATATCTCGAGCGTTTCCCGCAGCTCCGGCGGCACGACCTGCTGTCGCCCTTGCTGCAACAGGAATGCCTGTTGCGCAGGGGGCACGACGAAGCCCTCGATTGGAACGAACTCCAGCTCCGGTTCGCCCGACTGGGCATGGGGGACGAAGCGTTTGCCACGGTGTGGGCGGCGATCGGTCCGCGGGAAGTTGCGGTGAACGACACACTGCCGATCAAGGACGACTGGCCCGCCTTGGGCCGCTTCGAGAATTATGAGGTACTGGAGGAGATCGGCCGCGGGGGGATGGGCGTGGTCTTTCGAGCGCTGCAAAAGTCGCCGCCCCGCACCGTGGCCTTGAAAGTGATGCGGCCGGAGGTCCTTCCTTCCCTGTCGCGCTGGTCGCAGGACGAAGGCTGGCAGCGGTTTCGCCGCGAAGCTCAAGCGGCCGCGCGGCTGGAGCACGAGCACATCGTCACCATCTACGAAGTGGGCGATTCGGGCGGCGCGCATTTTTTTTCCATGCGGTACGTGGAGGGGAAAAGTCTGGCCGAAATGCTGCGCGGCGGACCGCTCGAAAACCTCCCGGCCGCGCGCTACGTGGAACAAGCGGCTCGGGCGGTCGACGAGGCCCATCGCCACGGCGTCCTGCACCGGGACTTGAAGCCGGGAAACATTCTGGTCGATGCCAGGACCGACCGGGCTCTGGTGGCCGACTTCGGCCTGGCCAAGCTGCTGGAAGGCGCCGAGGAGCTGACGCGCGAGGGCGACGTGGTCGGGACGCCTCCCTACATGCCGCCGGAACAAGCCCGCGATTCGGCCGCGGTTGTCCCCCAGTCGGACATCTATGCGCTGGGCGCCACCTTGTATCATCTGCTCACCGGCCGGCCGCCGTTTCAAGCGGCCACGCCGCTGCAGACGCTCCGCCAGGTCCTGGACCAGGAGCCCGTGCCGCCGTCGCAATTGAACCGGGCGATCGCCCGCGATCTGGAGACGATCTGCCTGAAGTGCTTGAACAAGGAGCCCGCGCAGCGTTATGCCACGGGGGCGGAACTTGCCGACGACCTGGCTCGCTACGCCGCCGGCGAGCCGGTCCGCGCCCGCCGCATCGGTCCGGCCGGCCGCGCCGCCCGGTGGTGCCGCCGTAATCCGGGCTTGGCCTTGGCATCCGCACTGGCCGCTCTGTTCCTGTTGGCCGCGCTGGCGGCCACCTCCATCGGCTACGCTACGGCGTCGGCCGCCCTGGGCGAGAAATCCGCGGCACTGTACCAGAAAGAACGGGCGCTGCACGAGGCCGAAAGCAGCTACCGTCGGTCTCGCGAAGTGGTCAACCAATTCTTCACGGTGGTCAGCGACGACATCCTGCTGGATCAACCGGGCATGCAACCGCTGCGCAATCGCTTGCTGCAACTGGCCATGGATTCCTATCAGCAGTTCCTGGCCGAACGGGGCGAGGATCCCGCGTTGCTGGACGAAATCGGCCGCACGCACTATCGGGTCGGACTGATCACCGAATCGCTCGAGCCCGGTTCCGGCAAGGCGCTCGAGGAATTCGCCCGGGCGCGGCGGATCCAACGACGGTTGCTGGCCGAGGGCGACGAGGATTCCTACGACGCGCTGGGCGATACCTTGAACGCACTTGGCCGCGTCCACGTCGCTCGCGGGGAACTGCAAGCCGCGTCGGCCGACTTGGGCGAGGCGAAATCCATCCGCACCGCGTTGGCGGACAACCGCCCGGAGCACCGCGACTATCAACGGAAGCTAGCCAACACGATCATGAATCTCGGGTTGGTCCAGGCCCGCCTGCGGCAATCCAGCGAGGCGTTGGAGTCGTTGGAGGCGGCGCAAAGCCGGCGCCGAATGTTGCTGGATGGCCGCGACATCGAGCGGGCCGACCAACAGCAGTTGTTGGTGTGGCGCGACGTGGCGATGGGTCATTTCAATCGCGCCCAGTTGGCGCGGACGATGAAACAGGCAGCCGAGTTCGAACGCGAGATGGCCGAGGCCCTGTCGATCTTCGAGACCCTGGTGCGGATCGAGTCCCGCGACCTGAACAGCCGCAGCCGCCTGGCCAGCGGCCATCATCTGGCGGGCGCGGTCCTTCTGCAGGCCGGCGATTTCAACGGCGCGGCTCGCCACTTCACCGCTGCGATCCAGGTGCTGGAGGACCTGACCCGTCACAATCCGCGGGTGCTCGAGTTCCGGGAACAACTGGCCGCGGTTTATCTGGACGAGGGAGCGCTGCAATTCGACCGCCGCGAGTATGCCGAGGCCGCCCGCACCTTGGCCCTCGCCCGCGACATGCTGCGGCCGCTGGCGCCCCCGCCCGACTCGACCGAACAATCGCTGTTGCGCCGCAATTACGCCGTCGCCTTGCGCGAATTGGCGCGCGCCCAATTGGCGCTCGAGCAACCCGACAAGGCCGCGAAAAACCTGGAGTCAGCCCGGCAGTTCTTCCAAATCTTGAAACAGCAAGCCGGCAGCGAACCATCCGCCCAACAGGATCTGGAGGCCACCCTGCGCCTGCTGCAGCGGGTGAATCGCGCGTTGTAAACACCCGGCCAGGAGTTTCTTGTCAATTAAGGTAGCCTTGCATAGGGGACGCAGCGGGGTCCGGCGTTTTCGGCCAACGATTCACCACGTGGGAAGCGGGTCACCCGAAAACGACTGCCGACCCCTTTCGCCCGAGTCCACCAAGAAATATCTGCCTGAGTGCTCGATTGGTGCGGCCAGATTTGAGGACGGATCCGGCTGGGTAATATCGGATCATCCGTTGGCTGCAGGCTTCGTCCATCGGAAGATACGAAGCGGCGGCACATTCAGATAAACCACCTCGACGTGCGGCGATGGGAAAAACGGACGCGCGAGTTGCTCGACTCGCGTGCTGACCTGATACGCGAGAAAATGCCCGCCAGGGGCCAATCGAGAAGCGATCGCCTCCACGATCTCGCAACCGGATTCTTGATCCATCGCCGAAAACGGAATGCCGGAAACCACGGCATCCGGCGAATCCAAGCCATAGTCCGCCAAATTTTTCTCCAACTGGACGGCGGTGCCCAAGTGCGCAATCAAACGCGGATCGTCCATCCGGCTCAAATGCGCGTGAAACCGGGGGTTGATCTCGATGCTCAACAACCGCGCATCCGGGCGCATGGCCGAAAGAAGTGCCCGAGTCGTGCCGCCGATCCCCGCTCCCAACTCGACGACCGTGCTGGCTTGGCGGATGGAAGCGCCCTCGACGATCCGCTTCAGCGCACAACGGGAACTGGGCACAACACTGGCCACCTGCCGAGGGTGCCTAAGAAACTCCTGAACAAACAGCAGCCTATCGCGGAAGCGTTCACTTTGTTTGAATCGAGGATTCATGTTCCGAAATTAACTTTCTGACAACATAATTGTCAAGAGCGGGCGGGTTGGTTGACATCGTAGACGGAATCAACTAGTTTCGTCCTGCGGACACAGAGCAGACAAATGCGGGCGGTGTACCTGCCAAAACGAAGGGAGATACAATGATCGAATTGGGCGGTGGCCTACTCGGGTTGATCTGGTTGTTGATCGTGATCTGGGCGGTCATCCGCACCTCCCAAAGTGCTACCAGCACGCTGGCCAAAGTGCTTTGGATTTTGATCCTGCTGTTTTTTCCCTGCGTGGGCCTGATTCTTTGGGCTCTGCTGGGACCGGGGCGGCAGGCGTTTTGACGACCGCCTCCGTCATGTTCCGAGCCAACCCGACGTTGCCCATGGCTATTGCTTGAATTTCGATGCTGCTTCGGACATCGCCGTGCTGAGCGACTCCCAGGCGGACTCCATGCCCTCGCGCAACGTGACCCAAGCTTCTCCCGAGGCTTTGGACAGTTCCGCAAGGCGGCTTCTGCCGTCCTGCAGTTTGAGTTCCAATTCGTCGATCTGCCGCTTGAGTTCCAGTTGGGCGTCGGCACGGGCGCCGTCGGCTTTCGCCTTCAATTTATCGATATCGGCTTTCCATTCGTCCAATTGAGCCTGAAGTTTTTGTTCATACAGTTGCTTTTCGTCCATTGGATCGTTCTTCCTGATTCCTCTCGTTTTCGCGTCAGTAATACCGTTCGTCTTCTCGTCAATACCTTCGTCTTCCACTTCCCGTCAGAAAAGTGATCAGTGCGACGAACAACGCCGCCCCGATAATCGACCAGACGACAGGGAAGTCGCTGCCGGCGATTTGCAGCATCAGCGGCTCGGGCAAGCCCAGGGCGTTCTTGAGCCAGAATCCTACGACAGCTCCGATAAACCCTAACGCCATCGCCACCAGACAACCACCTCGTGAGAATCCAACGATCGCTTGTCCCAAACTGCCGCAAATGGCAGCCACGATCGCCAGTATCAAAAAGTCGATCAGCGTCATCAAAGATCTCCGAGTTGGCACGCGTGGCATTAACGTAAGCCATTGACTCTCCCATGCTACACAACAGCCGTTGATCTGCCAACCAGCACGGGGGACAAAAGCGACTGCCCTACATGACCCCCCCACATAGCACATCTAATATGACCCCTGGGGTGGTTCTTTTCCACTGGGAAATCAGCCGTCGCACTGCAACTCGCCGAGTATTGACTTGACTTTATGCCGTGTTTCATAGACGATGAAGGGTATGCGGTCTCGGCGCTATGGCAAAAATGGGACGCCTTTCCGATTCCGCACGTTCGCAACCGAAACACACCAGCGAATGGCTGGGCTTCGAATCGAGCCTTCCGACGAAAGCGGAAGTTCAGTTCGAGTCCGGGCCTCCATCGCATTTGCCTACCGACCTTGCCTCGTGGAGTCATCAAGGTGACCGTCAACAAGAATCGAGCTGCCCTGCGTCCTCTGTGGTTTTCGATCGCTCTGGCTGTTTTCATGCTTTGGGGGTGGTCGAGCGTCTCGTTCCAGGTCCATGCTGTGGGTTTGACCGAGCCCAGCGAATCGACCGCCAACTCGCAAGAGAATTCGGCGGAGGAATCCGAGGCGGAACCGGAATCTGAATCTGATTCCGAACCGGAACCCGAACCCGAACCGGAACCCGAACCCGAGCCCGAACCCGAACCCGAGCCCGAACCGGAGCCCGAACCGGAACCGGAACCGGAACCGGAACCGGAACCGGAACCCGAACCCGAACCGGAACCGGAACCCGAACCCGAACCGGAACCGGAACCGGAACCGGAACCGGAACCGGAACCGGAACCGGAACCGGAACCGGAACCGGAACCGGAGGATGAATTCGCGAGATTGGGGCAGCCGGAGGTGATTAGAGAACTCGGGTTGGATCGCGATCAACGTCAGGAGATCGCCAAATTGCTGGCCGAGCGGGCTCAGGCATTGTCCGACGCGGACGACGACCAGCGTGCGGAGGTACGCGAAGCCAGTAACCAGGCGTTGCTGGCTGTCTTGACGGAGGTGCAACGAGGCGACTTTCTGGGGCAACCGGTGGACCGTCGTCTGCGGTTCATGTTCCGGTACCAACAGTGGAAAGACGTATTGCAGTGGTTGGCCGACCAGGCCGACATGTCGCTGGTGATGGACGCGCCGCCGCCGGGCACTTTCAATTATACGGATACTCGCGAGTATACGCCCGAAGAAGCCATCGACATGTTGAACGGCGTGTTGATCGTCAAGGGATACACCTTGGTGCGTCGCGGTCGGATGCTGATGTTGTTGGACCTTTCCGAGGGGCTGCCGGACGGCGTGGTTTTCGAGGTGCCGCGGGAGAATCTGGACCGCTTCGGCAAATTCGAGTTTGTCACGGTGCAATTCGATCTGGGCAGACGGGATCCGGAAGCGGTGGAATCCGCCATCAAACCGTTGTTGACGCCGTATCACAGGGTCGTGATCGTGCCCGCAACCGGCCAGGTGTTCGTCACCGACCGGGCCGGGGTGATGCGGGCCGTGGAAGAGGTAATCCAGGCAGTTCCCGAACGGGTGACGCCACCGACACCGACGCCCACCGAACCTGAGCATCCCGTGGTGGAAATTTATCCGTTGACCAAGGCCGACGCGGACGCGGCCATGACGGTTTTGAAGGCGTTGGTACCCAGCGGCAATATCGTGTTGGATCCCAAGCTGAACCAAATCAACGTCCATGCAACGCCATCACAACAGGCCTTGGTCAAGCAGGTTCTGGAGCAGATGGAAGCAGGCATCCCCGAAGAACTCCAGCGCACGTTGGAGGTTCACCCGGTGGGCGCCTTGCGCGAAGATGCCGAGGCGGCATCGCGGTTGATCGACACGCTGAAGGCCATCGTTCCCAACGCTCAGATCTCGTGGAATGCCGACCGTCATTCGCTGGTCGTATGGGCGACGGCCGCGGATCAGCAAACGCTGACCAGCGCGCTCGAAAAACTGAATCTCGACTCGTCGCCTCGGGCGTCCCGGCAGTTGGAGGTCCATCGATTGCGTCGCGTCGACCCGGCGCCCACGCTGGCGTTGTTCGAAAGCATTCTGCCCGACGCGCTGATGCACGTCGATACTCGAAGCCGCTCGTTGGTGGCCCGGGCCGTACCCGAGGATCACCAGGTGATCCGCGAAACGTTGAAGATCCTGGAGCCTTCGGAACCGAGTCCGGACACGCCCGAACTGCAGTTTTACGAATTGACCTTGGCGATGCCGCCGGACTTGCCGGATGCCATCAAGAAGGTTTCTCCGGATTCCATCGTCGCGTTGGATCAAAGCGGGATGCGACTGATGGTCGTCGCGTCGCCCTCGGAGCACAAAAGGATCGAGAAGACGATCCAGACGATGCAAAGGAGCACCTTTGTCCAGGGGCGTCCTGAACTGGCTACGTACGAGCTGACGCCCGGCCAGCGACGACGGTTCGATGCCGTGTGGCCATCGCTCAGCAAGGAATTGCCGAGAGTGGAAATCATGCCGACGCAAGAGGATAACATGTTGGCCATCTGGGCCAGGCCGCGCCAGCATGAGGTGATCGCGGAAATCCTGGAGGAACTCAAGACCAAGACCCCGGTCGAAGAACAGCTCAAATTGGCGACTTACCCGATCGCAGCGGGCAGCCTGCCCAGCGTGGTGACCATGCTGGAGACTTTATACCCGGAAACCAAATTCGTCGCCGATACCGAGGCTCAACGCTTGATGGTCTGGACCAGCGAACAGCAGCACGAGTCGATCAAAGAATCGTTGGAAGAGATTCAAGCGACCCAGCCGGCGGGCGCCGCCACGGTCGAGATCTATCCGGTGACCAAAGTCGACCCGACGTCGACGTTGACCATGCTTCAGTCCCTGCTGCCGGATGCCAAACTGAGCCTGGATCAGCAGAGCGAGAATCTGGTCGTGATGGCTTCAGTCGAGGATCACCAAGTCGTGGCCAGCACGCTGGACAAACTACAGTCCGACCAGCCAGAGGAGCTTGCGCCGCAACTGAAGTTCTACGAGATCGATCGAGAACCGTCGACCCATCTGATGGAGATTTTGGAGAAACAGGCTCCCCGAGCCCAGATCTCGCATGATGCCGAGAACAAGCGATTGGTCGTCGTCGCCTCGCCCGACGAACAAGGCCGTATCGAAGCGACGCTGCAACAGTTCTTTGAGGAAACGCCTTCCGGCAAATTGACGCTGGTCACCTACCCGGTCCGCTCGGCGGACGCGGCCGACATGGTCCAGGTGCTGGAGAAGCTGTATCCCGATCTTCAATTGCTGGTCGATCCCAAGACCGATCGACTGCTGGTTTGGGGATCGCCCGACCAACAGGCTTCCATTCGGCAGACCTTGGATCAACTTTTGACGGACGTCTCGCCGCAATCGACGCCCCAGTTGGAGATTCATCGGCTGAACAAGGCGGATCCGGACGCAGCGTTGGCGTTACTGGAAAAGCTGCTGCCCGACGCTCAACTGACGATGGACGCGACGTCCAAGAGTCTGATCGCGTTGGCCGTCCCGGCTGACCAACAAGTGATCCGCTCGGCGCTGGAACAACTGCAATCGGCTGCGACGGCCGTCGATACTCCCGTGCTGCGTTTTCATCCTTTGTCGCGTGAGGACTCTGGCGATCTGGTAAAGCTGCTGAACGATCTGGTCCCGGAAGCGGCGATCACCAGCGACGAAACCAACCAGCGTCTGACGGTCGTGGCCACCTTGGAGGATCACGAACGGGTTGAGCAGATCATCGCGGAATTCGAGAAAACGACGCCTCCGGTCGAGCAGCCGACGCTGAAGATCTACTCGGTCACGCAATCCCAGCAACAGCGATTGACGGCCGTATTGACTCAGTTGACCAAGCAGATGCCCTCGGTTCAGATTCTGCCGGATGCGGCAAAGGACGAATTGGCGATTTGGGCCAAGCCGACCGACCACGCGCGAATCGGCGACATGTTGGAACGATTAGCATCCGACAGCCCTGTCGAGCAGACGCCGCGATTGGCCGCGTACACGCTGAAAGCGGCCGAGCCTGCCGCCGTTTCGGACCTGCTGGATCGCCTGTTCCCGGACGTCCAGGTGGTCATCGACGACACGACGCGTCGCGTCATGGTCTGGGCGTCCCTGGAGGAACAGGCTCGGATCAGCGAAGCCATCCAGCAGATCGACAGCGGCGAACCGGGCGATTGGCAGCAGGAAGTGCGAGCGTATCCCTTGCGCGGCCATGACCCGGCGGTGGTGGTCGAGATGCTCACCCAATCCTTGCCCAACGCGCGCTTTTCCAGCGATTCGCAAGCGGGGACCATCCTGGCCTGGGCAACGGGGCAGGAACATGACCAGATTCAGCGCTTGGTCGACCAATTGACCCGTACAAACGATTCCGCGCAGCGCGCCGTCGTGTACGATCTGCAGGCGATCACGGCCGCGGCGGCCCGGGAGATCCTGGAAAACGCGGTGCCGCAAGCGAAATTGACGCTTGACGAAGACAACCCTCGCCGGTTGACCGCGTGGGCTCGGTCCCATGAACACGATGCGATCGCCTCGGTGTTGGAGGATCTGGATGTCCCAGGGGATCGCGAGGAATCGATGATCGAAATCTACTCCATTCCGGTTCGCCGCACGTCGACCACTTTCCATCAGATTCAAACGCTGCTGGCGGCATTCCCGCAAGCGCGTTTCTCCGCGGGCAGCGAACCCGGACAGATCATCGCTTGGGCTTCCCCGGAAGAGCACGAGCAGATCCGCTCATTGATCTCGCGAATGAAGACGCCCGACGCCGACGAGGCGCCGACGTTGGTGGTCTATTCTTTGCAATCGATGGACGCGGCCGAGGCGTTGAAACTGCTGCGAACGATCGTCGACAGCGCCGAACTGGCCGTCGACCCGACCGACCCGCATCGGATGACCGCCTGGGCGGCACCGCCCGATCATCAACGGATCGAAGACGCGTTGCGCGTGATCGATGGCCCGCAAGAACCGGGACAGCAGGGATCGCGTTTGGAGTTCTATCCGTTCGACGAAGCGCCGGCGCCCAGCCTGATAGGCATCCTGGAGGATCTGGCCCCGCGGGCTCGGATCACGTTCGATGAAGAAAACCTGCAACTGGCCGTCATCGCTTCGGCCGCCGACCACGACCGGATCAGCGCCACGTTGCAGCAGTATCGGCAGGTCGCGACGACCAAAGGGCAACCGGCGTTGACGGTCTATCCGTTGCGAGTTTCTGATTCGGCAGGCGTCCTGACGATCCTGGAAAAGCTGGTTCCCGATGCTCAACTGACGTTGGACGCCAGGAACAATTTGGTGGCGCTGGCCACTGCGGCAGATCAGCAGTTGATCAAGGCAGCGCTGGATCAGTTGCAAAGCTCGGCGACTGCCGCAGGCGGACCCGTGCTGCGTTTCCACCCGCTGTCCGAGGCACCGAAGGACGACCTGATCGCAATCCTGCAGGAGATGGTCCCTCAGGCGCAGATCACCGCCGACCCCGAAAACGAACGCCTGACCGTGGTCGCGACGCCGGAAGATCACGAAGCGATCACGAAAATCGTGACCGAATTCGAGGCCAGTACGCCACCGGCCGAACGCGCCATGCTGACGGTCTATCCCACCACTCCGGCTCAACAGCGCCGCTTTGAACTGGCACTGGCACAATTGAGCGACGATCTGCCATCGCTGCAAGTCTTGCCGAACGCGTCGCCGGGCGAGTTGGCGATTTGGGCGACTCCGTCGGATCATGCGCGGGTGGCCGAATTGCTGAAGCGGCTGACCGGCGAGGTGGCGTCGGATGACCCGCCGCGTCTGGCGGGATATTCCTTGAACACAGCCGATCCGCAGACCGTGTCCGAGTTGCTCGAACGCCTGTTCCCGGACGTCGAAGTCGTGATCGACGAACGGGCTCGCAAGGTCATGGTCTGGGCTTCGCTGGCGGATCAGGCCCGCATCAGCGAAGCGATCCAGCAGATCGACAGTGGCGAACCCGGCCAGTGGCAGGACGAACTGCGGGCCTATCCGCTGCGCGACGTCGATCCAACCATCGTGGTCCCGATGTTGGCCGAGACATTGCCCGAAATGCGGATCACCAGCGATCCTCGAGCCAACACGTTGCTGGCCTGGGGAAGTCGGCAGGATCACCAGCAGGTGGAGAAGCTGGTCCAGCAGTTGACGCAGACGCCCGATACGGCTCAACGAGCCGCCGTGTACGACCTGCAAGCGATCTCGGCTTCCGCCGCTCAAGGCATTCTCGAAAACGCCGTGCCTCAAGCCAAATTGACGCTCGATCCGGAGAACCCTCAGCGGCTGACCGCTTGGGCCCGCGCCTTCGAACACGATTCGATCGCGGCGATCCTGGACGAGATCGACGTTCCCGGGGATGCCACGTTGGGTTCGACGGTCGAGGTGTACAGCATTCCCGCGATCAGCACGACCAGCGCGATTCACCAGCTCCGAACGCTCAGCACGGCTTTTCCTCAAGCCAGCTTTTCCCTCGGAGGCAACGTCGGTCAGGTGGTGGCCTGGGCCTCGGCCAGAGATCACGAACAGATCCGGGCATTGGTCGAACGCTTGAAGGACACGGCCGAAGAAGACGCTCCCAAGTTGATCGTTTACACGCTGGAACACGTCGAGGCCGATCAGGCGCTGGAAGTGTTGCAAAAGGTCGTCGCCCAAGCTCAATTGACGGCAGATCCGGCGAATCCCAGTCGGCTGAGCGCTTGGGCCACGCCGACCGAGCATCAGACGCTCGAGAATGCGTTGGCCCAACTGGATGTCGAAGAAGCTGCCGGAACGGGCGCGACGGCCGTGATCTACTCGCTGGAAGGCATGGAGGCCACAGCGGTGCCCTTCACGTTGCAATTCCTGACCGCCAGCGTGCCCGGCGCCCGCATCACGCGCGGCGCCCAGCCGGATCAACTGTTGGCCTGGGCCACGGCCCGCGATCACGAACAATTGAAGATCTTGGTCGATCAACTGACCAGAGAAGTCCCGGCGGAAGAAGCGCCACGGGTCGGCGTATACACGTTGCAGTTCGTACCGGCGGCCTCCGCTGCCGAATTGCTGCGCCGCGCGGTTCCCAAGGCCGAGTTCTCTTTGGATACGGCCGAACGAGGTCGGCTGGTCGCGTGGGCCAGTCCCGCGGACCAGGAAACGATCCGGACGATCCTGGACGACTTGGACGTCGAAGGCGAAGCCACGACGGCCGACGTCCAGGTGTATCGACTGGACGGCGTCACGACCGTTGCCGCAACGACGCCCGCCATTTCGCTGATGACCACCGCCTTTCCCAATTCGCGGTTCTCCGCGGGGACGACACCCGGCGAGATCATCGCTTGGGCGTCGGTTCGAGAGCATGAGGAAATCAAACAGTTGGTGGACCGGATGAACGCCGGGCCGCCGGAGGACGAGGCACCGCGGGCCGTGGTCTATTCGCTGAGAAACATCTCGGCGGCAGATGCCACGACGGTTCTGACGAACGCCGTGCCGCGCGCGAAACTCACTTCCGACACGCGCAATCCGCAACGACTGACTGCGTGGGCCAGTCCGGCCGAGCAAGCGACGATCGAGGAAATCCTGGAGCAGATCGACGTCGAGGGCGATCCGGATGCCTCTTATTCGGTCGCAATCTATCGGTTGGAAGGCATGAGCACCCGAGCCCTCCATTTCGCGGGAACCTTCCTGGCCAGCGCCGTGCCTCAGGCTCGGTTCACGCCCGGGTCGGAAGAAGGTCAGTTGGTCGCTTGGGCCACCGCGAACGACCACCGTCAGATCGAGCGGTTGGTGGAACAGATGACCGCCGCGCCGCCGGAGGAACTGGCGCGGCAAGTCGAGGTGTATACGCTGGAACACATTACCGGCGCCGACGCGGTTGCGGTGCTGACGGCCGCGTTGCCTCGCGCCACGCTGACGACCACGCCCAACGATCCCCAGCGGCTGACCGCATGGGCGACGCCCAACGATCAGAACACGGTCCGGGCGATGCTGGAGAAGATCGACATCGAAACCTCGCCGGACAGCGAAGCCTCGATTGCCGTCTACCGTTTGCAGAGCACGGCGGGTGCCATGACCGCCGCTGGCTTGGCTAGCGCTCAACGACTGCTGACGTCGGCGTTCCCTCGTGCCCAGTTCTCGCCGGGCGTCGAGCCGGGACAATTGCTGGCATGGGCGACGCCGAAGGAACAGGAAGGAATCCGAGAACTGATCGACGAACTCAATGCCGGCCCACCGCCGGACGAGGCGCCCCAGGCGTTGGTCTACACCTTGAGGAACATCAACGCGACCACCGGGCTGAGCGTCCTGACCGGCGCCGTTCCCCAAGCCAAGTTGACGACCGACGCCGATGATCCTCAACGCCTGACCGCTTGGGCGACGCCCGCCGATCACGCCAGGATCGAATCCATCCTGGAACAGATCGACATCGAAGGCGACGTGGCCGCCGGTCGCACGCCCGTCCTCTATTCCCTGGAGGACATGGATCTGCGCGCGATGGCATTGGCCTA
>SKKK01000289.1 GCA_007121535.1 Planctomycetaceae bacterium | reverse complement strand
GGCAAGGGAGAAATCCGCTTCGACCTCCAGCAGCGCGTGCCCGCGTCGATGGAGATGGAGTACCGCATCGAGATGCGTGCGCCTCAGGTGACCGTCACGATCCCGGTGACGGTATCGGCCAGACTGCTCGACCAGACCGAGGCAGAGCAGGTGATCAAGGAGCGGGACGAGGCGATAGCGGCGGCGCGGGCGCGGGCGGAAGAGATGCGACAGAACCGCGAGCAGGTGGCGGTGGACGGCGACGAGTTGGACAAATTGCTGGCCGCGTTGGGCGCGGACTCGACTTCCCAGGCGAGCGCTGCCGCCATGCGTTTGGCGCGGGCGGAGCCCGTGGAGGATCGCCGCCGCGAAGTGGCCGAGGCGCTGGAGCCGCTGCTGAGCCGGGGCGGCGTGGCGGCAGTGGCGGCGGTCGAGGCCTTGGGCACGTGGGGCGGTGCCGAGGACGTGCCGAAGCTGATCGCAATGCTGGACGAGGGGAACATGCTCGTGCGGCAGGCGGCGATCACGGCCTTGGGCAAGCACCCGGACCAGCGAGGTGCTGAGGCGGTGGCCCGGCACATGTCGAGCACGCAAACTCGCCGACAGGCCGGGCAGGCGCTACGGTCCATGGGCGCGGCGGCGGAAGCGGCCGTGGCCTCGCTGCTGGACCACGCCGACGGGATCGTGCGGCTGGAAGCCGCCAAAATCCTGGGCGATATCGGCACCGAAAACAGCATCGCGCCACTGGAAGCGTTCCGCGCCAACTCGCGCGGCTCGGGAATCACGGAAGCGGATCGGGCCATCAAAGCCATTCGGGAACGACACCCGGATGGTACGGAAGGGCAGTGAAGAGAGGAACACAAAGCTCTGTCTGGAAAGGGAGTCAGATCCAATCCCGTCCGGCACGATTCTTGCGTGTGCTTTCCATCACGTCCCGCTTGCTGCCGCCGTGTTGGTAGTCACGTCGATCCGCGTCGGCACGTACTTCTCGACTTCGAACTGCGCGTGCAGCCGCTGCCGGACCGTATTGGGTCAGTCCCATTTTTTCACAGCCTCTTGCCGAGAACTGGCTGTGGCGACACCATTATCCAAATATCGTTTTGCAGCCTACTTGGAAATTTTTTTGAACACTCGCATCCAGACGCATTGATTGATCGCAACGATTCGCTTAGCATGGATAAAGGTCCGGCAAACGAATAACTGAGCGGCATGGCGCTAGCCACCGGTCGAATAGCTGAGCGGACTGGCGCTAGCCACCGGCCGAATAGCTGAGCGGACTGGCGCTAGCCACCGGCCGAATAGCTGAGCGGACTGGCGCTAGCCACCGGCCGAATACTTGAGCGGAATGGCGCTAGCCACCGTTTCAGAAGCGAACGAGGAACGGCGGCTAGCGCCGTGCCGCTCTTGCAAGCTATTCATTGCCGGTCCTGCTCGAAGGCAAGCACGAAATTCGTGAGGGCGAGGGATACCATGGGCTCGATGCGATTCGTTCGAGGGGTGCAGGTGGTTCTGCTGGTGTTGGCGTTGCCGACACTGACGGTTGCGGAACCGATTGATGATCAGACCAGGTTTTTCGAAGAATCGGTGCGTCCGATTTTGGCCGAACACTGTTATTCGTGTCACGGGCAGGATCGGCAACGGGGCAGTCTGCGAGTCGATTCGATGGCAGACTTGTTGGCGGGTGGCGATTCGGGGCCGGCGCTATCACCCGGCCATGCCGACCAGAGCCTGTTGGTCGAAGCGATCCGTTACGAATCGTACCAGATGCCACCGGGCGGCAGGATGTCGGACGAGAACATCGACGTGCTGGTGCGTTGGATCGACTCGGGCGCCCACTGGCCTGGCTACGACGGGACGACGATCCGCGAAGTACCCGAAGACGGCAGCAAGATCACCGATGAGGATCGCGCCTGGTGGTCGTTCCAGCCGATCGAAGACCCGCTGCCACCGTCGATCGAAGACGATGCATGGTGCCGCAACGAAATCGACTATTTTATCCTCGACCTTTTGCAGTCCGTGGGGTGGACGCCCGCGCCGGAGGCGGACCGAGCGGCCTTGATTCGCCGCGTGACGTTCGATCTGACCGGGTTGCCACCGACGCCGGACGAGGTGCAAGCGTTCGAGGCGGATACGGAACCGGACGCTTACGAGCGGCTGGTGGATCGTCTTTTGGAAAGTCCTCGGTATGGTGAACGGTGGGCGCGTCACTGGCTGGATCTTGTCCGCTATGCGGAATCGGACGGTTATCGTCAGGACGCCTACCGGCCTCATGCGTGGCGATATCGGGACTATGTGATTCGGGCTTTCAACGAGGACAAGCCTTACGATCAATTCGTGCTGGAGCAACTGGCGGGCGATGAAGCGCTGCCGAACGATCTGGATGCGCTGGCGGCCACGACCTACCTGCGGCTGGGTATCTACGAACACAACCAGCGCGACGTGCGAAGTCAATGGGACAGCATGCTGGTGGATATCGCGGATGTCACGGGCGACGTGTTCTTGGGCATGAGTATCGGCTGTGCCCGTTGTCACGACCATAAGTTCGATCCGATTCTGCAAGATGACTTCTACCGTTTCAAGGCCTTCTTCACCCCGCTGCTGCCGCGCGACGATCTGCCTTACGCGGATGCAGACCAGCAAGACGAATACCAGCGGCAACTGGCCGAATGGGAAGCCAAGACGGCAGATATCCGTCGACAGATGGACGAGTTGGAGCAACCCGTCATCGAACGGGCTCGGCGACGAGCCGTCGATAAGTTTCCGCTGGATATCCGGCCCATGATGGACACTCCGCCTGAGCAGCGCCAGCCCTTCGAGCACCAGTTGGCCGAATTGGCCGAGCGGCAGGCCCACGCCGAGGTGAATCGAGTGGACTTTGCAAGACAGTTGCAGGGAGAAGAACTGGAGCGATGGAAATCGCTCAAGTCGCAACTGGACGAATTCGAATCGCTCAAGCCTCGACCGTTGCCACCCGTGATGACGGTCACCGATGTCGGGCCTGTTGCACCGCCCACCGTCATCGCCGGGGATCGCCAGCAACGCGATATCCCACCCGGATTCCTGACGGTCCTGGATCCATCACCCGCTGAGATCGCTCCCCCCGCTTCAGGAAACTCCACCGGGCGGCGCACCGCCTTGGCTCGTTGGATCACCAGTCCCGATAATCCGCTGACCGCTCGTGTGATCGTCAACCGCTTGTGGCAGCAGCATTTCGGCAGAGGGATCGTAGGAACCCCCAGCGACTTTGGCCGTCTGGGCGATCTGCCGTCGCATCCCGAACTGCTCGACTGGTTGGCGTCGCGTTTTATCGAAGGTGGAATGCGATTCAAGCCTTTGCACCGAATGATCGTGCTGTCGGCAACCTACCGGCAATCAGCGACGAACCAGGACGCATCGATCGCATGGGAAGCGGACCCGGAAAATAGCTGGCTGTGGCGAGGCAGCGTGCGGCGTCTGGATGCGGAGCAGATCCGCGATGCCATGCTGGCGGTCAGCGGCGAATTGAATCTGGCCTCGGGTGGCGCCAGCGTCGATGCCAGACAACCGCGACGCAGTGTCTACTGTCGGGTGGTGCGCAATCAGCGGAACCCCTTGATCGAAGCGTTCGACGGTGCGGACGGGTTCGTCAGTACCGACCAGCGTCACGTCACCACGACGCCAACCCAGGCTCTGTTGATGTGGAACGCGCCCTGGCCGCTGGCTCGAGCCCAGGCGATGGCCCAGTGGCTGCAACGCATGCCGTTGGACTCGGATGCCCAGCGGATCGATCAAGCTTTCCGGCTGGCGTATGGACGACCGGTTCAGCCGGACGAGCAGCAGCAGGCGTTGGCGTTTTACCAGCAGCGGCTGGCCGAAGCGCGGGCTGACCTGGAAGCTCGATCCGCCGCCGAGCCATCGGTCGGAACGATCCTGCCGAGCAAAGGACAGGCAGCCGTCATCGATCGCAGTCGCCCGGAAGATCGCTTGACGTTGCCCGACAATCCGACGTTGCCCAGCGAGGATTTTACGGTCGAAGCCGTGATCGTGCTGCGATCGGTGTACCAGGACGCCACGGTCTGTACGATCGTGTCGCATTGGGATGACAACAATTCACGTCCCGGATGGGCGTTGGGCGTGACCAGCCAGCGGTCCAGCTATCAGCCCAGGAACCTGATCCTGCAACTGGTCGGTGATCCGGCTCAAGGCGGCGCCGGTTACGAAGTCATCGCCTCGGATTTGCGCCCGGAACTGAACAAACCGTATTACGTGGCGGTCAGCGTCCGCATCACCGACACCAGTCCGTCCGGCATCACCTTCTACCTGAAAGACTTGTCCGATCCGGATTCGCCGCTGCAGACCGCCCGGGTGGCTCATCAAGTCACCGGACATCACCGGTCGTCGGCCGCTCTGATGATCGGCGGTCGTGACGGTTCGTCTCGTCATCAATGGGACGGGCTGATCGACGAGGTTCGCATCTCAGATTCGGCTCGCCCGGAACAGGAACTGCTGATTCACGATTCGCAGGTCGACCAGGCCACGGTGGGCTTCTGGCGCTTCGAGTCCGAGCCAGGGTTTTTCCAGGATGCTTCGCCTCGAGCGAATCACCTGACGCGAGCATCTGCTTCGCCCGCTGACCGGGAAGACCCCCGAACGATTGCGCTCAGGGAACTCTGCCACATCCTCTTGAACTCGAACGAATTCCTTTACTTGGATTGAACCGATCCCAACGAAGAATGGAAACGGACGAATGACCGATACCCCCCGCATCGCACATCGTATCCGGCCGGTTAATCGGCGCGAGATGTTGGTTCACGGCGGCGCCGGCTTTGGCGCGTTGGCCTTGAGTTTCCTGTTAGGGCGTGATCGGT
The DNA here is from genome assembly GCA_007121535.1 of Planctomycetaceae bacterium. Lineage (GTDB taxonomy): Bacteria > Planctomycetota > Planctomycetia > Pirellulales > Pirellulaceae > SKKK01. The sequence continues at coordinate 37,651 of SKKK01000289.1, read as the reverse complement.
GGATGCCGTCTGCGGCTGCCGAAACGTCGTCCCCCACGTCGCCGCCGGCTCGAGCCAAGAGCGTGATCTTTCTGTTCATGGAAGGCGGTCCCAGTCACATCGACTTGTTCGATCCCAAACCACGCTTGGAAGAACTGGCCGGTCAGCCGTTACCCGAGAGTTTCGGGCCCATCATTGCGCCGATGGGGGAATACGGCGCGCCCTTGATGGCCTCGAAACGCACCTGGAAGCAGTACGGTGAAAACGGCACGTGGGTCAGCGACTGGCTGCCGCATCTGGCGGGCTGCGCGGACGATATCGCCGTCATCCGTTCCTGTTGGGCCGACGGCCTGAATCATTCCAACGGCGTCTGCCAGATGAACACGGGTTCGATTCTCGGGGGACGCCCCTCGCTGGGATCCTGGGTGCATTACGGGTTGGGCACCGCCAACGACAGCCTGCCGGTGTTTGTCGTCATGGAGGACAATCCGGGACGAGTGGTCAACGGTCCGCGGAATTGGGGATCGGGATTCATGCCCGCTTCGTACCAAGGCACGGCCGTGCTGCCCGGCGAAGAACCGATCCGCTTCCTGGAACCGTCCGCCGAAATCAGCCATTCGCAGCAGCGAGCCAAGTTGGATCTGTTGAACCAGTGGAATCGCCGGCATTTGGCGACCCGCAGCCACCAGACCGAATTAGAGGCACGGATCGAAAGCTACGAGTTGGCGTTCCGCATGCAATCGGCGGCTCCCGAGGCCGTCGACCTGGCTCAGGAAAGCGCCGAGACGGAGAGTCTGTACGGGATGGATCAGAAAGAAACCGCGACGTTCGGTCGCCAGTGCTTGTTGGCTCGACGATTGGTCGAGCGCGGTGTGCGTTTCGTTCAACTCTACCACGGCTCGGGCAGCCGCTGGGACGCCCATTCGGGGCTGGAAAGAAATCATGCCGGTTTGTGCCGCGAGATGGATCGGCCGGTCGCCGGGCTGATCAAAGACCTTAAGCGACGCGGCCTGCTGGACCAGACATTGGTCGTCTGGGGCGGAGAATTCGGGCGGTCGCCGGTCAGCGAACAAGGCGACGGACGCGACCACAACCCGTACGGATTCACGATGTGGATGGCCGGGGCCGGCATCCGTGGCGGCCGGACGATCGGGGCCACCGACGAAATCGGTTTGCGCGCGATCGAGAACCGTTTGCACGTTCATGATCTGCACGCGACCATCCTGCATCTGATGGGACTGGATCACATGCAACTGACCTACTTCCACAAGGGCCGACCGGAACGTCCTACGATCAACGAAGGCGAAGCCTGCCGCACGCTACTGGGGTAACATCGACCGGGCGCCGATCAGATCTTCGGGTAGGTACCCAGGTATTCGGTCTTCGGCAGCTCGCCCACCAACGGCAGGGCGTAATCGATGAACGCTCGCGTCATCCCATTGCCCTCGGCGTTGATGTACTCGTCGGGAACCGATTTCGTCTTCTCCGCCACGTTCTTCAGTTCGGTGCGGAAATAATCGGCCCCGTAATCGGCGCCGTCCCCCAAGCGGCGGATGGCCACCGAACCGCTGGCTTCGCTCATCGACCACTCGACGGCCAACCGGCCGCACTGACGAGCCTCCAAGACGTCGACCGTCGACCTTTGCAGGCCGGCAAAGCTGCGTTGCAGGTAGCCGAACGTATCGGCCCGAACGCGCTTGATGCCCAACTTGGTCTTGACTTGCGCGGCCAGGAAATCGGCCAGGGCGCCCGTTCCCGACAACTGCACGTTGTCGTGCGAGTCCCGCTCGACCGCATCAGCCAACTTCTCGGCCCAGGTCACGTGATCCTCGTCGCAGATGCCCTCGCTAGCGGCCACCACACAGCGACCATGCTGCTTGTACGCCGCCTCCACCTGGGCCAGGAAACGTTCCATGGTGACCGGGCGCTCGGGCACGTAGACCAAATGAGGCCCGTCGTCTTCTCTCTGCTTCGCCAACGCAGCCGTCCCGGTTAGAAACCCCGCGTGGCGCCCCATGATAATATCGATCTTAACCCCCGGCAGGGCTCGATTATCCAGGTCGTCACCCATCAAGGCGCAGGCCACAAACCTGCCCGCCGTCCCGAAACCGGGACAATGATCCGTGACCAGCAGGTCGTTGTCCACCGTCTTGGGAATGTGGAAGGCCGCCAATTCGTAGCCGCTCTGCTGAGCCATCTCGTTGATGATGTGGCAGGTGTTCGCCGAATCGTTGCCGCCAATGTAATAGAAGTAACGGATATCGTGTTTTTTGAACACGGCCAGGATCTTTTCGCAATAGGCTGCGTCCGGCTTGTCGCGACTGGATCCCAAAGCGGACGATGGCGACGCTGCGACCAGCTCAAGCGTCGCCGAGGGGATTTTCTTCAAGTCGATGAAGGCCTCCTTCACGATCCCCGCCACCGCGTGCACCGCACCGTACAGGTTGGTGATCTGTTCTTGCTTATGTACCTGCTCGATAACACCTACCAGCGAGGCATTGATCACCCCCGTGGGACCACCAGACTGGCTGACGATTGCGTTGGTCATATTTCTACCTTTCCTTGTGCAGGATGACGTCACCCTTTGTTCCATGGGGCCTGATTCTAACCGCTGGGGACTTGGAATCAAGCCCACGACTCTCGGTAACCAACCAAGAGTAGTGGGGCTAGTCAGTGCTTCGCCGATCGTAAACATTCGCTGAACCCGCTCCAGAAGAGAACCGGCGGGTTGGACGGCCGGTGAAGTGGTGGGTGGGGGCGGACTCCGCCTGCGAGGGTGCCTGGCATTGCGGACAACGGCGGCGGGGGATAGGAGGCTCGGACGTCCGGCGTGTTTTGCCCGTCAGCGGCACTTCCGCAAAGTCCGCCGTCCTCCGGCGAGCAACAGCAGGCCGGGCTTTCGAAGGCCAACGGCGAGCACGAAGCTGGTGCAAACGGCACGCCCCGCTGCCCGCGAAGCCAGTACCGAGATCGACAACACGCTTCGGAGCGACCGAGAACCAACACCAGCCGGGGCCAATCGCACCGGCAGGCCAACATCGGACCATGCCGGGACCGGCCACCCGGCGACCAACCGTAACGTCGACCGGAAGGCAACACAGGTCAGCACCTGGGGCAGATCGGCGGCGAGAGCGGAGCACCGATCGCGGAGCACGGCCTGCCGCCAGTAGCAGTCTTGCTGGGCCGCGGCCCAGCGGCAACTGGCCGCGGCCCAGCGGCAACTGGCTGCGGCAACGGCGAACCGCCATCGGCAAAGGGTAGAACCGTTCGCCAGCCGCTCAGGCGGATGGTCTGCCCAAGAGCCTTTCAACCTTCCACCCGGGATCCCGGCAAGTCCTGCTGGGCGGTGCTGTCGCTGGTCAACCGCCTTCGGCAATTCCGGCAGAGAGGATACAGGTAGATTTGCTTCCGGGGCAAGCCGGGGCGGCCACGACGGTCCTTTTTGCCGCGGCCTTGGGTTTGTCCGACATCGATCCAATTGGCGGCCCGGTAGCAGGTGCCCTCAAAGCGGCTGCGATCCACAAAACTTTCCAACAGCCAAGGACGAATTCCGTAGCGCTGTTCCCAGTCGGCGGGCAGCCGGGCGGCCGACAACGACAACAATTTGGAAGCCAGATGCGGACAACGGATCCAGGGCAGAATCAAAAAACGGACTTGCCCCACGACGTGCGGCAAGCCGGCTTGCCGCTGGGCATCGTTCCAGCCGATCCAGCGGTCGCGCGGCGCCAGACGCCAAGCACTGGCGCCATAGCCGAACAAGGCCAGCAGCCGGTCTTCGGCATACACCCAGTATCGCAACTGGGCGCCCACCAGCGGCGTGTAGCCCAAGTAGTGATAACGGTCGATGTACTCGTTCCATAACGCCGACCGGCGGCGGGTGACCAATTCCAATCGCAGATCACCCAACTGTGGCAAGCTGAATTCCTGCGGCGGCTGGGCCGCGGCGGCCAGTGCATCCAAGCAATTTCGCACCTCGCCGGGCAACCCCTGACCTTCCAGCGGCAACTGAAAGACTTGCTGTTGGCAGGGGCTCAAGTTCCAGGGCAGCAGTTGGGCCGCCCAGGCCGGGGCACGACCACCCGCCTCGGCACAAGCGGTCAGATAAGCCGTCAGCCAAGTGCGGACATTCAAGCCGGCCAGCAGCAATGTGGCAAACAGCGAAAAACAACGCTCGGCCAACTCCCCGGCCCACGTCGCGCCGGAACCCCAATAGTTCTTCCGACCCATCGCGGGGCCACGCAAGCGACGTTCGGCTTCGCTGTTGTCCATCGGTACTTCCGGATGCTCCACGAAGACCAGCAGCCCCTCCCAGTGTCTGACCAGACTGCTGAGAATCCTTTGGCGGATCGACGCGGGCGGCTGCTGTTGCAATTGTTCGTCGCGGGCGGCTCGGAAGTCTTCCAGGCGAGCCCGCAACACCGCGTCGTGCTGGGCGAACTCCGGGCCCTGAGGGTCTTGTTTCCAGGCGGCCACGCGCAACTTGTTCTGATGGAACAGCTCGCCGATCCGCGTCAGCCACGACTCGGCCCACTGCTGTTGTTCCGGGTCGCCGCGGGCGGCGTCGAGGAAATCCCGCCGGGTGTGAGTCCAGCAGAAGGCCAACAGCAAGGTTCCCTGCTTGACCGCCATCAGGGCTTTGTAGTTGCTCGCCCGGTCGACGTTCAAGATCCCTTTGGCATCCGGACCGTCCCTTGGGGATGAGTTTAGGTGCCGGGGGCGCGGTGATGATGCCCGAGTTGCCGGGACAACAGCAGCCCGGCCGGTATCGCTTAAGGCGGATCACACGCCGATGGGCTCGGACTTCGACCTCGATCGTTTCGGAGTCCTCCGTACCCGGAAAGTCCAGGTAAGGCAGCCCGCACTGGGGGCAACGCTTTTGATCCTCGGGCAGATCTCGGGATTCTTCGACTTGTGGCAGATGCTCGTGGTTTTTCCGCTTGGGCCCGGGATTGCCGCACTTGCTGGCCGCGAGGCCGTTTCCCGCCGCCGAAGGCCGAAGATGACTCGGAACGCTTCTTTTTCTCCGACTTCTTGCCGAACAGTTGGTGTTCCAGTTGTTTGACCCTCGCCTCCAGCTCCTCGATTCTCCGTTGGAGCTTGGCTTCCCGCTCCTTGCTGCGCCCGAATTGGGCCTTCCAATAACCGGCCTGTTGCCGCATTTCCAGCAATTCGAGCCACAGCTGCGCAGCATCCTGCCGCATTTCTTCCGTCGTGGATTGCCGGGTCGATAGGAGCGCGGTGCCTGTTGACACGCCCTCTATCTACCACAACCAATTCCTCGTGTCCAGACGGGTTTACCAAATTTCTTTCCACCTGTCGCCGCAGTCTACGATGCCAGCCGCCCGTGCAACCTGCACCCGCCACCCCTCCCACTTCGTTGACTGTCCACCTTGCCCATGCCAAATCGGCGGGTTCAGCGAATGTTTACGCCGGGATTTTGGTAAGTCCTGCTACGGGGGTTGGACGGTGCCGGGATTTTGGCAAATCCGGCTACGGGGGTTGGACGGTGGCTTGGTGGTATAGGTGGGTGTAGTTTTCGATCAGTTGTCGTAGGTGGAAGTGTTGGAGGACTCGCTCGTGGTTTGCTTGGCCCCATTGTCGAGCTACTTCGGGGTGTTGGACGACGCGGATTATGGCTTCGACCAAGGCGTGACCGTCGCCGTGCTGGACGGTTTGCTGGTCGGCCAGCGGGCCGAGCAATTCGAGTACCCCGGCGGCTCGGGTGGCGACCACGGGTAAACGGCTGGCCATGGCTTCGAGCACGACGTTGGGCATGCCTTCCCATTGCGATGGTAGGATCAATAGGTCGGCAACGGCTAGCAGGTCGGGGATATCGTCTCGGTAACCGAGGAAATGGACTCGGTGAGCGATCCCCAGACGCTCGGCTTGCTGCTGCAAGGCCCGTCGTTCGGGACCGTCGCCAACCAGGACCAGATCGTGTTGGGGTAAGGTCGCAAGGAAGCGTGGCGCTTGATCCAGCAGCCAGTCGACAGCTTTCTGGCGGTGCAGTCGACCGACGTACAGCAGGATGCGGCGGTCCTCGGGCAATCCGAGTTGCCTAGCCGATTGCTGGGCGGGGTGCTGGTAGCTCGCAGGATCGATCCCGTTGGGAATCACGCACAACTTGTCGGATGGAAAGGCGGTGTGTGCTCGGCAGAAATCGGCGACGTCGCGGCTGACGCAGACGACCTGCCGGGCGCGGCGACTGGTCCAGGCTTCGACGCGCTGACGCCAGCGTGACGGATCGGCGACTCGGATGCCCGTGAACAATGCGGGACGTTTCCGCCCCCCCACAGCCAAGGCACTCAGCACATTGGCATGAAACAGAAACGACTGGACGATGTCCGGATCGAAGTCGCGCAGCGCGCGACCGAGACGTCTGAGGGTGCTTGGCGCCTGCCAGATCGTGCGAGCGCCGAGAAAATGCGTGGGAATGGCCTGTCGTTCCAGGCGACGGACCAGGCAGTCCCGATCGCGGGCGGGGCGAGCAGCCAGGCAGTAGACGGCGGTTATGAAGCGTTCTGTGGGCAAGCCGGTTGCCAGATGAACCAGGCAGCGTTCGGCGCCGCCGGGCTCGAGTTCCGTGATCACCAGCGCGATACGGCGACGATCATCCATCGCCAGCATCACTTGACGACGACGATCGAGCAGGCCGCACGGTCCAGGATCTGCTGACGTTGCCTCGCGATCAAGTCGTGTTTGACTTTTTCCGACTGGAAAGCGCCCATGACCAAAAGGTCGACATTGCGTTCGGCCAGTTCGATGGGGACGATCACTTCGCTGTTGCCGGATCGCCGTACGCCATCGAACTTGACTCGCCGGTTCATGGCGCGTTGCCGGACTTCGTCCAACTGGTTCTGCGCGCTTTGTTCCAACTCGCGCTCGAACTCCTCCATTTCGGTATCCACCAGGATTTTGACGTTCAGCAGTTGTTTGAGCGTGTCCGTATCGACGACCGCCAGGGCGGTGAGTCGCGCGCCGACGGACCGGGCCAGTTCGATCGCATAATCGGCGGCCTGGAACGAAGATTTCGTGCCGTCGACCAGGATGAGAATGTGATTGATGGGTGACTTAGCCATGGCGTTTATCCCTCTTCGGCTTCACGGGCAAGACGGTCCTTGATGATCTTTTGAATGACGAACGATTCGCGTTCTCGTTCCTCCAGGTTCGACAAGATATGATTGACGGTTTCCGAGCAATCCGGAATGAAGACTTTCGACAGCGCGTTGCAGCGCCGTTGCGTCTTTCGCAGTTCGCGTGACAGTCGGATGACCGAGTTTTCCAGTTCGGCCAACTCGGCCACCAGCGGTAAGACCTCGATGAAGGACTGCATGGCCGTATCGGTCCGTGCCGACGTGCCACCGATGCCGAACTGGATGCTCAAGTCGGCCGTCATGGCGGTGACGGTGGGCAACCGGATGCCCAGCACGTTCTGCTGGCGGATATCGACCTGATGATCGAACACGACGGCCAAGGTGGCGCGATCGACGCCAGCCGAGCCGACGTCCAACTCAGCATCCCGCAAGGCGTCGTAAGCCGGTGCCAGGGCTTCGTTCAGCCGGCGCTGGGCATCCCGAGCGCGCCCCAGCCGACTCATCAATTCGTACACCAGAATCTGCCGTTTTTGATCCAGCAGATCGAAGCCCTCCTTGGCCGTGTCCAGTTGCCGGCTCAACTCCAAGTAGTTGGATTTTGTGGGTGCCACATTCAGTTTGGCCATCTTATTCCTGCTTTGTACGATAGTATTGATCCAGCAGTTCGTCACTCAAGCGATGCAGTTCGTCGCGAGGCAGTGTCGACAAAACGTCCCAACCGATTTCCAAGGTCGTTTCGATCGATCGATTCTCGGTCTCCTCCTGATGCAAAAAGCGGCGTTCGAACAAGTCGCCGAAACGAAGGTATTCCTTGTCCAGCAGGCTGAGTTCTTCTTCGCCCACAACGTCGACCAGCGATCGCACGCGTTTGACGTAGGCATAGCAGGCAAACAATTGGCTAGCCAGCGTTGGGTGATCGCCGCGCGTGTATCCCTTGCCCACCCCGTCTTTCATCAAACGCGACAAGCTGGGCAGCCCGGCGATCGGCGGATAGATGCCTCGCTGGTGCAACGCGCGATCCAAGACGATCTGACCTTCGGTGATGTACCCGGTCAGATCCGGCACCGGATGGCTGATGTCGTCGGCGGGCATCGTCAGGATGGCCATTTGGGTGACCGATCCCTGCGAATGGACGATCCGTCCGGCTCGCTCGTACAGACTGGCGAGGTCCGAGTACAAGTAACCCGGGTACCCTTTGCGCCCGGGGATTTCGCCACGAGCCGTTCCTACCTCGCGGAGGCTTTCACAATAGTTCGTCATGTCGGTCAGCAGGACCAGCACGTGCTGGTGGCAATCGAATGCCAGGTGTTCCGCCATCGTCAGGGCCACGCGAGGCGTCAAAAGCCGTTCGACGCTGGGCGCATCTGCCAGCGACAGGAACACTACGACTCGGCCCAACGCCCCAGATTCCTGAAAATTGCGGATGAAGTATTCCGCCACGTCGTGTTTGACTCCCATCGCGCCGAACACGATGGAAAAACTGACCGATTCGTCCAGCAGCCGAGCCTGGCGGACGATCTGGGCGGCGACGCGATCGTGGGGCAGACCGTTACCGGAGAAGATCGGCAGTTTTTGGCCGCGAACCAGAGCATTCATACCATCGATGGCGGAGAGTCCCGTCTGGATGAATTCGCGAGGATACTGCCGCGCGTGCGGATTGATCGCCAGCCCGTTGATGTCCCGGCGGTCAGCGGACAAGGGCGGTGGTCCGCCGTCCATCGGTCGGCCCAAACCATCGAACACGCGGCCCAACATGCATGGGGTCACGGGCAGCATGAAGCTCTCGCCCAAAAAACGCACACGGGTACTCTGGTTGGCCAAACCCGTCGTTCCTTCCAGCACCTGGACCACCGCCTGGCGGTCCGAAATGTCCAGCACGCGCCCCAAACGCGGCTTGCCCTCGGCATCCAGCACCTCGACGATCTCGTCGAAACCGACGTCCCGCACACGCTGGACCACCAACAGCGGACCATCGATCCGCTGGGTTCCGACGTACTGCAGGCCTCGATCTCGGACGCCAAATTCAATCACGCTCGTACTCCCTTTCCAAGTCGTCGAACTGCTGATTCATTTCGTCTTCCAAGGCTGCCAGCGCTTCCAGTTCGTCGTTGCCGAAGGCCTGTTTTGCGCGGATGATCTTCGGCACGCAAGGCAATTCCCGGACACGTACCAGCGGCGCTCCGGCCTGGATGATCTGGCTGGCGCGGCGGTGCAGCGTCACGATCAGCCGCAGCAAAGCCAATTGTCGATCGGGATGGCAGTACATATCCTTTTCGTCGAAAGCGCTCTGCGTCAGGAACCCGTCTCTCAGGATATCGGCGGTCAGCAGGATCATCCGTTGCGAATCGGGCAGCACGTCGGGGCCGACCAATTTGACGATCTGTTGCAAACGATCTTCCCGCTGAAGGATCTCGATCGTTTCCTGCCGCACTTCGGTCCACTGCGGCGATCGCAGTTCCCACCAGGCCCGCACGTCCTCGACATATTCCGAATAGGAGCGCAGCCAATGGACCGAAGGATAATGCCGGGCGTTGGCCAAATCGGTATCCAGCGCCCAGAAGCAGCGGATGAACCGCCGCGTGTGCTGGGTCACCGGTTCGGAGAAATCGCCGCCCGGCGGACTGACCGCCCCGACGATCGTGATCGAGCCTTCCTGGCCGCCCAACGTGGTCACCGCGCCGCCTCGTTCGTAGAACTGAGCCAACCGCGTGGCCAGGCTGGCCGGGAACCCTTCTTCGGCCGGCATTTCTTCCAGGCGAGCGGCCAGCTCGCGGAGCGCTTCCGCCCACCGGCTGGTGGAATCTGCGAAGACCGCCACGTGCCGCCCCTGGTCCCGGTAGTATTCGGCCAACGTGATGCCGGTGTAGATCGAAACTTCGCGAGCCGCGACCGGCATGTTCGAAGTATTGGCGATCAGGATGGTGCGTTCGATCAGCGGCCGACCCGTTTCCGGGTCTTCGATCTCGGGAAACTCCCGCAGCACGTCGGTCATCTCGTTGCCGCGTTCGCCGCAGCCTACGTAGACGATCAGGTCGGCGTTGGACCACTTGGCCAATTGGTGCTGGGTGATCGTCTTGCCTGTTCCAAAGCCGCCCGGGATGGCTGCCGCTCCGCCTTTGCCGATCGGAAACAGGGTATCGATGATCCGTTGTCCGGTCACCAGCGGTTCGGCGATACGACGTCGGCCGTGGATCGGGCGAGGCACACGAACGGGCCACTGCTGGACCATGGTAAGCTGTCTTGGGCCTTTCGGCGTATCGACCACCGCGATCACGTCCTGCAACGTATACGAACCTGCGGACGCCACGGTCCTGAGCGTCCCGGACACGTCGGGCGGGACCAGGATGCGGTGCCGAATCAACGGCGTCTCGGGCACCTCGCCCAGCACTTGGCCGGCCATCACCGGCTGGCCCGGGGTCACCGCCGGCTGGAACGTCCGGGGCTTCCGGTCGTCCAGCGGCGGAACCTTCGCGCCACGCTCGATCCAGGCGCCGCTGGCCTGGTGCATGGCGGGCAAAGACCGCTGGATGCCGTCGTAGATGTTCCCGATCAGCCCGGGGCCCAACTGCAACGACAGCGGAGCGGCCGTCCTGCGGACCGGGGCGCCCGGACGCAACATGTTGGTGTTCTCGTAAACCTGAATCGTTGCCAGATCGCCGGACAAGCGCACGATTTCGCCGATCAGCCCTTGATCGCCCACTTCGACAACCTCGTACATCTGGGCGCCGTACATCCCCGAGGCGGTGACGATCGGGCCACTGACGCGAACGACCTTGGCGGATTCGGCGCTCGCCGGCTGGACGGGCGAAGGGGTGTGCTGCGGGATGGTCGTTACGCTCACGAAGCGGCTCCTTCCATCCGGTAGATCGACGCAAGCCCGACGTGCTCGGCCATCTGATGGCGCAACAGGGGCCACAGGCGATCCAATCGAGCCTGAAAGCTGTTGTCCCAGACTTGGCGTCCTTCGGGATCCCGCACCACCACGCCGCCACCGATGTCGACCGTCTGCTGGTCGATCGTCACCGTAACGTCCGGTCGGCCGGCACGAGCGGCCGCGCCGGCTGCCAGCGACGGGCCGTACTTTTCGGTATCCTGCGGAGCCAACTGCAGCACGAATGCATCCCCTTCCATCTGCCGAATCGCCTCGGACGCCAACGTCAGCAGACTGTCACTATAATCAAAGCCCCGGCGCGCCGCCAAGCGATCGCGAACGGCATCGCGCAGCTCCGTCAATTCCTTTTCCGCTTGCGTGGCTCGCATCCGGCTGATTTCGACGGGCACGGTGGCCAGGATCAGCATTCTCTCCCGTTCGGCTGCTACGGCGGCAGCCTCGAGTTTTTCCCGGCATTGCTCTTTGCACTCGGATACCGCCTTGTCGACCATCGACTTCGACTCGCGCCGCGCCCGGCGCACCAAGCGTTCGGCTTGGCGCTCGGCGTCCGCGATGATCTCGTCGCGCAGCACGTTGTGCGAACCGTTTTCGGACTGGACCACCTTGATCCTTTCTCCTGTATCTATTCCTGGATGCGAATTCCGACCGCCTCCTGGACCAGTTGGCGGAGTGACTTGCGTTCTGCGATCGGACCCTCGGGACCGGGGATTTCGACCAGCAACGGCCGCTCGCATTTCAACCGGACTTCATCGACCTGTTCGCGGATTTTGGCAGCGATGGCATCGGTAACGATCACCACCCCGGCATCGCGGCGGCGGACCACGTTGGCCAGCGCCGTTTCCGCCTGTTCGGCGTCGGATACCACGTGCCCCTCGATTCCGGCCAGCCGGAACCCGCGGACGGTATCTTCATCGCCGATACAAAAAAATTTCATCGCTTGCTCCGCGCTTGCGCCATCGCTCCGTCACATTTCACAGAACCCGTCACGTCCCCGGAAAACCGCCCGCCGATCAAGGGATCTTCATCACGATCAACATGGCCACGGCGAACCCCAAAACGGCCAGACCTTCGGCCAATGCCACGAACAACAGGCTGCGAGTCAGCAGTTCGGGGTGCTCGGCGGCCGAACCCAACGCGGCCGATCCGATCTTGCCGACCGCGAAACCGGCGCCCAGGATGCTGACCGATGCGGTCACCGCGGCGGCGGTCGCCAACCCGACGGCGAAATACACTTCGGTCATCGAAACGTCCCCTTGCCGGACGGTCGGGTCGGTCACAGCCGCCTCGCGATCTACGGCCGGCGCCACCGAGGCGATCAGCAGTATACCGGCCATGATGGCCCCTGTTGTCAGAGCCCTTCGATGCATTACGTCACCTTACCCTTTCCTTGTCGAAAAACGAGAAAGGCCTGAATGGCAGGCCATCTCCCGAAAAGAACTTGCCGAAAAACTCGTAGTATTCCAAACGCAGGACCTGGACGGCCACGACCACGCCTTCCAGGATCAGGGCGATCAAGTTACCGACCACCGCGATGATCACGTACAACACGAACCCGATGCCGGGCGTATCGCCCACGGCCTCGGCGATCGCGAACGTCGCCATCAGGATCGCCGCGTGGGCCATCGCATACGCCGCCAGTCGGACGAAGCTGATCGTGTTGGCCAAATAGGACAAGACCGCCTCGAACGCTTCGATTCCCGATTCCACGAACGCCACCACCACGTTGGCCGAGTGGGGCTTGCGACCAGCCAAGACGCTAAGGGCGTACTGTACGGGTTCCTTGAGCGTCATCGCCAGCAAAGGCAGGGTGATGCCCACCGCCAGCACCAATCCTGCCAGCCCCATCTCGTCCAGCATCGTATACCGAACGATGAACAACAGGCTGCCCCAATAGAAGATGATCCCCACCACGCCGAACTTATCCAACACCCCTCCCACGACATCCCCGCGGCGGAACATGTTGACGATGTTCATCACAAGCCCCATGCTCACGATCAGCACCCCGACGCCGATGGCAGCCACCATCAGGGTCACCGGATCATCCAGCGGTTCTTGCCAGATCGCATAGTAGTGCAAGGCCGGCAGGCCGAAATAGCTGCCGTAGACCAGGCCAAAGAAGATGCTGGACAGCCCGGCCATCATGACCAACATCCCGTAGTCCCGATGCTTTTCTTCTTGCAGGAACAGGACGGCGACCAGCCCACCCACGGCCAACAGCGCCCCGTGGCCGACATCTCCGAACATGACCCCGAACATCAGCATGAAGGTAATCGCCACCATCAGCGTGGGTTGCACGTCGCGATACCCGGGCAAGCCGTATCCGGAGACCAGTTCGGAAAAAGGCCGGAGCCAGACCGGTTGACGCATCAACACGGGGATCTGGTCGCTGGGAACGTCAACCGGTTGTTCGACCCGGATCTCGCAACGCCCCTCGGTCACCTGCTTCAACTGCCGCCGCAGCGCCTCGGCATGTTCCGCAGGCACCCAGCCGGCGATCAACACGGTCGTCGTGGTCCGCGAAAAATTCTGCTGCGCCTGCAGCACCGTGCGTTCTTCGAGCACCGCCTGACGCAAGACGCCCAGTTCGCCGGCCACGCCGAGCGCGAATTCCTGCTGCTGCTGCTGCACCTTTTCCAACTCGATCGCCAACCGGCGTTGTTCCGTTCGACTTTCGTCCGCAAGTTCCTTGATATCGGTGCCTTCTTTGGTCGGCAGTTTTTCGGGTTGAAAATCGGCGTCGCGCAGCGTGGTCTCCAAGGCGAATCGACCTTTACGGCTGGTCACGGCCACAAGGGGTCGCCGGTCGCCGCGCAGCTCCAAAGGCAGCAGCACCACGTTTTCATCCGTCGTGCGACGCAAGGCCTCGAAGTTCTGCTCCGGCAACGATCCGATGGAAAAATGCAGGAACGCGAACTTGGCCAACTGCTCCAGCGGCAGGTCCAGATCTTCGTAAGCGGCGATCTGATCCAGCAGCATTGTCACCCGACTCCACTGCTGTTCCAATTGCGCGCCGCGCCGCGCGATCTCGTCCGATGTCCGTTCGATGCGCGTCAGCCGCAGGTCCACTTGGTCCAAGGACATCTCCACCGGCTCGTCCACCAGCCGAACTTCGCGGAGACGCAGCACCCGGATCAACGTTTCGACCCGCTCCATCAGTTCTTCGCAGGTGGCCAGGGCGGGGCTTTCGTCCAGCGGCGGGGGCTCGGCGTCCGGCAGATCCGATTCCGTGCGAGCCAGATGAACCACACCGGCGCGGCCCAATTCGTACAGCAGGGCACGCTCGTCCCGCTTCAACACCATCGCGTTGATTCGAACCATCGGTTCGGGACTAAACATGGATCGCCTCCGTGTTGCGCGGAATCAGGCGTTTGCGGATCGCATCGGCGGGCATGTGAGTACGAATTCCTTCGGACAGGGTGATCAAATTGGCAACTTCGATCCGTCGGATCGCGGCGAACGCCACCACCGCGCCCAGGCCCATATGATTGCGTCGGAAAGCTTGCCGAGCCAGCCGATAATAGCGGTTCCAAGCGAGCGATTCCAGCATGGCCGTATTGCATTCCGCTGTGCCCGACGCGTAACGCCCGCCGACGCCCGACCACGTGTCCAGCACCAGGCCGCTGACCAGTGCGACCGCATCGCTGAGCCTGTCGGCGTCCGCCATCTGGCGAAATCGATCGAGTGAAATCCTGCCCCCGGACACGTGAAACATCTCCAAGCTGTCCCCGCGCACCCCGTAATGAAAGCAGCCGCGAGCCACCAGCATCAGGTGAAAGGTGTCGATTTCCTGCTTGGCGATGATCAAAGCGTCATTGCGAGCCGCGCCCCGCAAGGCCTGCGTCCGCTTCAAGAGTTCGCGGAAATAGGTGTGATCCAACGCTGCTTCCAATACAACCGTGCTGGGCTCGACTTCGTACGCAGGAGCAAAGGCGACCAGTCCATCCCGCAACAGTCCCGCCGGGGCGGCCATCGCGAACGATTCGACATCATCAGCCGCTGCCAAGACTTCCAAATCCAAAGACAGGTCGTCGGGCAGGGGCACCAGATATGGCCGAGCCACGTCGAAAGACTTGCCCGTGGCAAACGCTCTGGCCATCACCTTCAGGTTCTCGATCTGGCAACGGACGCGCATCCATGCCATCAAAGCCGCACCGGCGCCTGTCAATTGTGCGCCTAGATCCGCCAACTCCTGCACCATTTCGTTGATCAGCCCGTGTTGGAAATCGACGACCGTCGTAAATCGTGTCCGTGGACTGACGGCGCGCACAAAATCCGCCACGTTTCGTAGACGACACAAGGCATCCAACTTGTCGGCCTCGGCGAACTGGCCGCGCCGCCCATGCAATCGGGCCACCAGGTAATCGAGATTGGGAAGTGGTACTGAGGGCATAAGGGTGATCGATCTCTGCGCGCTAGGCTGTTCCGCTCACACAACGTATCAAGGCTTCCGTCAAACTCTGCTTGGCCGCATCATCCAATCGGACCGTCGATTCAACCTCGCGCGCCGCCTGTTCCAATTGCTGCTTTCGCTCCTCGTTTGCCTCGTGACGGGCAGTCTCGACGATCGTGTGCGCCTGTTGTGCTGTCTCGTGCTGTAACTTTCGGACCGAATCGTGAGCTTGCCGACGAGCTTCTTCGCCGATCTTCCATGCTTCGGCTTCGGCATTCTCCAGAAGGTGCTTGGACTGCTCCTCGGCCTCCAACACCATCCTCATGACATCGGTCATCGGCACTTCGCTGGCCACGGTCACTCCTCCGAATCGATCAGGTCGAGCAGCTCGGACGACGTCTTGCAGTCCAATGCCTTTCGAAAGAAGCCCGGTACCTCGACCAGTCGAGCCACCTCGACCAACGTCCGTAGATGCGATCCCGTCTCGGAGGTGTTGGCCAACAACAGTACCACGAAATGCACCAATTCATCATCCACTGAGTCGAATTCAATGCCATCTTTTGATACACCTATAGCCACCACGAGATCGGAAATCGAGTCGTGCTTGGCGTGCGGCAGCGCGATGCCTTTGCCGATACCCGTTGTCGCCTGAGCCTCGCGTTTCAATAGAGCCTTCAAGGCCGCTTGGCGGTCGGATATCCGCCCGCTACGAACCAGCAAATCGACCATTTCTTCCAGACATTCCTCCTTGTCGACAGACTCCAGCGGCACTTTTACTGTCGCTTCGTCTAACAAATCGCGTATTCGCATCCCAATATCCTCGGAGCACGAGTGATTCAGCAAACTCACTAAACTACGTTGAAAGCCGGCCTGTTTCAACTGCTTGGCGAAAGAAACTGGACAAGTCGAGCCCAGAAGTACCCCCAAGAGGATAAAGCTGCCACTTTGTAGCCAACCGCAGGGTATCCCTATTCGGCTAAGCCCTTCCAGGAAAGGCCTTGCCGCGACCATCCCTCCTGGGACTCTTGATTTCGGGTGACCTATACGCCATCATAACCGCCAAGGATCGTTCTTGTCATTCATGGAGTCACGATGAATCAGCAGGAAGATACGCTCAGCGGTCGCTCGGGCTCGACACAAGCTCCAGGATGCTTGGTTTCCGCGTTAAACCTGTTGGAACGACTGGGCAACAAATTGCCCGATCCCGCGATGCTTTTCTTGGTCGGGATGTTGTTGACTTGGGTTCTTTCCCACTGGCTTTCCGGGATCGAGTTCCAGGAGTTGGACCCCCGATACGGCAAGCCGATCGAAATCGTCAATTTGATGTCGTCGGAACAGATTGTGCTCTTTTTGACGGGCATGGTCGATGAATTTGCACGGTTTCCTCCATTGGGTGTGGTGCTTGTTGCCTTGTTGGGAGTGGGGATCGCCGAGCATTCGGGGTTCATCAACGCCTGCTTGAGGACAATGTTGGCCATCGCTCCGAAAATGTTGTTGACGCCGATGCTGTTGCTGGCCGCCGTGTTGAGCAATATCGTTGTCGATGCGGGCTACGTGCTGGTGGTTCCGATCGGGGGGATCATGTTTTACGTGGCCGGTCGGCACCCGTTGGCGGGCATTGCGGCGGCGTTTGCAGGAGTCTCCGGGGGATTCAGCGCCAATTTTATCCCGTCGGCCATCGATCCGATGTTGGCGAAGATCACCCAGTCGGGCGTCGAATTGGTCGCGGCGGACCAGTCGGTCAATCCGTTGTGCAACATTTTCTTTACCGCCTGGTCGACGTTGCTGATCGTTTTGGTGGGCTGGTTCCTGACCGACGTGGTTGTCGAACCTCGATTGCGGGAAACGGTGTTGGACGGCGATGACGAGATGCCTCGAATCGATGCGATGAATCGCCGCGAACAGATCGCCATGTTCTGCGGGTTGGGGATCATGCTGCTAGGGCTCCTGGGCTTGGTGGCATGGGTCTGGCCTGCCGATTCTGCCATGAGGGCACCTGACGGCTCGTTGACATCATCCGATCCCCCGGTCCCGCTGATGGAGTCCATCGTTCCGCTCATCTTTCTTGCCTTCTTGGTCCCGGGCGTCGCGTACGGATACATTTCCGGCAGGTTCCAGTCGCATCGGGATGTGATCGAGGGAATGACGCGTTCGATGGAATCGATGGGGTACTACCTGGTCCTGGTCTTTTTCGCTTCGCTTTTCATCGGAGCTTTTCGCGACTCGAACATCGGTGTGCTGATCGCGGTCAAAGGCGCTCAATCGATTCAGCAAGCCGGTGCTTCCCCGGCGATGACCATTGTTGGAATCATCTGTTTGACCGCCTGTGTCAACTTGATGATCGGCAGCGCATCAGCCAAGTGGGCCATGTTGGCACCGATTTTCGTGCCCATGTTGATGTTGGTGGGGTTGAGTCCCGAGTTGACTCAGGCCGCCTATCGAGTCGGGGATTCGTCGACAAACATCATCACGCCGATGATGCCTTACTTCCCGCTGGTGGTGGTGTTTTGTCAACGTTACGTCAAAAAGACGGGAATCGGCACGTTGGCGGCCATGATGCTGCCGTATTCGTTGACGTTTTTGGTATTATGGACTTTGTTCCTTTTGATCTACTGGCACTTGGGGCTGCCTTTGGGGCTGCAAGCGCCGTACACTTACGAACCACCCGTGGTTCCGCCGGGGTGATCGTCGCCCGGCGCCCATGCTGCAGAATTTGGGGGACAGCCAGATGAACTTGAGACCTTCGCATCGCGTTCGGAAGTTGCAAGAATCGCAACACGCTCGGGCGATGGATTCGCCAGACCATCGCTTCCACGCGTTGTACGAACAGGTTTGTCAGCGGGATGTGCTGGAAACCGCCTGGCACCAATGTCGCATCAATGGGGGTGGTCCGGGCGTCGATGGCCAGACGTTTGCAGACATCGAGAATTCCGGCGTCGACAACTTTCTGGACGAGTTGGAAGATGAACTGGCCAGCCTGCGCTACCAGGCGACGGCCGTGCGACGAGTGGATATGCCGCGACCCGGGGGCAAGATCCGGCGAGTCCATTTGCCGACGATCCGGGATCGCGTGGTGCAATTGGCGGTGCTGCTGATCGTCGGGCCGATTTTCGAGGCCGATCTTCCGCCGGAGAAGTATGCTTACGAAACCGAAAAAGGCTCGCTGGCTGCCATTCGACACGTGCAGCGTCTGGTCAAGACTGGCCGGACGGAGATGGACGAGCTGGAATTGAGTCAGTATTTCGATTCGATTCCCCACGACTCGCTGATGGAACTGCTGGCGCGTCGCATCAACGATCGGCATCTGTTGCAGTTGATCAAGACGTGGATGCTCGCCCCCGTCGAGTACACCGACGCTCGAGGCCGCGTGTCGCGCAGCACGCGCAATCGAGACCGAGGCCGAGGTTGTGTGTTGGGAGCCCCCATCTCGCCGCTGTTGGTGAATCTGTACGTCCGCCGCACGCGCAAATGAAACCTGACACCTTTTTCTCCGCTATGCTGGAACCGATCATGACCCGAAACCGTTCGATGATGATGCCTCGATCCCGTTGCGCCGCCAGCCGGCTGGTGCGCATCGCGCTGCTGGCCGGGGTGATCACCGGTGCTATGGGGCCGATGGCGGCTCCAATCGGCGGCCCGATTTCCGAAGTGCTGGCGGACGAAGCCGGCGAGCCGGGCGATGACCACGCCACGCGGCAGCCACACGTCGAAGGGTTCCGTTATCGAGACGGTCCCGTCATGGAGTTGACAGGCAACCGGGAATTTCGCGGCGGCGTGGTTGTGGACGGTGGGCGGATCGTATTGATCCCCCGCACCGGCGAGTTCATTGCCGAGTACGATCCGAGCACCGGGCAACTGACGCGGACGGCTCGCCATGGCCAACCGGGCGGGTTCGGCTTCGGATCGGTGGTCGACAGCACGCTGGTTGTCATGACTCCGCGCGGCAGCCGCAACGTCGGTCTGTACGATTCCAAGACGCAGCAATATCGCGATGGGGCGGCGCACGGCCAGTCTTCGAACAACGCGTTCCTGGGCAGTGCGTTGGTCCGGCCGGACTTGGTGGTCTTTGCACCGTTGAACGCTCGGGTCGTCGGGCTGTACGATCCGCAGACCGATACCTACCGCGATGGCCCCGAAGTGCCGGAGCAAGGTCACTACCTGTTCTCGGACATCCACGTCAGCTCGCGGACCGGCGAGGTCATCTTCACGCCTTTCGACAGTGCCCACGTAGGCATCTACGACCCGAACAAGAACGAGTATGTCCGTGGCCCTCCGCATCAAGCTGGAACGACCGCCGCGTACTCGGGAATCGCAGAACTGGCGGACGGGACGACGGTCATGGCGCCGCGGAATGCCAGGCGCATCGGGCTGTACGATCCGACGACCCGGCAGTTTACCAAGGGTCCGGAGCATGGCGAGGGAGCGGCAGCGTTCATGGCGGCCCGGCGGTGGCCCAACGGTCCGGTGCTGATGGCGCCCTACCGTGCATCGCACGTGGGCATCTACGATCCAAGCACGGGGCAGTACCGATCAGGCCCTTCGGTGACCCACGTCCCGGTACTATCGCACGGCCAGCGGTTCAGCGGCGCCATCCTGACCGCCTCGGGCGACCAAATCGTGATGCCCAACCGCGGCGCCGACCGGCTGGGGATCATCGAATTCTCCGACGAATCCGAAGCGGACTAAGCACCCTACCGTTGCCAACGGATGGCGTATTTCAATTCGTCGGTCCCGCGCGCGACGATCACGGTCACCTGGTCGCCGTCCATCGCCTCCAGCGTCTGGGCATCGTTGAATTCGATGACCATCGTCACACCGCCTCGTTCAAGACGAACACCGTCGGCGTCCAACGTGATGTTGTCATCTTGGCGAACGAGCAGAGGGATCTGTTCCTGAAACGCGCCGTCGTGCTGGACGGTCACCAAAATGGCCTCGTTGGTGAACGCGAGTGATTTCCAACCACGGTCGTCCCCGAGCGAGTAGCTGGCGACAAGATCCGCCGTATCGTCAGGCAGATCGTGGACCCCGTATTCCGGCTTCCAGGGTTCGTCCCCCAGCATGAATCTGATGGCGTCCGGTCGGATGTCGCCCGCTTCGTACACTTGCTCCGCGTTCCGGGCTCGCGTTCCCCAAGCCTCCAGGCGTCGATCGCTTTGCGACTGGACCAGCGTTCCTGCGTCCGGATGCCAAACCAATCCCAAACCCATGCGCTGTCGACCCGTACCGCGTCGGCCTGTATTGAACGCGGCATAATAATCGGGACGGCGAACGTACGTGAAGACGTACCGATCATCCACTCGCTGGTGAATGAAGTTGGCCCGGGCCAAGTACGGCAACTCGGCTTGCGCCTGTTCCCGTTCATCCTGGCTGGGATACCAGCGATTGTGAGAACGATGGAGAAAGGCGTACGGGCTGAACGCAGAGAAATCCTCCTCACGCAACGCTTCCACCTGCGGCCATTGGGCCTGAAGCTCCTGCCGTATTCCGGCGCGCCGTTCCGCTATCTGGTCCGCCGTCGGAAGGTAGGGGCGTAATCCCTCGACCACGTCGGCCATGGGGAATTCCCGGTACGCGAAAGAACCCAAACGCTGGCGGGTTTCGATGGCGCGGTTCAATACGAATTCCGAGCCGTCGGGTTCCAGCACCGCGTTGTAGCCCAACCATTCGGCGAACAGCGTGTGCTCTTCGACAAGCCAGTGCATCAGCTCGGCGTCTTCCCGGCTCATGGCGTTGACGCCGTGCCCCTTGGCGTAATGCCAAGCCATCAACGTGTTCGACATGTGCGTGCCGAAATTGTATCTCCAACAAGGCCCGCGCTGTTCATTGAAATACCCCACCACGCTTTGAAAGGCGTATGGGCCTCCGACCGATGTTGCCGCTGTCCATTTCCTGAGTTGCTGGTCCAGGTCCTCGTCGTTGAAAAGATCGATGTGTGCCATGGCGCCCGGCCAGAAGTTGCCCCACTGATTGGTGAACACACGGCCGTGATTGATGAAGTGACCGTCCTCGAACGAAGACCGAAAGGCATTCCGATTCGTGTCGATCGCGGCTTGGTGAATATCCGGGTTGATCGGAGGGCCATCGGCGAGCAGCCGAAGCGTCTCGCCCATGAATTTCGTGGCAAAGGCCGTCGGTGCCAGACTCCAACGTCCCCAGCCGTACTCGCTGAACTGGCCTTGCTCGTTGGGCATCTCCGTCCAGAATTGCAAAGCGGCCTCCAACCGAGCACGCACGGCTTGGTCGGCGAAATAGGGGTTCCAGGGCTTGTCCGTACAGTAGAAAAAGGCCAGGGACAAGATGTTCTCCATGATACGAGCATTGTACGGACGATTATCCCCCGGCCGCCGCCACACGGCCAAATCAATGAACCCGCGATGCTCGCCTTGTTCCACAACCGCGTCGGCCAATCGGTGGAAATGGGCCAGATAGTAGGGCAAGGGAAAATTGGGAGCGTTTCCTGTGAGGACATCGATATCTTGGTCGGTAAAATCGGCCAGATCGACCTGGCTCCAATCCACGGGCGTAACTCTCGGCAACTCCTGAGCGTCCACCATGCCCCACAGCAAGATGATGGTCCACACCGATTGCGTCAAGATGATTTTCATGTCAAGCTCCTTGTCATACCGAACGAAGACGGGTCAATTCCCGGTCGCTGTTCCACAACCAGCTTCATCCGTGTCCTCATAGCGTATCTCAAATCGTTGGCCGTTTCCAGGAATCGCTGGTGCCGGGATCTCAATTCTCGAACGGTGCTCATTCAGCCGGGATGACCTGAAACTCTTGCATGGCCGTGTTCTCCTGGATGGCCGTGACGGGACGGACTGCCCAGATCAACCAGCGGAACGAACCCAGGGCGCGGTTGCCAGCTCGCTGGACGCTGGTCGCTTGGAAGCGGTCGACGGCCCTGCCCAACGTGTTGACCTCGACGATCGGTACGAAACGTTCGGCATCGTCGACATCCCAGCCGGGATCGTCGTCGCTGTCGCTGCCGTACAGCGTCCAATGCTGGGGGCCGCGATTGCGGTTCTGATGGTAGGACCACGTGCGGACGGCAGCGACACGCTGGACACTGCCCAGGTCGACCCGATACATGCCGCCCACCACGCGGTTACGAAACACCGGACCGTAGTTTTCGGCCAGTCGCCCATCGTGCAAGGTATCCAGCCGCTCGTTGGCCGTCGACGGCCGGGACTCGATCTTGTGGATCGGGATCGTCCGAGTCGCATCGGCCAGCGGGACGATGACGAAGTTTCTGCCGGACGGGGATTCGGTCACAACGAATGGATAATCGACGACCTTCGTCGTCAGCTCCTGTTGATCGCGCACCAGCCCGACGGTCAGTGGTTGGCCATCCGCCGCATCCTGCAACCGGTACAGATCGCTCAGCCGTTTGACGGGCCGGCCGTTCAGACGTTGCACCACGTCGTTCGTTCTCAAGCCGCTGGCCGCAGCCAGCGATCCCTCCGGCACTTCCGCCAGATGCACGCCTGCCGCATCCCGACTGACGCCGAACGCCGAAAACTCTTCACCCTCCAACTCCCGCACACGGGCTTGCAACCAGACGCGGACCGCCTTTTCCGCTGGTCCCGTCTCCTGTGCTTCGATCGTTCGCACTGTCGGCAAATCCGGAGTGCGAGCGATCGACCTCAAGCGGGGGCTTTGTACGCCAAAGCGGTCCATTGGAAAATTCTGGAAACCCAGTGTCAGGGCGGGCGAGTCTTCCTGGACGCGGTAATCGCCGCTGGCCGGGTCGACGAACCGAGCGTCGGCGATCGAGGAATGCTGGTCGCGTCCGCTCTGCTGCTGCAAGATCTCGGCCGGCTGCTGGTTCGCGTCGGACCGATGCAGCAGATTGTGATCGACGACCTGGCCCCACGGCCGATCGACGCGGATCGGACGATAGGGGGTGAACACGATATTGCGGCGAAACACGTCGCGGCTGTCGGGATACCAAACGTGCGGATGGAATGAATTGTTCACCATGATGTTATTCTCCGCGATGCGATGAAAGCCTTCGCGAAACTTCAAGCCGCCGTGCAACATCAAATTGTTGTAGACGTGGTAGCTGCTGGAGCCATCATCCAGATCGACATCCCAGCCGTGATCGCAGCGCCAGCGGCTGTTGCGGATCACATTGGGCGCCAGCATGTCCAACAGAGCCAGGTCGGACAGTTGATCGTCGGGCGCCTCGGTCAGCCCCCAAAAACGATCGCGGCCCCAGGAATTGAAGCTGCCGTGATCGCTCGTCTCCAATACCGTGTCGAACACATCACAGAACTCGATCAGATGCCCGCCGAAGGTGCCTTCGCTGATGTTGATCCCGGCGCGAGGCGTCTCGTAGATCGAGCAATGCCGGATGGTGATTCGAGCGGCCATCGAGATCTGCACGCCCGCCGCCTGTTTCTCAACTCGCCCGACTCGACGGATCAAACAATCTTCGACCAGGCAATCTGCCGGGTAATGCTCGCTCTTCGGTCCCGGAGTGCCGTCGATCCGGGCGTAACTCTGGCGCTGGTGGTATTCGAACAGCGGGCTGCGGACCGAATCGGGATCACCCACGAACGCCACACCGCTGGCTCCGCTGTCGCCGATCAAACAGCCACGCACGGTGATTCGACGGTTGTAGCCGCTGACCATCACGGCGTTGCCGCCCAATTGATCGAACTCGCAATCGATCAATTTGCAGTCTTCGGCGCCATCGAAGAACACCGCGCCGCCTCGGTAGATCGTCCAATCGCTCCGCAGCAGCGGCTCGTTGGTATCCATGAACGTCCGTGCCGCGTGGCGGAAGGTCAACCCGCAGAGCTGCACGTGCCGTACGGGCGACTGCGGCTGGCCCCGGAACTCGATCAAATGCCTGAGCCCGGCCACCTCGATCGTTGCTTCGTCCAACTTCAGGTCGGCCGGTGGGTAGAAGTACAAGATTTGGTTATCCGCGTCGTGATACCATTCGCCGGGTGCGTCGAGTTCCTCGAAGATGTTCTCGACGAACCGGTGTTCGGGATGCATACCCATCTGGCGATTGTTCTGCCAACCGCCTTCGTAGATCACGCTGCCTTCCGGCTCTTTGCCCAGGATCCGATAATGATAGCCGCCCCAACGAGCGCGGTGCATGGCGTGGATATAGCCGCCGGCCGGATCGCTCCAGCGCGCGGCCCGCTCGCGGCTGAACGCATCGGCCGCGTAGCCGTTGTAGATCGCCACCTGCGGATCGAAGTTCGGGTAGCGAGCCATCGGTTGACGCTGGCCATCGACGAACACCTGGTCGATCTCCAGTCCATCCGGCGTGGCGGCCTGGAAAATGCCGTCGCGGTACGGCCGCCAATCCAACTGCAAACGTCGCCCGCCACTGACCACCACCGTCTGGCCCGCCGCAGCGGCGAAAACCACCGGAGCGTCCGCGCTGCCCGAGTCGGCCGAGGTGAAGACCAGCGGCTGGTCCAGATAGTACGTCCCGCCTTGCAAGCGAACCGTCGCCCCATGACCCTGGCCAAGTGCCCGCACCGCCTGTTGAGCGCGTACCAATGTGGCAAACGGCCGCTCGGCCGTCCCCGGATTCCCGTCATCCCCGCCCGGCCCAACAAAAAATTTCGCCGATTGACCACCAGCGACCGAACCAACACCCAGCAGCCAAAACCCCACCAAAAGAACGAACCATCGATTCATCTGATTTCCTCCCTAAACCTCCGAGCCAGGCTTATCAGGAAAAGAGCCTGACCCGGGGTGTTGGATTTGTACCGGTTTCGCCCGGTTTGGTGTTTGTGGAAAGTAAAATTTCGTGTTTCCAAGAGGCCGCCCGCTTTTTTTCGAGTGCGGTGGCTTGACACCGCTTCGGCTGTGCCTTTCTTTCCGCTCGTTCAACACCTATCGTGCAAAATGAAAGCTGACGCAAAATGAAAACGGCGTCAAGCCACCGCACTCGAAAACGGCAAGAATCTCCTGCTTGGCTTGCCTCTTCAACTCGATCAAACGCGTCGACGACCCTTTGCCAAGCATCGATTGTCACACTTAGTGGATGGCACCTATCTGGCACCGTCGGGCTGTCTTGATCGAAGGGTGCCAACGGAAGCTCGGCAGGCGAGGCCGATTGACTGCAGGTTTGTTCGGCGACTATGCTGGACCATCAAGCGGTGGGCTTCGTTGGTGCCCAGCCGCGTGGCGATGGAGAAACCAAGTTGTTGCAAGGGGTTCGGAATCGTGAAGCACTATGTTGAAGACAAGGTGATCATCATTACGGGAGGGTCGTCAGGCTTTGGACTAGAAGCGGCCAGGATCCTGCTGGAGATGGGCGCTCGTGTGGTGATCACCGGTCGCGACCAACAGCGTTTGGAGGCGGCTGCCACCGAACTGGCGTCGCCCCATCTGTCGGCCGTTCAGGCGGACGCGGTCAACACGGCCGATTGGCAGAAAGTGATTCAGCAGACGATCGATCGGTTCGGGCACGTGGATGTACTGGTAAACAACCACGGAGCCGGCGTGAAGATCGCGGACCTGGAAGAGTTGAGTGACGATGACATTCGGACGATCCTGGACATCAACCTGGCGTCGGTGATCAAAGGCTGTCGCGAGGCGGTCAAGGTAATGAAGCCGCGGGGCCAAGGACAGATCGTCAACGTATCGAGCGGTTGTGCCCACTATTCTTGGGGTCAATGGGCGACCTACACGGCGGCGAAAGCCGGGTTGGTCGCCTTCACGCGGTGCCTGCACAAAGAGATGTGTCTATGGGGCGGCAAAGCCAGCAGCTTTGTACCGGGTGCTGCCCGCACCGGATTCTGCGACGCAGCAGGCATCGATTCCGATTGGCAGGACGGCTATCCCGACGCGTACGAATTTGCGCGAACGTTGGTCCACTGCATCGACATCCCGGAATCGTGCGTCATCGACGAAGCGATCATCTGGGGAACCAAACAGGTCCGGGACATGCTGAACCCGTATTAAGCACCCGGCCAGGATTTTCTTGTCAATGTATGGCGTCCCTAAAAATCAGTAACGGTCTGACCGCTAGACATAGCCATTAGGTTTCGCCAAACCGTTCCGTCAATTGTATCGTTGACAAAGCGTACCGAGGCATCGCCTAGGCAGATGTGGACCCCACCGGGATGGTAACTTCGAGCAGTCTGGTACGCAACGGGATTGATCGCGTCGGTACAAACCAAGTGACGGTTAGTGCTGTCCACGTGACCGCACCGTGGCGGATGATCCGGGAACCGGCTATTCGGACCGATTACATCTCCACCGTTGATAAACGGGCCAGACGAGAAAGCCCACGCGCCTCGAGTATCGGCTCCATTCGAAGCTGCAACCAATTCACCCAAGAGAATCGTATTCGACGTACCATCGGTCATCGCGGCAAAATCCGCACAATACTCCCATGCTATTCCGAAGCTAAACGGTCCACGATCCGCCTCGTTATTTCGAAACGCAGGCTCTCCCCACGAAGCTGCTGGAGATGGGCCAGCGTTGACACCGTAATTGATCCTGGAAATCCTTGCCTGGGATCCGGATGGGCCGACTGCAAAGGCCGTCTTAATTCCGGCGTCGCTGGGGCACTGAAGAAATGGCAGCTCATTTTCGAGCACCGGCGCCAATGCATGGCCTTCGGATGTTGTGCCTAAACTGAACCAACAACTTCTTGGTGAACCCCACCCAGAATCCAATGTAGGCGCGGCGGCGAAAAACGAATCCTGAAGCGGCTGTTGTTCGAGATACGGCAAGACTCCCACCACCCACGATTGACCATGGTTCATACTGCTTGCGTCGAGAGGCTCATCTTGAACTGCAGTCGCCATGCCACGAGTGGCGCGACAGCGGTTCCTAAAAACCCCTCCGCCCCATTCATAGCCTGGAGCCGGTAGACTTCTGTAGCTATCATGATAGTTGTGCATCGCCAAGCCGATTTGCTTGAGATTATTTGTGCATTGAGTCCGTCGAGCGGCCTCGCGAGCAGCTTGTACTGCAGGGAGCAGCAAGCCGACGAGAACGCCGATGATTGCGATCACTACTAGCAATTCCACCAAAGTGAAACCGCGACGAGTTACGAGACGCATAATGTTGCTCCTGCTAACGAAG
Organism: Planctomycetaceae bacterium; assembly: GCA_007121535.1. Lineage (GTDB taxonomy): Bacteria > Planctomycetota > Planctomycetia > Pirellulales > Pirellulaceae > SKKK01. The sequence goes on along the minus strand of SKKK01000289.1, from coordinate 10,227 downwards.
GTAACGAGAACGTAACTGACGGGAGTGGTCCGCGACAAATCCAACGGAATACTCACAATATAAATCATAACAGTCGGCTGTCGAATTCACAATGGTTCGACACCGATTCTGTTTCAAATATTGGCTGCGACCGATATTCTTTACCGTCAAGGAAGTAGTGAGATTACCACTTTGGGGGTATCGTCGTTTCGCAGTGAAAGGCATTGTGTCGAAGTGAGAGTCGTCGTTCGGACCATAGCTGGCCATTGCAATCGCTAATGGGCAGGGATAATTCGGCACGAAACGCCGTAATTCGCCGCCTTGGGACGTGTGTACTGCCTACTGGCCGCTGGAACGGATGAGATGCTGAATCTCGCCCATGACGATCTGGTGGACCCAGGTCGAGGCGTCGATGTTGAAGTGGTGGAGTGTCGGCGTTTGCCCGATTTCCGGAAACTGACGGAGGTCCACGTTCACCAACTGGGTGGCCGGGTTGGTCGCGCGGATCGGTGCTCCGCGGAATACGCGAAACCAAGTCGGCGAAAGATTCGACTGATACAGATTGATACATCGGCGGACGTTCACGGGAACATCCGCGGGATTGGTCGAGTCGATCAGGATCATCAAATCGACGTTCAAGCCGGCAGTGCCCAATTGTCGAGCCAGACCCGGCAACATGTCGCCTCCCAGGCTATGTCCGATCAATACCAGCGGACCGTTCAATTCACCTCGCCGGTAGCGTTCGGCGATGTTTCGTGTCGCATGGGGCGACCAGGAAGTCGGTACCACCTGGACTTCCAACGTCTCGCGGGGAAGTTTCGTCGCCAGATCGTCCAATCCCAGCGAAAAAACCGTCATGACGCCTCGCACCAGAAGAACTGTACCACGAGTCGTTTGCGCTTCGGCCACCGAATCCATTGCGGTTAGCATCAACAGAAGTGCGCCCAGCTTCGCGGGAGATGGAACCGCACGAGGCAAGGCAGCTCTCGCCGATGCACAAACCGTATGTGTGGGTTGGTCGGCATACGCCATTAGTCAGGTTCAGCCATGCAGCGGGGATGATTTGTATCTGCAGGAGGGGCTCTCGGTCAGCCGTCGACCGGGCACCGCCAGGCAACAGCCTGTTCTTCCATCGGCGCGGTCGGGCGGATGACTGCAATGCTTCCCTCGACGAAAGACGAGTGTGCCTGCTACGCAAACATTGCCGGGATGTGATATGATTCTGCAGCGTCATTGCAAAGAAAGCGGGCGGATTTTACCGCTTGATGATCAAGCCATTTGTGAAGTCAGATGCCTTCGACGATAAACAAACAGGAAATACTGCGTCAAATCAGGGACGCCGGCGTCACCGGTGCCGGAGGTGCGGGCTTTCCGACCTACAAAAAGTTGGAGACCCGGGTCCCGTTTGTGATCGCCAACGGTGCCGAGTGCGAACCGTTGCTGCAAAAGGATCGTGAATCGATGCTGCAAGACCAGCAGGCGATGTTTCGCGGCCTGGAGATCATGCAGCAACTGACCGACGCGCATACGGTCACGCTGGCGGTCAAACGCAAGAACGCCGACGTGCTGGACCAGTTCCAACAGCACCTGGCTCGTCACGATTTTCAGACGTTGATCTACCCGGACGTTTATCCGGCAGGCGACGAGTATCTGTTGGTTTACGAGATCACCGGTCGATTGATCCCGCCGGGCGGGATTCCGCTGCAAGTCGGAGCGGTGGTGGACAACGTGGAAACCATCATCAACATCGCTCACGCTCTGGAAGGTCGCCCGGTGACGGACAAGTACCTGACGATCTGCGGTGCGGTGAATCATCCGGTGACCACCATCGTGCCGATCGGCACCTCGATCGCCGATTGCCTGGAATTGGCCGGGGGATGCCAGGTCGATGATCCGGTGATTCTGACCGGCGGGCTGATGATGGGTGGCGTCACGACCGATGCCTCGGTCCCGGTGACAAAGAACACGGGAGGCATCATCCCGTTGCCGGCCGACCATCATCTGGCGATGCGGAAATCGCAAAGTCAAGCGACGTATACGCGGATCGGTCATGGCCAGTGCGATCAGTGTTCGCTGTGCACCGAGTTGTGTCCTCGATACATCATGGGTTACCCGATCGAACCGCACAAAGTCATGCGAACGCTGCTGATGACGGGCGAGGCGAAGCAGCGCGGCAGCCTTTGGGCTCAGTATTGCTGTGAATGCAACGTCTGTTCGTATATCGCGTGTCCGGAATCGTTGGATCCGAAAAATATCTGCGTGGACGCCAAACAGATCCTCCGTGAAAACGGGCTGGGACGAAGCGAAGCCGAACTGGAGGTGTTGTTCCGCGATCCGCATCCGGCTCGGAAAGGCCGCGAGATCCCGATCCCGACGCTGATCACGCGACTGGGGCTGCGGCCGTATGATCGCAAGGCCGAATTCCGGCGTTTCGACGACTGGCAACCCCGACGCGTGTCGATCCCCTTGGACTCGCATATCGGCTCGCCAGCCCAGCCGATCGTCGGCAGGGGCGACCGGGTGCGGCGAGGCGATCCGATCGCACGAGTGGACGACCGGCAGCTCGGATGCCCGGTCCACGCCAGTATCGACGGGCGCGTGACCGCCATCGGGTCGCGTACGATCGAAATCACCGCGTAAGAGGTAACGACTCCACCGGGCAGCGACGCTTGGCTGCAACTGATTTACTCAACGGAACGACGGCACCACGATGAAAAACGGCAATGCAATCGGCATCGTAGAAACCTCCAGCATCGCGAAGGGGTTCGAGATCGCGGATACGGTGTTGAAAACGGCGAACGTGAAGATCATCCTGAATCGCACCATCTGCCCGGGCAAGTACATGGTGCTGATCGGGGGCGATGTCGACGCGGTCAACGCCAGCATCGAAGCCGGATTGGCGGCGGGGGCTCACACGGTAGTCGATCATTTCGTCATTCCCAACGTTCACCCGGCTGTTTTTCCGGCGATCAGCGGCGTGTCCCATCTGCCGAAATTGGAAGCGCTGGGCGTCATTGAATCGTTCAGTGTGGCCTCGGTCATCGAAGCGGCTGACGCGGCCGTCAAGGCCACTCCGGTTCAATTGATCGCGATCAATTTGGCCATGGCGATCGGCGGCAAAGGTTGGGTCTCGTTGACCGGCGACGTGGCTTCGGTCACCGAAGCGGTGGAGATCGGCAGCCGGGTTATCGAGCGTCGCGGTCTGCTTGTAGAGAAAGTGGTCATCCCGCGGCCTCGTGCCGAGATCGTCCAGGAGTTCCTCTAACCCACACCAGCCGACAATGACCGTTTCGACCGATTCCCCTCCGTGTACCGAACTTCCTTCCATCGCCCCGCTGATGATCGGCCCGTTGCGAATCGACCCGCCCGTCTTACAGGCGCCGATGGCCGGATTCACCAACTATGCCTATCGCCATCTGGTACGGCAGTTCGGCGGCGCCGGTCTGCAGGCGACCGAAATGATCAGCGCCCGCAGCTTTGTCTGGAAAGAACGGCAGCAAGCGGAACATCCGGATCGACTGTGGGGCGTGCGCGACGAACCTCGTCCGCTGGCCGTGCAGATCTGGGACAACGATCCCGAGGTGCTTGCGCGAACCGGACAGCGTCTGGTCCACGAGTACGGTGTCAGCGTGGTCGATATCAACTTCGGATGCCCGGTACCCCGTGTTTCGGCCAAAGCGCACAGCGGTTCGTACCTGTTGAAGGATCCCGACCACATCGGCGAAATCGTCTCGCGGGTGGTTCAGGCCTGCCACCCGACGCCCGTGACGGCCAAGATCCGCTTGGGGTGCTCGCGCGATCGTTTGACGGCGGCCCTAGTGGCGGAGGCCGTCGAGCAGGCGGGCGGTGCCGCCTTGACCGTCCATGGCCGGACGGCTCAGGATTTCTTTCGAGGTCAGGCGGATTGGGAGCAGATCGCCCGGCTGAAGTCCGTCCTGCGGCGGATTCCGTTGATCGGCAACGGCGACCTGGATTCGGCGGAAAGCGTGGTCCGGGCATTTCGCCGGTACCCGGTCGATGGTGTGATGATCGCCCGCGCGGCGCTGGGGCGGCCCTGGCTGTTTCGGCAGATCCAAGCAGCACTTCGCAAAGAACCCGTCCCGGCGGACCCGAGCGCGGACGAGCAGCGAGCGATCCTGTTGCAGCATTTCGAACACATCCTGCAGCGGTTTGGCGAACAAAAGGGCACGGTCCTGATGCGCAAATTTGCTTGCTGCTATGCCCAGGGACGCCCGGGGGCTCGTCATTTCCGCTCGCTGGCAGCACGCGTCCAAACGCCCCGGGAGTTCCGTGATGTCGTGGCGAACCATTTCCCCGGCGATCCGACTACCAGCGGAACGTCGCCCGATCCTTTTGCAGGATCTCGTGAGCCGTCGGACTCAAACCGTATTGCATGCCCGGTCGATTGAGTTCCAGGAAGACTTGCAGTTGAGCGTGAGGCGAGGCGATCGTGACCACCGGCGCGCGGGTGACCCGCAGCACGCTGGTAGGAACCGCGTTCCACCAGGCGGCATACATGCCGGCGTGCAACGTCGGTTCTTGTCGTAAACCAAAATCTCCCGTGATCAGATGTACCAATCGCCGGTCGTCGCCGGTGAAGCCTTCGAAAGTCAGCCGTTGAACGCGGTGGTGATGATCGAAATAGTACGTCAAGGAACCCGCCAGATCATCGATCCGCGTGCCGGTCACCACGGGGACTCGAAGCCCCTCCAGGCCGGTTTCCGAGAGCGTCGTTGTGACGCGGGGCCAGCGTGCGGTGACCCACGAAGGGCCGATGTCAAAGCGGATCACCTCGTACAACTCGCGCACCGGGGGGCCAACCAGCCCGTCCATCGACTCCAGCTCCGGATGTTGCGCCGCCGGGCCATAGCGGAATTCCGAGGGGACGCTGCGAGCCAATCCCGAACCCGATTCGGCCGGTTTCGCCACCGGCGCTTGCTCGTCCGAACGGCTGAAGGCGTTGGTCAAGGGAGCGGTGAGCGTCGAAACGCTGTCCTCTTCCATCAATAGATAGGGAGTCCCCGCCGCAGCTACCAACAGCACGGGATAGATGGCTTTTCGACTGATCATGGTGACGTTTCCCCCCCTCGACAAACCGACTTTGCAGTCTCGTTGGTTATCGACGGATCACCCGAGCGATCTTGCTTGGAAAAGCGGCCACCCCCAAAGGCGCCAGGACGGTTCCATTCCGTAAAATCTTGCCAGCCCGAACGGGGTCGTCGATCGGCAAAGAAACAACTGAGCGGAATGGCGCTAGCCACCGGTTCCCGTGCAGTGAAAAAACCGGCGGCTAGCGCCGTGCCGCAAAAACCGGCGGCTAGCGCCGTGCCGCTCACGTAATAACCGACTGTTATTTCTTTGCCAATCCTACGTCTTGTCGCCAGAGGTGATTTCCGCCAGGTCGACGGCGCGGTGCTGTTCGGCGGACAGGTAACAGGCGTCGACCAACGCCATCGTGCCCAGGTTGTCCCGCCCGCTGATCTCCGGCTCGGAACCTTCTTCCAATGCGACCAGCAACTGGGCCATGGGGCCGACGAACGCATCCGGGAACCAGACCTCGTCCCAACGCGGTTGGAACCAATAGCCGGGCCGATGGCAGGTGGTGAAGTCCAGGGTGCTGGGAGTACGGTGCGGATAGTCCGGCCAACCGATCGTGCCGCGAGCCATTCCTTCCAGCCCTTCGACGCGCCAACGGATACCCAGGTCGGACAAAGCCCCCTCGCGAGCCGGTCCCGTCCACACGTCGTCCCAGGCCGCCGCGCGCCGATGATCGTCGTATTCCAAGATATACAGACAGATCCCGTCGCGGTGTTCGAACTGCTTGCTTGTACGGGGATCGGGACGGACGCTGGCCATCACGCGGCTCGGATCGCCCAGCAGGTAGCGGAAGGTGTCCAGGTGATGGATCGACATGATCCGCAGGGTTACCCAGCCCATCCGTTGCTGCCAGGGCATCCAGTGCGGGATGGCGCGCATGTCGATGCTGGCGAATACCGGTTCGCCCAGCAACCCGCGATTCAGCAGATCCTTGCAGGCGCGAATCGACTGGTCGTAACGCATGTTCTGGTTGACGGCCAGCGTGATCCCCGCGGCCTGGCACATGTGGACGATCTTCGCGGCCTGGGCGTAATCGACACCCAACGGTTTTTGAGCCAAGATGCCACGAACGTGCGGATGATGATCCACGATGTCGCGAATCACCCGGAACTGAAGGTCCGGGGGGACGGCGATGTCCACCACCTGCACGCCGCGGTTCTCGAGCATTTGCTGGTAGGTGTCATAAGCATCCAGACCATGCCGTTCGGCGACCTGCCGCGCCCGTTCGGGATGGCGCGATGCGATGGCCACGGGTCGAAAGCCCGCCTGACGGTAAGCGACCAGGTGGCAATCGGCCATGATGAACCCGGCGCCGATGCAGCCGATCGCCGGGGTCTTGTCTGCCGGCAAGCGAGGCAGGTAGCTCAAATCGAGCCAGGGGTCCGATGTTTCGTTCATGATCGGCTCGCTTCGGTCTCCATCCGCCGGGTCGTATCGTCTCGATCCTGCTGCAGAAAACGCTGCGTTGCCGCGGTGGGTTTGGCGCCGGTTTCTCGAATGGCCGAATCCGGAACCTTGTGCAGCGGCGTATATCGAGGATGGTGGTGTTCCTTGTAAGGATCGTTGCTCTTCGTGTTGTAACAGCAGATCAGGCCCCACCGCGGATATTCGCTCAGATTCGGCTCGGAAGTATGCAACGTGTTTCCATGGAACAATAGGGCGGTGCCCGGCTTCATCTCGCAATAGACCAGTTCCAGCCGCTTTTTGGCCTGTTCGACGCGTTCCAGATCCGCGCCGGTCTGTTCGCCAGAGAACCCATGATCGATCCGGCCCATCTTATGCGATCCGCGAAGCACCTGCATGCAGCCGTTTTCCTTGGTGCAAGGGTCGATCGCGATAAACACGCTCAGCATGTCCGGGAACAGGCAGCCGTTGTTGTACCAATAGCCGTAGTCCTGGTGCCACTCCCAGGCGCCGCCTATCTTCGGTTCCTTTGCGCTCAACTTCGAATGATAGTGATAGACCTCGTCCTGCAACAATTGCTCGACCGCGTCGACCATTCGCGCGCTGCGAGCGATGATGCCGTAGATGTCGTCGCCCGGATGATTCCACAACGACAGGTTGGTGCGGCGACCTGCCGAATCCCGGACATCCATGGCATGCTGCTGCATGATGGAATCGGCTCGGCAAGCCTGCTGGAGCAAACCGGTCTCTTCGTCGTCCAGAAAATTCTCGATAAACAAGTAACCGTCTTGATGAAACCGAGCCACTTGCTGCTCAGTCAAAGGTCCGCTTGTCATGCCAGGCTCCCCAGAAGAAACAAAAAACGATCAACGTTCGATCACTCGCGATTCATCGTGGTGACCGACAACCAACACGTTGGCCAGCCCGACGAATAATCCATGTTCCATCACGCCGGGGATCGCGTTCAACGTGCGATCCAGCCCTGCCGGGTCGTCGATCGGTCCGAAATCGCAATCCAAGATGAAATTGCCCTCATCGGTCAGCGCCGGACTGCCGTCCCGGTCGAGACGCAAGTCGGTCTGCGCGCCCAGATGGCGAAGTCGATCCGCCACCGGCTGCCATGCGAACCGAACCACTTCGACCGGCAAGGGGAACCCGCCCAGTTGAGCCACCTGTTTGCTGGAGTCGGTAATGATGATGACGCGACGGCTGAACGACGCCACCACCTTTTCCCGTAACAGGGCGCCGCCACCCCCTTTGATCAAATTCAAATCCTGATCGACCTCGTCGGCGCCGTCGATCGTCAGATCCAACTGGCTGACCTGATCGAATCCTACCAAGGGAATCCCTACCTGCCGGGCCAATTGACGGGACGCTTCCGACGTGGGGACACCCGCCAAGCGCAGTCCCTGACGGACCCGCTGACCCAGCATCTGCAACATGATGGTCGCCGTCGATCCGGAGCCCAATCCCAAGTACATGCCGTCCCGGACAAACTCCAAGCTTCTGGCCGCCGCCAACCGTTTCTCGTGTTCGAGGTCTGCTGTCGCTGTCACCGATGTCAACTTCCCCTCCCTTCACGAAGACCCGCTGATCGCATCAACCGGTCCGTTTCCTGAAATGCTTCCAATACCCACTGCTCGATCTGGTCCGGCTCGGGCGAATACTCCAGTTCGATACTCAATGCGGCGTCGATGTCCAACGCGGCGATCTCACGCAGGTACGGTTCGAAATCGATCACGCCTCGACCGGGTGGAAGATCCCCATGCACTTTGCCGTCACAATCCGAAATGTGGACGTGAATCGCCCGGTCTTTCAGTCGCCGAATCTGTTCCGGGCTTTCGCCAGCCAAGACCAAATGCGAAATGTCCAGATTCGCCCCCAGAGCCGGATGATCCACGTCCTCTACGAATCGGAGCATCCGGTCGACGGAATTCAGCAGCGACAGCGGAAACGGCTCTAGTTCTAAAGCGATCTTCAGGTCCAGTTCGGCTGCGTACTCTGCCAATTTTCGACAATTTTGGACGGCCCACTGCCATTGTTCCTGCGGCCCAATCACCTCACGATTCCAAATGTATTCTCCCAACACAAGTAGCAGGTTTTCCGCTTCGTACTCGTAGGCCAAATCCAAATAGGCCCGCACTCGATCCAGATGGAACCGCTGGACGCTGGGGTTGAAATCGATCAGCCCCACCGCCACACAGCAAATCGAGACAATGGGCAATTGCAGCCGATCGCACTCGTCTTTGACCAGTCGCCGCTCGCGGATATCAATATCCAGTGGATCGGCAAAGATGTCCACATAATCGAAGCCGATTTCCTTCGTTTTCTGCAGTCCGTACGTCGTGGGACGCCCGGTCTGCACCCAGGCCGAATTGATCAGTCCAAGCCTCATGCGACGAAAGTCCCCCGTGATGTGATCTTCAGATGGTTGCCAAAGGAACGCCGATCGTAGAAATCAGCCCTTGATGATACCCGCAGCCGACCGGGACCGGAAGACGGGCAGCAGCAATCGTGCAACGTGACACCTGCCTTACTGTTGTTCAATCCAGCGGGAGTAGGCATCAGCGATCTCAGCCGGTGATTTTTCGCCATCCCACAGGACGACTGCGTAGCGCAGTCGAAGCGGAGCATCGGCGGTCAGCGTCTTCTTCTCGTCATCCCATCCCAGGGTGGCCGAGAGATACGCAAATGGTCCGGTCATGGTAAACCAGGTGGCCGGAACGTTTTCAGGATGGTCGAACATGGCGACTGTGACGGGATGGCCATCCGCCATGGCCGTAAGACCGCACCATGGCCCGGTCCAAAGCCTCTCGGTACCACGAACTTCTCGGGCGTCGTCCTCGGTCGATCGCAACACCTTCGCGCCTTGGTCCATCGACGGGATCATCCGTAATCCCAGCCCGAAGTAGTGTTGTCCCCACAGCTCGACTTGATCTCTGCCTTCCGGTGTGCGAAACTGGCTGTCCCAGACCAGCAAAGTCGCATCCGGCAAAGTGCCTCCGTCCAAATTCAATCGACGTGTCTCTCGTAGCAACACCTGACCATCGAAGTCCTTCCAGTCGATGTCTTGCCGAATGCTGGCTTGCCAACGTCCATTGGAGGATGCCGACCGTGTGGTGAGCGAGCCGATCGGGATCTGGCTGCCGGGCCGAGCGGACGGCGCTTCGTGCCAGAAATCAACGCCATCGACACCGATGGCATACATCAACGAACGGTGGTGTACATGGTCGCCGGGGGAATCGCGGAGGATCTGACGACCTGCCGGTGTCATCAGGGAATGCACGTACACCTTGTAGGGATTGGGTTCGCTCTGATAGACCATCAACGTCTGGTCGCCCCGTCGAACGGTCACCTTGCCCTGTTGTGCCACGACTTGAATCGTTTCGCTTGCGAACGCGTTGCTGACCGCCAACATGCTGAGGAGCAGCCACCCCCACACCTCGAGGCTGTGAAAAAATGGGACTGGCTTCGAGCAAAGGCGCCGAAAGCCATGGAAAAACAGGGATCGGCAAGGTGCCTGTCCAAATCTCTTCATAGCTTCTGCGTAGCATCCGCACCGAGCGCCTGCCAACGCAGCTTGGGAACCCTTGGAATCACGCATCGGAACGGCCGGATTGTCGCTTGGTTTCATCGCATGGATCTCCCCCGAAGTTTTTGCCAATTGCCCCGCGTCATCAGGCTAGTGCGTTGTCCAGGCGAAAACTTGGGGTCGCGATCAGTGAGCGGCACGGCGCTAGCCGCCGT
>SKKK01000267.1 GCA_007121535.1 Planctomycetaceae bacterium | reverse complement strand
GGCCCGTCGTCAGGTCGCGGCTTTCCAGACGCGTGCCGTCGTGGTACACCACCTGGCGGGCATCGGCCGCCAAACACAGCGGCAGGATCACGTCGACGGCTTGCCGCCAAAGCACCTGTCCGGAATCGGCCCTCAAGGCCACAACGGCCTTCGGCTGCCGCAGGCCGCGCCGCACGTCGGCGGGCTTGTTCGGGTTGACCAGCACCACCAGCACGCCATCGGAGAGGATCAGCTCCTCGGCGTGTGCGGTTTCCGCCAGCGTACGGAGCACCTCGCCGGTTCCTGCGTCCAGCACGCTGACCGGAGCGAACTCTTCGAGCGTGGTGTACACTCGGTCGTCGTGGGCGATCAACTTCCGATGCATCTGGACGGGGCCGACCTTCTTCCCGCCGAAAGAGCCACCCCACGTGGGCAACGGATGCCGCCAAAGCTGGATGCCGTTGAACGCGTCGCGAGCAATCAACGCCCAGCTTCGCTCGCGGGCGGCGAAGTGCGAATCATCCAGGATGTAGAAGATCCGCCCGCCGGCCGACACCATGCTGCTGGTCTTCACGCTCCGATTCCACCGCGGCTCGGCGTACCACTGCATGTAGCGCGGCGGGCCCACTCGCGTGTCGCGACTGGTGGGATTGCCCGTGGCGTCGTACCGGGCATGAGTCCAGTGGTCGATGTCGTCGGGCCAAGGCTGGCGATAGGTCGCCATTTCGCCGTCCCGCTTGACAAAGACCATCCCGCCGGGCGCCAACACGCGGTCAAGCTCCTCGGCGGGCATCTCGATCTGTGCGTCCGAGACAAGCAGCAGGTTGACCGAATGATCGGCGTAAGGCAGACGGCCGCCATCCCACATCACGGCCGTAGCCCGACCGCACAGCCCGCGATTGCGCAAGTCCGTGCGCACGGCGTCCAGTCGGGCGGGGTCGCGCACCAGCCCATGGACAAGGAAGCTGCCGCTGTCCGCCATCGAAGCAGCCAGCAACCCGTCGTCACAGCCGGCATGGACGATCAGACCGCCGCTCAGACCGCTCTCGCTCAGAAGCCGCTCGATCCGGTCGTCCGCAAGCCCGGCCGTATCCGCCATCGCGGGCAGAGCGGCCAGCAGAATCACCACGCCCGACAGGACTTTGCACTGTCTTTCGTAAAGTCTCATGGGTAACAAGCCTGTTTTGCATATCTGGAGTGAAGAAGAAAAATACTTCCAATGAACGAACGATCGCCGTCATTGGCCAGCACCGGGACGTGTGTAGCCGCGGTCGCGGGCTTCGGAGAGCACCTTCTGCATCTGTGCAGCACGGTCGGCATTGGCAGCGAAGACGTCTTTGGTCTCCGCCATATCGTCCTTCAGGTTGTACAGCTCATTCTGCTTCGGTGCGGGCCGCTTGATCAGCTTCCAGTCGCCCATCCGGATCGCGTAGGTCGCTTCGAATATTGCGTCTCGTACTGCTTGCGGATGCCCGACGTTGTCGAATTCGGGTTATGTCCTCCGGTTACCCTGACTTCCTGGCCGGGGATGCGACCAAGCAGGCTGTCGTTCTCGATGAATGTGTGCGGACCGTTCCAGGGGTTGGCCGCGAGGCCGAAGAAATAATCGAAGCCAACTTCTCGCGGGCCAGGCGTCAGCGGCTTGTTCCAATCTGCATTACCCGGCCCCGCCTGCAAGCCGAGATGCCACTTGCCGAACGCGCCGGTGCGGTAACCCTGTGCTTTGCAAAGCGACGCGAGCGTGAGGCGGTTGGTTTCGATGTGCAGCGGCGCTGGGTAGTCTAGGACTCTGCCATCTTTGCGGTCCGTGCGCCAGTAGTAGCGTCCTGTCATCAGCGCGTACCGCGACGGCGAACAGACCGAACCGGCATTGTAGACGTCGGTGAAGCGCCTCCCCTCACGGGCGAGCCGGTCAAGATGAGGCGTCCTCAACTGCTCCGGCGCACCGTAGCAACCCAAGCTGCCCCATCCGAAATCATCAGCAAGGATGATGACGATGTTGGGCTTCTGACTCGCCGCACTAGAAGCGGTCAAGACAGCAGGCGTTTGAGCGGAAGCAGACAGTGCCAATGCGACACCGATAACAGCGGTGAAAAAAGTATTCAGGGCCTGAAGGCGACGGAGTGAGGATTTCATGATTGTTGTTTCCTTGTTCATGATCCTTTGGGTCGTCAAAGAAATAATTGAGCGGAATGGCGCTAGTCACCGGTTCCCGTGCGATGAACAAACCGATGGCTAGCGAAACCATCGTTGCGGTCGTAATCCGGAAATCGTTCATCGTTTCATCTTGCTAGTGGCCTTCCAGCGCACGGGTTTCCTCGACCACAGTGTCGGGTAACTCGCGGTGCTCGGTGGCGTCCTGCATGGTGTAGATGTTGCCGCCCATCTGCTGGTAGAACTGGGTGTCCAGTTTCCAGCCGCCGAGATCATCGAAACCGCATGCCTCGACCAGCACGCCGGACGAGCCCGATCCCAGATCGCCAAAAACGTAACGCGGTGCGACGACCGATGTGAAAGCGACGCCTCCGATCACTCTAAGGAACGTTCTGCGATTCATCTGTTCTTCTCTTCTATCGCACAGGGGGTCAATCTTCGAACACCCCCAAAAAATCGGCTCGCGAAGATGCTCGGTCGCAGCAGCGGTCCCCGCAAACACGATCGACCTTTGGATTCGCATGTCACGTTTATTGCGGATGGCAATCTCCGAATTCTATTTGGGCGACGGTATCCCGTCAAGCGCCGTGAAAGGAATCCTGCCGGGCCCGATGGCACCTATTTTATGCTTCGCCAGTCGGTCCAGGTGCGGCGTAACACACTCCGATGTTCCGTCTCCCTCGGTGGGAGGGCGATTCACCAACGACGATGCAGCGAATCAACTGCTGCACGACGAGTATCGCGAGGGCTGGTCGCCGGAAGGATAGCGTATCGGTCAGCATGTTGCGGGCATAACGCTTCGCAGACATCTCCACCGCGCTGGACCTGGGCACGCTCGCAGCCCGGCAAACTGCGGATGAAGCGAATCAGCCGCAGCACCGAACGGCGACCGGCGATGTTCGTCGGCATCCAGGTCGTCGACGTTGTACCCGGCCAGCCGAAAGATCAGGGTCCCTGGTTGCTTGGTCTTTTCAAGCATTCGCGAAAACCCGGCCAGTCCGACGATGTCAGCCCCCCCCGTGCAATCGATCTGTTGCTGACAGGCGGCACCTATTTGCTTGCTCGTCCAAGTCAAGAAGGCCGGCCCAACCGCGTTCGAACTCCTTCGCGGCCAGACCCCCGACAGCGCCGGCGGCCGCCGAATCCCGCTACGGGCCGCGCCGTGATACATTCGCGGAGCGTATCGCAGAGGCCAATTAGCCGTTGGGGTTGTCGAGCAGACTCTGCAACCGTTCGGCCAGCGGCGGCGGCAGACGCGGCGGCCAAGTCGCGTCAACGAGCCCCACTTGGATCATGTCGAGCAGATGCACGCGGTCCTTCAAACGCCAAGAGGTTAGCTTCATTCGCACCAAGGCCGGAAGCGTCGCCACCTGGAACTCGGCTGCCCGTTCTGACTCGTCGAGGTCAGGACACGGGTACTCATCGGCCGCCCGAACTTTTTCGCCCGCGAACAACAGATGCACGCCGGCGCTTGGTTTGCCTTGCGGACCGTCGATGAACACGTCCACGTCCAGCAAGTGGTAATAGACGAAGCCCGCCGCTTCCAACGCCGCTCGCGCCGCCGCGAAATCGGCGCGGCGCACCAGCAGATCGACGTCGCGCGTGTTGCGAACGGCCTCGTCATCAATGCGGGCCACCCACTCGGCCACCGCGTTGCCGCCGACAACGACGTGCGGCACACCGGCGCCATCAAGTGCCCGGATAGCTCTGCGCAGCCGCCGCTTGACCTTTTCCGCCGCCATCAACGCCCTTTCCCAACCGACAATCAACATTTCCGACATCATGGGTATCCTTGTACTGTCAATCGTAGCCAGGGGCGCCCGATCTTGCAATAGCCTCGTTCGCCGCGATGACTGCTAGACGCAACAGTTCGGCTGATGAGGCACGTGGATCGGTCGGTCGGATGACGCCACGCAATCCGTGTTGGGAGGTGTTTCTTAGCGGGGTCCAGTTTCCTGAAAGAGGAACAGGCGGACCTGCTGCGGTCGTAGTCGCCGTACCACCCTCGCTCACGCGTCGGGCCTCCATGCGATCCCATTCCGGACATCGTAACCTACTGACCGGCGGCAACCCGCGCACGACCGTGTTGCTGTTCGAGCTGCTGGCGCAGGGGTTCTCCGACGATCCGTACGAGGATCTGGAGTCGCTGCTGGATCATGCCGCGCGGCAGCGTCTCGCCGCAGTTGGGCCGCCTGGAGAGCATCGGTTTGGTGGAAAAGACGCCCATCTTTCCGGGGAAGAAGACGGGGTATCAGATCGCCGAACGGTTCTTCAACATCTGGTACCTGATGCGGTTCGCCAGCCGCCGCCAGCGGACAGCCCTGGTCTGCTTGACGCGATTCCTCGAAGGCTTCTATACGCCGCCCGAGCTGGAGACCCGCGCCCGGCGGGTACTGACGGAACGAAACGCGTCGCAAGAGTTACGAGACACCCAGGCGTTGCACCAAGCGTTGTTCGCAGCGTACGAGGCCGATTGGAATTCGGTTCGGCGGGCGCTGCTGTCCGCGCTGGCCGAGATCACCGATCGTCTGCCGCCCTTGACGCGCGATGACTGGTGCCGTGCGTCGGCGGTGCTGGTGCATTTGGGGTTCGGGCCGCGCTTGGTCGAGTTGCTGATCGAGCAGGGGGCTGATGTGCGGCTGATGCCCTGGTTCGCGGCGGTCGAGGCGCACGTGCTGGGCGACCAGCGGTACTTGCAAAACATCCCGGCCGAAGTGCGCCAAGTCGCCAGCGAGCTCTACACCGCCATCGACCGCTACCGCTGCCAACTGCCCGCAAACTAAGCACCACCCCAGGCATTTCCGGGTGGAATCAGCCGAAAGGGCCAACGCTCGATGAATTCTCGGATCAACGGCTCTTCCATGTCGTTCGTCCCCACCACAAGGCCATCCGGCCTGGCAGCCAGCCATGCCGGGAAGTATACCAGTGCTTGATCGCCGCAGCATAGCCCGCTTGCGATTCGGAAACGGGGCGGTAAAGTCTTGTAGATTACCCAGTCTATGCTCCTGACCCCCTTAAAGATCATGAGATTCAACGACACGTTCTTCCTTGGTCGGCTGCTGCTGTCTGTCGGCGTTCTTGTCTCCGGCGGCTTGCTTCGTGCCGCGGATGCAGAACCGAGCCGGGAGCGGCCGATGCTGTTGGCCAACTATTACACCTGGTATCACGATGGCTCGCATCCGAAGCACGCTTGGTTCGGCTGGACGCGGAAGGAGTCGGAAACGAACCCGCGTGCCCTGGCGAAACAGCGCGAAGGCGAACCGCCGCCCTCCTCCGCGATCCGGCCGCTGGTGGGCCTGTACGACAGCCGGGACCGGGCCGTCGCCGACTGGCATGTCGCGCTGGCCAAGGCCGCCGGGATCGACGCCTTGCTGGTCGATTGGTGGGGCACGCACATGGAGAGGGACAAGAACGCTGAAGAGGGGGTCATCGCCGCATGTGAAGCGGGCGGACTGTCCTGGGCCATCCTGGACGAGCGCGCTCAGTTTCACCACGACCTGGATGCCTACGCGGACTGGGTCGTCGAGGCGATGAAACGCTATGTGGCGATGCCGCACTATCTGAAGATCGACGGGCGTCCCGTCTGGTATTTGTACCAGGTGGCTCAGAATCCGGGCCTGACGCCGGATGAATTCAGCTTGCTTCGCCAACGAGTCGAGCGCGAGGTGGGGCAGGTCTATTGGATCGTCGACAAGATCGAGCACAACCACGTCGAGGCGCGGGCGGGGAATGTGGCTCGCGAGAAACGGATTCCTGACCGGTGGCTGCGGGTCGAGGAGATCGACGCCTTCGCATTCTACAGCACCTTTTCCAACTTCCGCGCCGATCGCTACGAGCAACTGGTCGGCCGCTATCGCTACCTGACGAATTTGGCCCACCGCGCGGGAAAACGCATGATGCTGCCAGTGCATCCCGGACACGACAACTCCCATTTTCGCGATGACGGGGATTTCTACGTCATGCCTCGGCGCGACGGCCAGACGCTCCGCGACTATCTTCGCGCCGCCAGCGACGCGGGGGCGGACTACATCATGGTCACCAGTTGGAACGAATGGCCGGAGAGCACTGTGATCGAACCGGCGGCGGACTGGGATGATCCCTATCATGATCTGCGCATCCTCGCCGAGTGGCGTGGGAAGGAGTTCATCCCGATCCCTCCGCCTCGGTAATGGCGCTGGTTCGCGAGGCCCGGCGGTCGCCGGAGAACATCAACATCGGAACATGGATCGCGAAGGGCGCTTCGCCAGTCGCCCTCCTTCCGGTTTCACGTCATCGGGTACTTGTACCGCTTGATGGTGACCGCGCGGGGGTAGTAATACAGCCAGCCATCCCGGTCCAGAAACCACTCGCCCGGCGCGTCCAGCGCGGCCAGGTAGTTCTCGAAGATCGTCTGTATCAGCATCCCGGTTAGTTACCCCTCGGTTCCTCGCGCTTAGGACCGGCAAATGAATTAGTGTCGCGTCGTGGGAAAGGGTCGGGAGTCGTTTTCGGAACGAGCGTCTTCCCCATCGTTTGACGTCACCCGAAAGCGACTCCCGACCCCGTTCGCGTTGCGTACCACCCAACCACAATCCGACCGTTATTGCTTTTGCCGGTCCCTACTATATCCGATTCCTGGCGGTTAGTGATTCAGGGAAATCAAAATTCGAGTATTTCCAGCAGATTCCTACCTCGGCCAACAGCGCGGTCTGTCCACGGCGATTCTGGCGTCGCTGATCGACCAGGGCCCGTTCCGCGCGGCGATCAGCTTCCAATTCGCGTCGCGGATGGCCCGGTTGCCCAGGTGCTGCTGGTACAGCGGTTCCCGGCGGCCGAGCGATTCGCCGCGGAAAGCCCCGACGAGGTTGATGCCCTCGAGCGGCAGCGTCGGCTGGCCGTTCCGCTGGGAGGGATGATCGGCGCCAGCGAGTTCCAGGCAGGTGGGCATGAGATCGACCACGTGGCCCACCTGGTGTTCGAGTTCACCGCGGCGGCCGATGCCCGCGGGCCAGTGGGTGATAAGCACCCGGCTAGAAGTTTTTTGCCAATTAAGGTAGCCTTGTATGGGGGAAGCAACGGGATCGGGAATCGTTTTCGGCCAACGATTGTCCACATGGAAAGCGGCTGACCCGAAAACGACTTCCGACCCCTTTCGCCCAATTCCACCAAGAAATATCTGGCGGGGTGCTTAGTTCATTCATTTGCAAGACGGGCTTGTTACCCATGAGACTTTACGAAAAACTGTGCAAAGTCCTGTTGGGCGTGGTGATTCTGCTGGCCGCTGTGCCTGCGGTGGCGGATACGGGCGGGCTGGCGGACAACCGGATCGAGCGGCTTGTGAGCGAGAGCGGGCTGAGCGGCGGCCTGATCGTCCATGCCGGGTGTGACGACGGGTTGCTGGCTGCTTCTGTGGCGGACAGCGGCAGCTTCCTTGTCCAAGGGCTGGTGCGCGACCCCGCGCGACTGGACGCCGTGCGCGCGGACTTGCGCAATCGCGGGCTGTGCGGCCGGGCTACGGCCGTGGTGTGGGATGGCCGTCGCCTGCCTTACGCCGATCATTCGGTCAACCTGCTGCTTATCTCGGACGCACAGCTCGAGATGCCCGCCGAGGAGCGTGACCGCGTGTTGGCGCCCGGCGGGATGGCCTTTATCAAGCGGGACAGCGAAATGGCGACCTATCGCCAACCTTGGCCCGACGACATCGACCACTGGACTCATGCCCGTTACGACGCTACGGGCAATCCCACCAGTCGCGATACGCGGGTGGGCCCGCCTCGCTACATGCAGTGGTACGCCGAGCCTCGGTGGAACCGGAGCGTGAAGACCAGCAGCATGGTGTCGGCCGGCGGGCGGATCTTCTACATCCTGGACGATTCGCACTTCGCCGCCCGCGAGCGCAATTGGGCTCTGATTGCTCGCGACGCTTTTAACGGCATCCAGCTCTGGCGGCATCCGTTGCCCACGTGGGGTGGCGCTTTCGGCGGGAAGAAGGTCGGCCCCGTCCAGATGCATCGGAAGTTGATCGCCCACGACGACCGCGTGTACACCACGCTCGAAGAGTTCGCTCCGGTCAGCGTGCTGGACGCGGGCACCGGCGAGGTGCTTCGCACGCTGGCGGAAACCGAAAACGCCGAGGAGATGATCCTTTCCGATGGCGTGCTGGTGGTGCTGGTCAACCCGAACAAGCCCGCCGACGTGCGGCGCGGCCTGCGGCAGCCAAAGGTCATTGTGGCTTTGAAGGCCGACTCAGGACAGGTGCTCTGGCGGCAAGCCGTCGACGTGATCCTGCCGCTGTGTTTGGCGGCCGATGACCGCCAGGTGGTGTACCACGACGGCACGCGCCTGGAGAGCCGCGACCTGACGACGGGCCAGCCGCGATGGACCTCGGCGCCCACGGGCCAGGAAGTGTCGTGGCAAGACGTGGAAAATCCGGACCGTCCCGGGGCCGAGGCTTCGACCATCTGGATCACGCCGCAGTTTGCCCCCACGCTGATGATCTACCGCGACGTCGTGGCCTTCGCCGGCGGGAAGCAGTTGAACGTGGTCTCGGCCAGCGATGGCCAGGAGTTGTGGCGAGGGGATTATCCGGCGTCCAATTACTCTGTGCCGGTCGACCTGTTCGGCTTCGGCGGGTTGCTTTGGAGCCCCGACCAAGATATGAACCTGTGGTCGCCCGGCAGGCCGCGATCTGACAGTCTCTACTTCAACAGCTACGACCCTCACACGGGCGACGTTCAGGACACGATCCGCGAGGGCTATGGCTACATCTTCCAGCACCACCGCTGCCATCAGATGAAGGCCGCTGACCGCACGATCATCACCGCCCGGGCGGGCATCGAGTTCGTCGATACCAGCAGCGGCGAAGTCCAGTCGCACCACTGGATCCGCGGAAGCTGCCACTACGGCGTCATGCCCGCCAACGGCATGCTGTACGTGCCGCCACACGACTGTGCGTGTTACGTGCGTGGCAAGCTGCCGGGCTTCTTCGCGCTGAAAGCCGCCCGTTCGAAGCTGCCGGCGGCCGACTCGGACGATCGTCGGCTGGATCGCGGCCCGGCCTTCGGCCAAACCACGGCAGAAAAGGTTCGGGTTCAGCCCGGCGATTGGCCCACCTATCGTTGCGACCCCGCGCGGTCGGGTCGAGCCGGCACGGCGCTGGCCCCGAAACTGCAACACGCCTGGGAAACCAGCCTGGGCGATACGCTCACCGCACCGGTGATTGCCGGTGGCCGCGTGTTCCTGGCCCAAAGCGACGCGCACCGGGTAGTGGCGCTCGATGCGGCCGACGGTCGGGTGCTCTGGGAGCAGACCGTTGGCGGGCGAGTTGATTCGCCGCCGACCATCTATGAAGGGCTCGCCCTGGTCGGCTGCCGCGACGGTTGGATTTACGCTCTGCGCGCCAGCGACGGCGTCCTGGCCTGGCGATTTCGCGTTGCCCCGCACGAGCAGTGGATTGTCGCTCAAGGACAACTGGAATCCACCTGGCCGGTCCACGGCAGCGTCCTGGTGGTCAATGGCTTGGTGTACGCCGCGGCCGGCCGCTCCTCGTACCTTGACGGCGGGCTGCACTTGGTTGCGATCGAACCGCACGCGGGCGAAATGCGATTCCACAAGCTGCTCGATTCCCGCGCGCCCGATGGCTCACAGGTGTTCGACGCAGAGGGCGTCGACGGGTACTTGAACGACGTGCTGTCCAGCAACGGCGAGGCGATCTTCCTGCGGCATCAGGTATTCGATCTGAACGGTAATCGGCAGGACGAGGCGATCGCCCACCTGCACGGCGCCGACGGCTACTTGAGCGGCGATACGACCAACCGCCTCCAGTGGAGTTACGCTCCCCGGTTTACCTCGCTCCATCAGGGCGCGTTCTACGACCTGCGCCTCAGCCGAACGCTGTACCCGTCGGGCCGCATCCTGGTGGAAGACGACCAGGTGATCTACGGCTATGGACAGAATCACTACGAGCGGCCTCGGCCCGAGCCGGGCGGGCAATTCGCCCTGTTCGCCGCACCGAAGGAAACCGATGTGCCTGAGGGCCACACCGTGGTCGAATACCGGCAGCTCAGCCTGCGGGGTGAGGCGTCGGTCGGTTTCCGCTGGTGGCGGCCGATTCCCACGCAAGCCTGGGCCATGCTGCAAGCCGCCGACGTGCTGTTCGTGGCCGGGCCGGAGCCGGATGCCTTGGGATCGCAAGCCGCGTTGGCCGGTCAGTCGGAGGCGATTCTTTTGGCAGTCTCGACCATTGACGGCAGCGTTTTGACCCGCACGCCCCTGCCCAGTCCTCCCGTCTGGGACGGCATGGCCGCCGCCAACCGTTCTCTGTTCCTGACAACACGTGATGGCCGCGTCCTTTGCCTTGCATCGGCCAGCAAGGAATGATAAGAACAGAAGGATGTTGAAAGCTCCGACTCCGAATACGCCGGCACAGATATCATCGATGGTTGGGGCCAACGGTTCCTCTCACGCTGACGGATCGGGTGAGCGGAACCGAGGCAGCCTAAGCGCAATGGGAAAGGGAGAAGCATGATGACCAAACGACACGCACCGTGGCAAGCCGTTATCAGCCGGTTCCAGCAGTGGGAACCGCGACGGCGCTGGCGACTCGCCGCCAGCATGCTCCTTGCTGTGAGCCTGATCGCCGGCACCGGCCTGGCGCCGGCGGCTGGCGCGGGCCAAGCGGAAGCCCGGCGGCCGAATGTCGTGATCTTTTTCGCCGATGATCAGGGCTACGCCGATCTCGGCTGCTTTGGCAGCGAAATCGTCCGGACGCCGGTGATCGACGCCTTGGCCAAGGGCGGTGCCCGTTTCACCGATTTCTACGCCGGATCGGCCGTTTGTTCGCCCTCCCGCGCCAGCATGCTCACCGGCCGCTTTGCTCTCCGCGCCAGTGTGTACAGTTGGATTCACCCCAGCCAGACCATGCATCTGCTCCAGGATGAAATCAGCTATGCTCGGATGCTGCAGCAAGCCGGCTATGCGACCGCGCACATGGGCAAGTGGCATTTGGGCTACTCGTTTTACCGCGGTACGGGCGAAGGGCCTGCCTCGGGAGGCGGGCCCACACGATTGGATCCCGCACGACCAGGTCCCGATCTGTTCGACCACGGTTTTGATTACTGGGTCGCCACCGGCAATAACGCCGTGCCTTCCCACCGCAATCCCGAGAACTTCGTCCGTAACGGCCAGGCAGTCGGGCCGACCGAAGGGTACTCGAGCCATTTGATGGTTGACGAAGCCATCAACTGGTTGGACGAACACCGGGATCCGGAACGTCCCTTCCTCCTGAATGTCTGGTTCAATGAGCCTCACGGGTCCGGTGGGCCCACCGCCCCACCCGAATTCACCCAGCGGCACGCCGATCGACCTCGACCCGGCTATTACGCCGCAATCGAATACATGGATCTGGCCGTGGGACGGCTGATGAACAAGCTGGAGGAATTGAACGAAACGAACAACACCTTGGTCGTCTTCACGTCGGACAATGGCAGCTACATGGACGGCAGTAACGATCCTTTCCGCGGGAGAAAAACGACCCTCTGGGAGGGTGGTATTCGCGTGCCCGCCGTCTTCTATTGGCCCGGCGTGATCGAACCGGGAACCATCGTCACCGAACCCGCCGGAGTTGTCGACATCCTGCCCACGCTGGCCGCAGTCGCCGGAGTCGACGTTCCCGACGACCGGACGATCGACGGCGTCAGCCTCTTGCCAGCCCTACGCGGCGAACGCCTGATACGCGAGACACCCCTGTATTGGTTCTATAGTCCCTCGCGGCCGGTTTGCGTGATTCGGCAAGGCGACTGGTCGCTGGTCGCGAACCCCGTCATCGACCTGCCACGCCAGAACATGTTCGAAGAGGCGTTTATCGGTGATATCAAGGCCACCGAATTGACCGATTTTCGCCTGTACCATCTCCGCAAGGACCCTGGCCAACAGCATGACTTGGCGGAACAGCATCCGGAGCGTTTCGAAGCAATGAAGCGGACGATGCAGCAACTGCACCGCGAAATCATGGATGAAGCACTGGACTGGCGGGAATTCGAATGGAGGCAGAAAAGGTGACGAAGCTCGCCTGAGGTGCAGTCTTTCCTACGGAATTAAGGAGTCTTTCTTATTATGCTTCCAGCGGATAAAGAGAACGGGTTGACACGGCCGGACGTGGTGAAAAAAGGGGATGCAAGGACGTTGCTGAAGGTCGCCGCCACAGCCTTCATCGGTCTGACCGCGGCACTGGCTCCCCCAACCGCAGTCGGCCAGGAAGTAGCAAATCGTCCCAATATCGTTTTCATCAACGTTGATGATCTCGGCTGGGGTGATACCGGGTTTATGGGAACCACTTTCTACGAGACCCCCAATCTCGATCGGTTAGCGGCAGAGGGTATGGTTTTCACGGACGCCTACGCGCCCGCCGCAAATTGTTCGCCAAGCCGAGCGGTCGTGTTTACCGGACAATATGGTCCTCGACATGGTGTGTTTACCGTCGGGAATTCGGATCGCGGACAAAATCAGCTTCGCAAACTGATTCCGATACCCAACACCGAATACATTTCGGAGGAGAATACGACCTTTGTCACTCTCCTGAACGAAAACGGTTACGCCACCTGTCACATCGGCAAATGGCATATCAGCACCGACCCGCTCAAACATGGGTTTGAGGTCAATATCGGCGGCGGGCAATGGGGGCATCCTAGGCAAGGGTATTTCAGTCCCTACGGAAATCCGGCTCTTTCAGACGGTCCCGAGGGTGAGCACCTGACCTTCCGGTTGACCGACGAAGCCATCCATTACCTGACGAATCGCGACGAAGGGCGTCCTTTCTTCCTGTCGATGCAATACTACATTCCTCACACCCCGATCCAAGCCAAGAAGGAGGTAATTGCCAGGTATGAGGCGAAGAGCCCGACAGCGACTCACTTCAACCCGACCTACGCTGCGATGATCGACCACATGGACTACAACATCGGCCGCCTGCTTGAGACGCTGGACGAACTCGGGGTCAGGGAAAACACCCTGGTTCTGTTCACGTCGGATAATGGCGGTATTCATAACATCTCGCGGGTGTGGCCGCTGCGCGGTGAAAAGGGTAGTTACTACGAGGGCGGAATCCGGGTGCCGATGATCGTTCGCTGGCCAGGCCAAGTCCCTGCCGGAACCCGTTCGTCGACACCGGTCCAGGGAGTCGATTTCTTTCCTACTTTCACGGAGGCGGCCGGGATCGAGGTTCCCGAACAAAAGCTGCTTGATGGCCTGAGCTTGATGCCGCATCTAACTGAAGGAGAGGAGATCCCGGAGCGGGCGCTTTTCTGGCATTTTCCGGTCTATCTGCAGGCCTACGGAAGGGGTAACTTCGAAACTCGGGACCCGTTTTTCCGGACCCGTCCGGGAGCGGTCATGCGTTTGGGGAAATGGAAGTTGCACGAATATTTTGAGGACGGAGGGCTCGAGTTGTATGACCTGGATCGCGACCTCGGCGAACGCCTGAATCTCGCGGATCTCCTTCCGGAAAAAACTGCGGAACTCCATGCAAAAATGAAGGCATGGCGCGAGGAAACCGGCGCTCCTGTCCCAACGGAACCGAACCCCCAATACAATTCCGGCCGGGAAGCCAAACTCATGGAAGCGTTTTACAGTGAGACTCGCTGACTGTGTTTGGAGCCTACGGTCCGTTCGTTTTCGGGGGATCGGGTCCAATGTCTCCAACCGCAACCCCGTTCCCGCACCGGGTCAGCGTGTGCTGAGGGTCCGGTTCCAGGCTGGCAAGGGATTGCCGTCGTCGTCCAGCTTGCCGGTCGCCCAGAGCACGCCGCGGGCCAGGGTGTCCAGGTACACCGGGTCGGCCACGGCGCGGTTGTCGTGCCCGATGGTGGTGCCGAACACCGGCGCCTTGCCGTATTGGTGCGTCCAGTACGTTGCGTGGCGCCGGTCGTGGCGCTCGCCGTAGCAGTCGGCCAGCACCGTCGTACCTTCGTCGACTCGCTCGATGGTATAAAGTTCCACGGTGGCTGGTGTCCAAGTTTCGCCGAAATCGCGCATGATGGGGTGCTCCGGCGCAAGGTTCTTGATCTCGCGCGGCCGGTTCGACTCGTGGACCCGTGACTTCACGCCCATGAACTCGTGCCACTTCTCCGAGTCGCGCAGGCTGTGCAGCGTGTTGTGGATGACCACGGCGGGCACGCCCGATTCGTAATGAGCGTCGGCAATGCGGGCGGCCAGCGGTTCGTGCTCGCGAAGGTTGGTAAGACCGTGGTTGTGGATCACGATATCAAATCCGTCGATCCAGTTCTCGTCCTCGAACCGGGTGGGCGAAAAGTCGGCCCGGCGGCCGGCTTCGTAGTCGACGGTCCACTCGATGTGAATCCGCTCGCTGAGCCCTTCGGTGATGAGCTTCTTCTGCGTTTCAAAGTCGTGCCATCCACCGCCCGTGACGAGCAAGGCTCGAATGGGTTGGGGGGCATCCTCTGCAATAGCCTGGCCGCCGATCGACAGGACCAGAAGCAAGGCGCAAAAACGTTTGGCAAGCGTCAACATACATGGGGTTCCTTATGTGGGGGGATATGGAGCGGAATGCCGGAACTACAGCACCGGCGCGGCGGAAGGCGCCCACCGCGGTCAAAGATCAGCATAGAACACCGTGACTCGGGTTGCAAGTGCGCAAGAAAAGAACGGACCGGTCAGGCTCGACGAGCGTTGCAGACCTGGCGGATGGGTACCCTGTTGTGCGGCTGGGCGGGCACCCCGCGGCTGGTTCCGGAATCCCGATGGCGATGTTTCCCAGCAACACGAATTGTGTCAGCAACACCCGATTCCATCAAGAACGGTGCGTTGCGGATCGTCCTGTCCGAGCCCATCTCCTCAGGCGGTTCCGCCACATGCGTTTTCCCGCAGGTTCCGCCACGAAAATTCTTCAACTTTTCAATGGATGCGAAGCACTTTGGCACCCGGCTGGCCGCTACGTTTCAAGGCCAGCAGGGCATCATTGGCCTCCTCGAGCGGGTATTGCCGGACCTCGGGCCGCAACCCCGCTTGAGCCGCCAAGTCCAAGAATTCTCGGACGTCGCGACGTGTCACATTGGCGACGGTCTTGATCTCCCTCTCCATCCACAGATGCTCCGTGTAACGCAAACGGAGCAATTCACCTTGATCCGTATCCTCTTTGCGGATGGCGTTGATAATCAATCTGCCTCCCGGGCGCAGTTGCCGCAAAGCCTCGACCACTGGCTTCCAGGCCGGGGTGGTGTCGATCACTGCATCCAGCAGTTCGGGAGCCGTTTCTTCTGTCCGGCCTGCCCAGGCCGCGCCCAGTTGGCGCGCAAAGTCACGTTGTGCTTCGCTGCGGCAGAACACGAACACTCGGGCAGCAGGCCACAAGTGGCGTACCAGTTGGAGAACGAGGTGCCCCGAGGCGCCAAAGCCCGTCAAACCAAGTCGACCGCTTTGGCCCATTTGGGCCAGACGCAAGGATCGATAGCCGATTGCGCCGGCGCACAACAGTGGGGCTGCCTCCGCGTCCGGCAGTCCAGAAGGCATTGGATGCGCAAATGCGGCCGGCACCGTCATGTACTCGGCGTAGCCGCCATTCACATCTCGTCCGGTCGCTTGAAACTTCGGGCACAGATTTTCGTCGCCGGCTGCGCACTGGACACATCGGCCGCAGGCGTGGTGAATCCAGGCAACCCCAACACGATCACCCGAGGCGAATCCGGCTGCATGCTTGCCGAACCGCTCGACGTACCCGACCACTTGATGGCCGAGCACAACCGGCAATCTCGGCGGTGAAGTACGGCCTTCGATTTCATCGAGTTCCGTATGGCAGACCCCGCACACGGCAACCCGCACCAGGATTTCCTCCGGCCCAGGCTTCGGAACTGGCAGATCCGCCGCTTCCAGCGGTTGCCACGATTCCGTCAACATACCCATCTGTCGTAAGAGCATCGCTTTCATGGCTGGTCGATACCTCCGGGGCGGCCAAAGCGGGGTGGTTGTATCTGCACCATGATGGTGTATCCGTGTGAGGCAAGTCGTGAAACCATCCTATTTTGTTACTGTCAGTATACAATAAGGGTGGAACTTTAAGGATAGATGAACAAATGGGAGAAATAGTTAGGTAAATGGGTGGCACCTAACGGTAGCTCCAAAACCGATTTGCAAGCCGTGCCGGCCCCGTTGCTTGCCGCCGGCAGGTTGGTAATGCGGCAGGGGACGGATGGGAACGTGCAGCCTACGGCGATCATCTACCAAGCCCGGATTGCGTTGGACCAGCACGATCAAAGCGTCGCCCCGGGCCACTGCAGAATCACCGTCGACCCGTGGCCGCTTGGCCTACAGATTATTGCGGATTCTGAGCCGCACTTTTACGTGGAATCTGCTCCACGCTACCCGGAATTGACCGATCGCATCTTCCGGTCGTCCGCCTGATCCAACTGCCCTTTCAATTCCTCTCGGATCACGGGCATATCGGAAGGCGCTTCCACGCCGATCCGCACCGCTCCTCCCGCGATGCGAACGACAGTCACCGAGATATCGGGACCGATCAAAATCCGTTCACCAATTTTACGGCTGAGTACAAGCATTTCTTTGCCTAACGTTCGGTGCCCCGTCCGGGTTTGGCGCCCCGGACGAATAGCCGAATCCTCCTTGAGCAAACTCCCAGTCCAGCCCGATTGCAATCGCCGCGACTTTGAGACAGCGATCGATCGGGAGACGAAAAACGACAATCTATAGTTCCCGTCGTGTGCATGCTAGCAGTGATAGCACAGCTACGCAAGGTGAGAAACTGCATTTTGAGGGAAGTTTTGGCCATTCACGAAAAACTTTGTGCCTCGTCCAGGTTGAGAATCCAGGTAATCGAAATCGCCCGAGTTCGGAAATCTGCTGTCTTGTTACGTCCGAACGGCGGAAAATGATCATTCAACGGTTGTGGTTTTCCGACGATTGCATTATAAGCGTCTCCCAAGCGCAGTCTCGTAAGGTTGAGGGACGAAGGTTCCCATCGTGCGACCCAACGTCGCCTGTCCAAAAAATAGCCTCGAAGGATAGCCACGGATGGCCCGTTCCAGGAGGAGAATGACCACGGCGCAGCTAGTGATGAGCCTCATCGCTTTCGCGCTGCCACGTCCGATTCGCCGCATGGTCACGGGGCGTATGAGCGCCCCCGTTTCGCTTCTGTTCATCATGGTTCTGGTCGGTTCGGGCGTTTTCTCGATCCGTTGGGCCGGACCTCGACCCCGGGTGGCGATCGATCGTGAACGGGCCGAGCAGGTTAAACGCCGGGTCGTCGACCGCGTGCAATCGGTGCGAAGCACAATGGAAGAATCGCATGATGGCCCCCGCTTGAACTCTTTGCTGGCCGGGTTTGCGGGATGGAACCAAACGATCGGGCAACGAGTCACGGCGGAAGCCCAAAACTTTGTCGCAGGGAACGAGTCGGCACGAACACCGGAGAGCCCAGATCCGCTGAATTCGCCAGTTCCAACCAGCCCTGCCCTCTCGCCCGGAGCGGCAACGGCCGGGCTGCCGACGCAACCGCAGATGCCGGCGAATGCCGACGTGGTTCGCATTGCGGCGTTGCCATTGTCCACCTTGAGTCCATCGACGTTGACGATTCCTCAGATGATGGAGATCCTGGCCGACCTTATGCGACGCTTCGACGTTATCGCCGTGCAGGACATCCGCGCAATCGACGATTCGACACTGCCTACGTTCGTTTCCATGGTCAACGCCCAAGGAGATCGGTACGCTTATCTGCCGGGGCCGCCGGTAGGTCGTTTCTCAAGTCCGGCTCGGTATGCGTTTCTGTTCGATTCGGATCGGCTGGAAGTCGATATGGGCAGCGTATATACCGTGCCGGTTCCCACCGAGTTGTTGGATCGCCAACCGATGGTGGCTCGGTTTCGAGTCCGCTCGGTTCCCGCCGAACACGCTTTCACGTTCACGTTGGTCAATGTTCAAGTCCAAGCCGATCGCCTGGCCGTCGAATCGGATACGTTGGCCGATGTCTTCTTGAGCGTTCAAAGAAACGGAAGCGGCGAGGACGACGTGCTGTTGCTTGGCAACATGGGACCCCCGGGAACTCTGGGACGGATCAAGCAACTTCCAAACGTCACGGCGGCGATCCAAGGCTCATCGGCCGATCATCGTAAGGAAGACTTGGCGTTCAACCTGCTGTTCGATTCGGGGACGACCGTCGAGTACACTGGCCGCAGCGGCGTGTTGGACCTGATCAGTCTTTACGGTCTGAGCCGCGAGCAAGCGCTGTTCGTGTCCCAGCAGCAGCCAATTTGGGCGGAATTCAGCGTTTACGAAGGCGGCGTGGGGCCCGTCGCGCGTCTGCCGTCTGACATGCCGTCATGGAACGCATCCCCCACCGTATTGCGTTGACCATCGCAGGGGGAAACGGCGGTCGCCACATTGGCTTTCGACGTTTGCCTTCGCCCACGGAGCTTAGCGTGGGCAGGGACTGGC
The DNA here is from genome assembly GCA_007121535.1 of Planctomycetaceae bacterium. Classification (GTDB taxonomy): domain Bacteria; phylum Planctomycetota; class Planctomycetia; order Pirellulales; family Pirellulaceae; genus SKKK01. Next base: position 23,931 of record SKKK01000267.1, on the reverse strand, counting down.
CGTTCAATGGGTGTTGTGATACAACCAGAGCCGCTCGGCTAAGGCGGATGACCGGGCGAGATGTTTCAGGTTCCTTTCCAGAAGCGAAGCGACCATGAATTCCGACGGCCTTCTAAGCGAAATCCCTGCCCCACGGTCCTCGATTTCCCTGCTGGTTCGATTGGCGTTGATGATGTTCCTGCAGTACTTCGTCCAGGGATGCTATCTGCCGATCGCCGCCCTGTACGTCGACCAGACGTTGGGCTTCACGGCTCAACAAGTCGGCTATTTCGTCGCGGCGTTGGCCGTGGGTCCGATTTTGGCGCCGTTTGTGATCGGGCAGATCGTCGACCGCGCGTTTTCCACCGAGCGGGTCATGGCCGTATGTCATTTAGCGGGCGGTCTCTTGATGTTGGCCTTATTTACGCAACAGGCCGTCTGGCCGGTAATCCTGCTGGGAACGCTGTATTCGGTCTTGTACGTCCCGACGATGATGCTGTCCAATTCGCTGGCTTTTCGGCACTTGCAGAACGGCGAGCTGGAATTTCCGTGGATACGATTGTTCGGCACGATCGGCTTCATCGTCCCCGCGTTTCTGATCGAACTGGGATGGTTGCGCGGCCTGGAAGGCGAATCGTTGGCGGCGGCGCGAGGAATCGCGTTCGCGATGTCCGGGGCCGTCGGAATCGTGATGAGCGTCTACTGCTTGACGCTTCCGCACACACCGCCTGCCACTCGCGATCGGCATTCCTATGCCCCGGGCATCGTGATGGCCATGTTGCGCGAGCGTCATTTTCTGGTGATCGTTCTGGTCACCTTTTTCATCTGTATCGCTCACCAGTACTTCTTCGTGTTCAACAGTGTCTTTTTGCGCGACATTTTGGACAGTGGGGGATGGAAGGAAGCGGGCGAGCAGATGATCAGCTCGCTGGGCCAATGGTGCGAGATCCTGGTGATGGCCTTTCTTGGATATTTGTTGAAGAGCCTGGGATACAAGCGAACGTTGATTTTGGGCGCGACCGCGTACTTTCTGCGATTCGTGCTGTTTTCACTGGTCTTCAGCATCGATCCGCCGTTTATCGGCAAGCTGGTTCTGGCAGGCGTCGGTCAGGCCCTGCATGGTTTTTGCTTCGGCTGCTTCCTGGCGGTCGGTTACATGTATGTCGACCGGATCGCTCCGCCAGACGTTCGCGGCAGCATGCAGAACATCTACGGGGTGTTCTTTGTCAGCATCGGCTTCCTGGTCGGTGGACTGGTGGGCGGAGCCGTCGGCGACTGGTTCACCACCGAGGTGAACGGAGTGCGCGAGCGCGACTGGACCAGCATCTGGCTGACGGGTTCCACGCTGTGCGCTGGCTGTGTGGCCGCTTTGATGATGTTTTTCCCCTCGACGCTGCCCAACCGCTGTTCCAACGAGACAGCACCGAGTTAGCCGATTTCGCAAAGAAACGCCCACGATTTCGCTGGCAGGTTGACAAGCCCGCAGGTTCATTAGAGAATTTCTTGCGTGTTACCGACCACGAATCAGCCCCGTTCACTCGACTGATGTCTGAAGACGCGGCCGTTTCCGATGGTTTCCCCCCCTTGTGCCGTAGGGGCGCAATACTTGTGAACGTGTGTTACGAAAGGAGCAACCAGATGAACTCGAAACGACGATGGGCGTGGATCCGGACCCTAGCGATCGCGCTTGCTTGGACAGTCCTGTCGACTGGCTGTCAGCCAGAAACGCCTGCGCCGCCAACTCCGATCACTCCGGCCCCCGACGAGACCCCGGCCGATCCGCTCGACGAGATCCCCGTCGAGGAACCAACTGAAGAGCCGGTAGAAGAACCGGTGGACGAACCGGTAGAAGAACCGGTGGACGAACCGGTAGAAGAACCGGTGGACGAACCGGTAGAAGAACCGGTGGACGAGCCGACCGAAGAACCGGTGGAAGAACCGGTGGAAGAGCCGACCGAAGAGCCGGTGGACGAACCAATGGAAGAGCCGACCGAAGAGCCGACCGAAGAGCCGACCGAAGAACCGACCGAAGAACCGACCGAAGAACCGGCCGAAGAACCGACCGAAGAACCGACCGAAGAACCGGCCGAAGAACCGGCCGAAGAACCGACCGAAGAACCGACCGAAGAACCGACCGAAGAACCGACCGAAGAACCGACCGAAGAACCGACCGAAGAACCGACCGAAGAACCGACCGAAGAACCGGCCGAAGAACCAGCCGAAGAACCGGCGGAGGAACCAACGGAGGAACCGGCAGAAGAAGCAATGGAAGTATCAGCGGACGAACCGGCGACGGACGAAGCGGCGGACGAGGCAGCCGAGGAACCCGTGGCATTTGAGGTGGAAGTGCCGTTGGGGCTGCCGCCGTTGCCGATCCCGGAAGACAACCCGATGACGGCGGAGAAGGTCGAATTGGGTAAGATGCTGTACTTCGACAAGCGATTGAGCAAGGATGGAACCCTCTCGTGCGCGACTTGCCACGATCCGCATATGGCTTGGGCCGAAGATACGCCGACCAGTTCCGGCATCGAAGGCCAACTGGGCGACATGAATTCGCCTACCGTGATCAATACCGCCTATGCGACCTCGCTGTTTTGGGATGGACGCGCGGAGACGTTGGAAGAGCAGGCCTTGGGACCGATCGAAAACCCGATCGAAATGGGGCATGACTTGGACACGATGATTGGTCAGTTGAACGAACTGGATGGCTACCGCGAGCTTTTCCAGAAGGTGTTCGGCACCGATGTTACCCGAGAAGGCATTGCCAAGGCCATTGCTGCCTTTGAACGCACGGTGTTGAGCGGCAATTCGCCCTACGACCAGTACATGGCGGGCGACGAGGACGCGCTGACCGACGCCCAAAAACGTGGCATGAAACTGTTTAACAGCGTAGGTTGCGCCGCCTGTCACACGCCGCCCTTGTTCAGTAGCTACGACTTCTACAATGCCGGGATCGGCATGGACCAGGACCCACCGCCACAAGGCCGGAAAGCCGTGACGGGCAATGAAGCCGACTTGGGCGCCTTCCGTGTACCTCCGCTGCGCGAGGTAGCCAATACCGCGCCTTACTTCCACGACGGCAGTGTGGCCACATTGGAAGAGGCCGTGGCCTTGATGGCGGGCGGGGGACTCGACAACCCGAACCTATCGGTGGTGCTACAGGGCGTCGGTGAAGCCAACTTGACCGAAGAGAACAAAGCGGATCTGGTCGAGTTCCTGAAAGCGTTGTCCGGCGAGTTCCCGATCGTCGAACCGCCCGAGCTTCCATAATTCGCACAGCCCGTCCCGGGAAAATCCAATCCACGCCCATCCCCCGGCACACCGCCCGGCGGATGGGCCGTGGGATGAGATTGGTGCGATCTATGGGTGATGGTGTTAAAGGTGCCACCCATCTATCATTTATTAGATGGGTGGCACCCATTTTCCCGAACAGAGGAGGCGTGAAAGAATAATCTTGCAGACCGCGAAGAACGAGCAAAGGCCAGGATGGAACGTGATTCAGGGCCTTGTTCGCTATCTACCCGGGAGGCCTCGATGCCCAATGTCCCCAGAATGCCTCGCAGCTCTTCCGGCGTCTTGGCAAGCAGACCTTTCGCAGGTTGCCCGGCCGCCCATCGCAACAGAGCCAGATACTGACGCCAGTCCAGGTCCAAGAAGCCCTTGTCGCTGGCACGCATCCCCTGACGAAGGCGTGGAAGTCGAGATCGAGAATTCGATCGGGATGAAGCTGGTATTGATCCCACCAGGCGAGTTTCTCGTATGGGTCGCCAGAAGCGGCAACGCTGTCTTGACTTGGAAGTTCCTTGACGCGCTGGTCCGAAGCTTGTAAAATTACCCAAATGTCGCGCACCGTTCACGTATTACTCCTGATTGGCTGTCTTTTGGCCTGCCCGTTCAAGTGTTTGGGTGGGATGGGGTTGCATCGTGATTCGACTGAGCTGCCAGTGCCTTATTCGTGCTGTTCGAACCATTGCGACGGATCGTCCCACCGGCCGTCCGACTCCAGACCGATGGAGCAGGAGCAGACGCCATGTGCCCCGGAGGGGCGATGTCATTGCAACGGTTGCGTCTGCGAAGGGGCGGTGCGGATCAACGATGATGATCCCGTTCTAGACGTATGTTTCGCCGGTTCGTGGCTCGTGGATTTCGTTCGGCCATCTGCCGCCTGCGTGGGGTTTTTGGCGTGGCCCGGAGATGGTCCGCCGTGGGCCGGCTGTGCCGCAGGGCGATCGCTCCGGCTCGTGATCGAATCCCTGCAACTCTAATCTCTACGGCAGTCGCCGCGCGCCGGTGCCGCCTTGCTTCGGGCGTCTTCCAGTTCGGACGATCGTCTGGTCCGCCGGACGGACATACGGGTCTGTCTAGCGGCTCGCAACGGGCGGCAACGCCGGTTCTCCAGTGGTTTCTCACAGCGTTACTCGCCTTCCACACGGCGAGCATTCCCAAGTGTACCGGACAGGAATAGCCATGTTCCGTTTGCAACTATTGCCGTGGGAATACGGGGTCCGCAACCTGCTGCGGCGACCGTCTCGCAGCGTGCTGACGCTCGGTGCTTTGGCGGTAGTCATTTTGTTGGTCTTCGTCGTGGTCGGATTCCTACGAGGTCTGGAGAGGTCGCTGGCTGTCAGCGGCGATCCCGACGTGGTGCTGGTGTATTCGTTGGGGGCGGAGATGAGCGTCGAAAACTCGGCGGTCGCTGCCCGGACACCGGGTTTGCTGACGGCCAGCGTGCAAGGCGTACAAACGCGTTTCGGCCTGCCCCATGTCTCTCCCGAACTCTATCTGGGGACGCGGGTCGCCACGGACCAGCAGGAAGGCGCGTTGGGGCTGGTGCGCGGCGTTACGACCGCGGCGCCTCTGGTGCGGCGGCAGGTGAGGATCGTTGACGGGACGTGGCCGGGGCCGGGCGAGCTCCTGGCGGGCCGGTTGGCTGCGGCCAAGCTGGGCGTCGATCCGGGACAGTTGGCGATCGGTCAGCAGGTCGAGTTCGAAGGTCGTACCTGGCGAGTCAGTGGACAGTTCACGGCAAGCGGTTCGGCGTTCGAGTCGGAGCTGTGGTGCCGGCTGCCCGATTTGCAGCAGACGCTGAAGCGGCAGGACTTGAGCGTCGTCGCGTTGCTGTTGCAACCCGGCGCCAATCCGGCGGGGGTGGACTTGTTTTGCAGGCAACGCGTCGATCTCGAACTGCAAGCGGTCGGCGAGACCGACTACTATGCCTCGCTGCAAACGCTCTACAAGCCGGTGCGAATGCTGGGTTGGCTGGTGGTCTCGCTGGTCGCGGCCGCAGGCGTGTTTGCGGGACTGAACATGATGTATGGTGCGGTGGCCGGGCGGGTTCGGGAGATCGCGACGTTACAGGCGCTCGGATACCGGCGGAGCGCGATTCTGATCAGCCTTGTCCAAGAAGGAGCGCTGCTGGCAGCCGCGGCATCCTTGCTGGCCGGGCTGGTCGCCCTGCTGTGGATTCATGGCATGGCGGTGCGGGTGACGATGGGCGCCTTTGCGCTGCACGTCGATAGTGTGGCTCTGCTGGTGGGCTGCGGAACCGGATTGCTTTTGGGAATCGTGGGAGCCATCCCACCGGCGATCAAGGCACTTTGCCTGCCGGTCGCCGAAAGTTTGAAGGCGGTGTGAGTTGCATCGGACGGTTGGTTTCATTTTTTTCAAAATCGGAAGGAAAGCCAGATGTTGAATACGACCAAGATCGCGGGGCTGTTGGCCGTCGCTGCTTCGCTTGTGGCGGGTTGCTCCGAATCGAAGGCCCCAAGCGCGTCGACCAATGCGCGCAGCGCGCCGGATCCGGCCTATCTGCTGCAGGACAAGCCTGCGGATGTCCTCGGCGTGGCACAGGCGCACAACGATAGTCGAAACGGCGACGCGATCGCCGTCGAAGGGCGCATCGGCGGCACGGCGAGGCCGTTCGTCGAGGGACTCGCCGCATTTACGCTCGTCGACGCGAAGCTCCTGGGGTGTCCCGACCAGCAGGGCTCTGCGACGCCGTGGGATTACTGCTGTTCGGACACGGCCGGTCAATTGGCATTGGTCCAGATCGTCGGGCCGGATGCCCAACCCGTCTCGAAAGACGCCCGTGAACTGCTCGGCGTGGCAGAACTCTCGAAAGTCGTGGTGCGCGGCAGGGCACAGCGGGACGACCAAGGGAATTTGACCGTGTTGGCCGATAAAGTGCACGTGGTAAAGGATTAGGGAGTCTGCCGCCATGACCGAAGTCGATCTCGGGGCCCTGGCGCTCGACCGCCGCAAGGCGATACCTCCGCAGCGAGCCCGCCGTCGAGCGGTATTTTCGCGCTACGTCCTGCCCGGCATCGTGATTCTCGGGTTTCTGACGATGCTCGGTTGGGCGGCGCGTGACCGGCTTGTGTCGGCCAAGCCGGTCACGGTCGTCCCGGTGGTCGTCGCGCGAGCCGAAGTCCAACAGGTCGGAGCACCGCTGTTTCAAGCCGCGGGCTGGGTCGAGCCGCGTCCGACGCCGGTGGTGGTCTCGGCGCTGGCGGAAGGCGTCGTGCACGAGTTGCTGGTTGTGGAAGGTCAGCAGATCGCGGCCGGCCAGCCGGTGGCGCGGCTGATCGACACCGATGCAAGGCTGGCGCTTGAGCAGGCTCAGGCGACGCTCGCCTTGCGCTCTGCCGAATTGGCGGCTGCAAGGGCGGAGCTGCGCGCCGCCCGGCTGCGGCTGGAACATCCGGTGCATCTCCAAGCCGCGCTGGCCGAAGCAGAATCGCTGCTCGCCACGACCGAAACGGAATTGGCTCGTTTGCCGTTCCTGACCCAGGCCGCCGAGGCGCGCGTGGAGTTCGCTCGAAAGGACCTGGCCGGGAAGCAAGAGGCGGGCGAGGCGCTGGCGGGGCGGGCCGTTCAGCAGGCACAGCGCGAGTACGATATCGCCCTGGCCGAAGCGAAGGAATTGGAAGCCCGCGCGCCGCGACTCGAACGCGAAGCGGACGCCCTGCGCCAGAGGCGGGATGCCTTGGCCCGACAGCTTGAATTGCTGATCGACGAGACGCGGCAGGCCGCCAGCACCGAGGCGCTGGTGTCGGTCGCCGAGGGGAACGAGCGTCAAGCGATATTGGCGGTACAGGCCGCCCAGCTTCGCCTGGATCGCATGGTCGTCGAATCGCCCACTGCCGGACGCGTCCTGTCGCTGGTCGCCCGGCCCGGGTCGCGCGTGATGGGGATCGACCCCGGTGGAGAATACAAGGCCAACATCATCGTCACGCTGTACGATCCCCAGATGCTTCAGGTCCGGGCGGATGTGCGGCTCGAAGACGTACCTCTGGTCCAGCCGGGACAGCCGGTCCGAATCGAGACGGCATCGGCGAACGAGCCGATGCAGGGTTACGTTTTGCACAGCACCTCGCAAGCGGACATTCAGAAAAACACGTTGGAGGTCAAGGTCGCGATTACGTCGCCCCCGGAGACGGTGCGTCCCGAAATGCTGGTGACAGCCACTTTCCTCGCGCCGGACAAGCCGGACTCCGAATCCGAAGAGTCCCAGCAGCCGGAGCGTTTGCTGGCGCCTCGGGAACTGGTCGAATCGGCCGACGACGGCCATGCCGTGTGGGTCGTCGATCCACGCGGCACGGCCCGCCGAACACGCGTGCGGCTGGGACAGGCCGGCACCGACACCTTGGTGGAAGTGGTCGAAGGGTTGACGCCGACCGATCGGTTGATCGCCGGGGGCCGCGAGCGACTGGAAGACGGAGACCGCGTAACGATTTCCGGCGAGGACGATCGCCTCGGCATGACAGCATCCGCACGCGGTCCGTAGCACGCAAGTGGTATTCCACGAACGAAGGACAACCCAATGAGAGGTAGGCATGGCACTGGTTGAAATCCGCAATCTGACGAAATGTTTTCGCAAAGGTGACGAGACCATCACTCCCCTGGACAACGTGGACTTGGACATCGAGTCGGGCCAGTTTGTCGCGCTGATGGGAGCCAGCGGCACCGGCAAGAGTACACTGCTCAATCTGCTCGCCGGAATCGACCGCGCCGATCAGGGGTCGATCAACGTCGCCGGGACCGAAATCACGCGGCTGTCGCGCAGTCGGCTGGCCGACTGGCGGGCTGCAAATCTGGGTTACATCTTTCAGACGCAAAACCTGATCCCCGTTCTCACCGCTTACGAGAACGTCGAACTGCCCCTGCTGCTGTTGCCCCTGTCCGGTGCCGAACGCCGGAAGCGAGTCGAGGTGGCGTTGGAGGCCGTCGGACTCACGGATCGGGTCGACCACTATCCCCGACAACTTTCCGGGGGGCAGGAACAGCGGGTGGGCATCGCCCGCGCCATCGTCGCCCATCCGGCGATCATCGTGGCCGACGAACCGACCGGCAGCCTGGACGCGACGACCAGCGAGCAGATTCAAGTGCTGCTGGGACGGCTGAACCGGGAACTGGGCATGACCATGCTGATGGTCACCCACGACCAGCAGGTGGCCTCCATCGGCACCCGTTGTCTGCGGCTGGACCGCGGACGGATTATCGAAGCCACCCCGAAGCGTCACGGTCGGCAAGAACAGCCTCATGCCATGGCCAGATAGAGAAAGGTCCATCATGTTCCGCTTTACTCCCTATGTGATCAAGAGCCTTTGGCGCCGCCGAGCGCGCACGCTGCTGACCGTCAGTGGTGCCGCGGTGGCGTTACTGGTGTTCTGCTTCGTCGGCTCGGTTCAGGAAGGACTCAGGCGGCTGACGGAGGACGAACACGCTCAGCGGACCCTGATCGTATTTCAGGAGAACCGTTTCTGCCCGACCAGCAGCCGTCTCCCGCACGACTACGCCGACCGCATCCGCACCGTACCCGGCGTCGCAGACGTGGTCCCGGTGCTGGTCTGGACGAACAACTGCCGAGCCATCCTGGATGCGATTGTCTTCAACGGCCTTCCGGTCGGGAAACTCCGATCCGCGCGCGATCTGCAGCTCACATCGGGAGACTGGACCGAGTTCGCCGGGCGTCATGACGCCGCTCTGGTGGGCCGCACCGTGGCCCGACGGCACAATCTGGCCATGGGGGAACAGTTTTCGATCGGCGAAATTTCGGTGAGGGTAGCCGGAGTCTTCGAGTCAGCCGTGCCTGCCGAAGAAAACCTGATCTACACGGACTTGCCGTTCCTTCAGTACACGCCGGGCATGAACGCCGCCGGACTGGTGACCCAGCACGAGGTCCATCTGACGGACGATGCCGAACCGGAGGCGGTGGCCCGCGCCATCGACCAGGCACTGAAAGCCGGGCCGGTGGCGACCACCACTCGACGCAAGGGGGCGTTCCAAGCGAGCGTGCTGTCCGATCTGGTCGATCTGATCGGTTTTGCGCACTGGCTGGGCTACGCCTGTGTCGCGCTGGTCCTGTCCTTGGTCGCCACGACGACGGTGATGTCGGTCCAGGACCGCATCCGCGAGCATGCCGTCCTGCAAACGTTGGGACTGCGTCCCGCGCGGATCTTTCGCCTTGTGATCGCCGAGAGCCTGCTGATGTGCGTTTTTGGCGGCGTCCTGGGGACGATCGCGGCCTTGGCGTTGATCGCGTCGGGTGGCATGGCCATCGGAGCGGAAGGGGTGACGATCGCCTTCCGCCCGTCCTGGCAACTCGGTGCCATGGGCATCGCCGTCTCACTAGCCGTCGGCGTCCTGGCAGCTATCGTGCCGGCCTTTCAAGCCGCCCGGACGCAAATCGTCAGCGCTCTCCGCAATGCTTGAATTCCAAAACGAACTGAGACGCGGGCAGGCTCATGGCATCTCGGCGATCGTACGGTCCGGCTTTCGGGACGGGGATTAGCGATCCTCGGACGATTCAACTTGCAAGTCCGAATACGTTTTCCAATCCTCGGTATCGGGATCGCCCAGCCGAACGGTGTACGTGGATTGGCTGTCAAAGACCCACGGGCGAAAAACGTCACCCTGCACCGGCCACCCGTACAGCAGCTCGTCATTCGTCTGGTCGTACACCAAGGCAACGGCTCGCTGCACGTCACCGACTTGCAGTTCCGGTAGATAGCCGACGACGGTCCGGCCGTCTTGATCCCGCTGTGTCAACGTGACGGGCCAGCCGGGAAATTGATGGTCCTGATTCGGAGCGCTGACGTCGACCAGAAACTGGTAACAGTGTACCTCGATCGTACGCTGGACCGGATCGAAGCGACACAGTCCAAAACCCGATGCCTTGATCTGAGCCTGTCGATAGCGATGGTCGTCTCGGATTCCCTCGGGATTGGCCACCGCATGGACGAAGATCTTGTTGCCCAGACCATCGATGTATTCCCCGGTGTTCGGCAGATTGTGTTCCGGCCGATTCGCGTGCGGCATATCGACCTCGTCCGGTCGCCACCAGCGTTGGTAGCCCACAGCGATGGCCGGTGTACAAAAGCCCCAGATGGCGTCGCGCTGTTGATCGATGCCGTGTTGGATCAACGAGGCCAAGTGCTGGTCGCCGCTGATGTGAAAGGCCAGCGCGCTGCGAGCGATTTGCAATACGCGACGACGAGCCGTTTGGGGCCAGCCACCCGAGTCGATGTCGGCCAGCAGACGGCCGTCATAGGATCCATGATGGGTTGCCGAATTGGCAAAGGTCGTACCGCTCAACAGAACCTTCATGTCGGCCCCACGCCAATCGGTCGCCCAGTGCTCCAGGAACTTCTTCTGCCGTTCGCCCAGCATCGTCAGGCCGGGTTTGTCCAGCGTCAGCGGGTCGATCGCAGGATCCTCCAGATGATCGAGGCGTCCGCTGCCGGTATCGACTCGCTGCGGCCCCGATTTGAACTGACGATCGCTGACCATGGCGAAGCTCAACCGGCCGTAGACCATGTCTCCGTAAAACACGCTGATGTCTCGTTTGGCCGGGGCAGGATCGAACAGATCCGGATGGTGGGCCGTCTGCGTACGATGCACCACATTTACGAAAGGCACGGGCATGATATAGCCGGGCCGGTCACCGGTCAGCGTCCGGTATTGTTCGCCCTCGGTCGGCATCTCCTTCCCGCCTTCGCCCCACAGATTGCCGTGATACACATCATGGTCGTCGGGCAGCACGATGGTGGGCCGGTCGCGCATCAGATCGCCGAAAGCCCATCCGAACATGTACCACTTGCGCAAGTAGTTCAAGATGGCGCGGTCGGCCGGCTCGCGAATCACTCCGAAATGGCCGTTTTGTTCGTACAACTGGTCGCCGGAGAAATAGAGCACGTCGGGATCGAGTGCCTCCAGATTGCGGACCAGCGGTTCGTAGGGAAATCCATAATGCATCTGGCACGTTAGACCCGCCACGCTGACCGGTCGATCCACCGGGTCTCGCCGCACCGTGCCCGCCCAATCGTGCCGCAATGTGCGGCCAGCGGTGGTCACAGTTTCGTAAACCAAGCGGTACGGCACGTCCTGCGTCGCCGGCCAACGGGCGATGCGGAAGGTAGCCGTCCGAGCTTCCGGTTCGATCGTTTCGCTGCCGATCTGCTGCCACCGTCCATCTCGCCGGACTTCCAGATTCACCACCTGCGAATCAGCGCGACTCATCGGAGGCATCTGAGCGGTCATCTTCAACACGTGACCGTCCGCATCCCGATTGTCGCTCAACGTATGCATGGCCCAGAGGATCGGGCCGAACGTCTGATCGGGATTCGACTGGATCTTCGCGCCGCGGATGGTCCAGTCGCGGAACCAGAAACGCGAATGGTCGCCACGTGCCAGGTGGTTGTTGACCAGCGCGATGTTGCCGACCAGCTCGTTCGCCGCCACTTGGGCCGACAGTTCACCGATCGGATCACCATCGGCGTCGGCCACCGACAGGGTCAAACGATACTGCGAGTCTTCGGGAACACCCCGCAGATGCAGTGTCACGTCGTTCAGATCGATTCCAACGCCCAGCTTGCTGCGCTGATCGGCCAGAATCAGCACTCCATCAACGGTCAACACGGCGTGAACGCCCCGGCCCCAGAAACAATTACCTCGATAATCGACGATACTGTCGGCAATGCCAATGCGAAAACCGACCGAGCCGCTGGAACCGCGTTCCAGCAATCCGGCTCGCACCGACATTTCAAAATCGCCGGACCGATCGGCCAACTGATGGGTCAGCACGTGGACGTTCCGGTTGCCTCCATCGCTGATGCATTCCAGGCGGCCATCGCGTACCTGCCAATCCTCCATCGGGTTGGCCCAGTAAGCCGCCCCGATCCAAACCCGATCCGGGGTAGTCGAAAAATCGCTGACGAATTCCGCTGCCACGCCGAAGCGGGCAATCAACAATACGATGAAGCACAGGGGGATCATGCGAATCTTCACGTTGGAAACTCCTTGGTTCTTCAGGTGAGAAGGGAAAGCCCGTCAAGGGTCCTCGACGATCTCCATGCCACATAGCAGGGGTCGATGCTCGGAAGATTCGGCAGCTCGCAATTGGATACGCAAGGTGTCGCTCGCCAGCACATCACGATGTTCGGTCACCAAAGCGCGATTGGGGGCGCCGGTCCGAGCCACGATGTCAAAGTCGGTCAACACGGTTTGGTCTTGCAGCACCACATCGAAGACGCGTTGCCCGACATCGATGGCACGGGGCTCGAGAAAGTGCAGACGTACTGTGTAGCGGCGCGGCGGACGATCATCCTGCTGCGTCGGTTCACCGGAAGTCAACGGCAGGTCCAGTCGGTTGAGGCCGATGATCCCGGAACCGGCAACCCATGGCAGGCTGTCCGAGTCGGAATCGATCAACGACGAATGGATTCGAAACGGCTGCTCGTCCGTTGCGGTCATCTCGACGGCCAGATCGGGGGACGCGCCACCGTCACTGGGATAGTTCAACCACAGCGTTTCGGTCGGCGACATGCGATTTCCCGGTGCGGCCAGATTCAGGCCCAAACGTCGGAGGATGCCGTCGCCTCGCTCGATTGCATGGAACATCCAATTTTCGACTTCGGGCATGTGGATCAGTGCTAAAGACGTCTGTTGCTGGTAGGAACAGGTACACGTACGCGTGTAATCCGGAGCGCTCAGCACTCCGTCGGCCGGGATCAGGTTGTTAGTGCATCCGGCGCGAAACCCGCTCAGGTTGGCCGTGCCGCCGGCGGCCGTCATATCGGCGAACCCGGCCGCGCCCGATCGAAAGGTCAGCAGGTACTTGCTGGCGTTGTGCGTACTGCAGCCGTAGGTCCGGCCGTAGGACCAGGGGATCTTCTGATCGGTCAGCGGATGATCCTGGTATAGATCCTGACCGGTCAGCAGGTCCAGGAACGCTGAGGGGCCTCGGTTGCGAGCCAAGGGGCCGGGGATGATCGTGTCGTCGCGCAGCACCAACGGCCCGGCATAGCTGGTTTGCCGATCCCATAAGATTCGGCCATCGCTGCCCCGCAACGCGACGATCCGATCGTTGGGTTCGTCAGTCAGCTCGCGACGATCACCCGAAATCCCTCGACGGCCGGCTTGGATCAATACATCGTGTTCTTCGGAGTAGCCCAACCAGGTTCCGAAGACATCCTCGTTCACCGTCCAACGCGGCTGACCGGTATCCGCATCCAGTGCCAGCACCGCAGCACCTTCGGCGTTCTCGCCGCGTCGCGCCGATCGTTGGAGAGCTTCCGGAGTCAGGCTGTCGATGACGAACACCGTCCCGTTGCCCGCGACGATGGCGTTGTGCCGAAAACCCAGCTCGGCCTGACGGGTCCACAGCACTCGGCCATCATGCCGATCCATCACGACCAGACGGCTGCTGGACAGCGCGTTCCAATTCTGGCGACCCAGCGGTTGATCGTCGAAAATCTGGGGATGCACCGTAGTGATCAAGTGGTCTCCGAAGACGCTGAGATGACCCCAGTCGTCAAACGAGTTGGCCTGCGCTTCGATCGGCAAGGCAAACTCGCTTTGCTTCCGACCGGTCGTGGGATCCAAGCGCAAGATGCGTTGCTGGTGCCGCACGTAGATGCCATCGGTCAACGACACGTAGGGGCTGCCGATATAGTTGGCGCCGATTCCCGTCGCACGGCTCATGTGGACGTAAGCCCCCGTACGCCATCGTTCTTCGAAGTCCAGATCGGTAAAGGGATGGCCGATGCCCGGCAACTCCTTCACCCACAACTCGCGGCCCGTGTACACGTCACGAGCGCTCAACGTTTCGACGCCCAGGATGACCAGCCGTCCGCCGACGACCTGAGGGATCGGCCCGTTGCCGTGCCGCGGCAGCAGGTGCTGGTTGCACGGACCGCCGAACCAGAGCACGCCCAACGGTGCTCGAGTGAGTTCGTCGGTCGAGTAGACGGTGTTGCCAGCGTCCGCGTATTGATGGCTCCACTGGCCGGCGCCCGGCAAGGGTCCGTGCCGGCGGAGCACCGTCATGTCGCCGTGACGTTCGAGCACGGCTCCGGTCATGTCCGCCGCCTCGATCCACTCGTCCAACCAATCATGCTCGGCGGCATCCAATGGTAGAAATGCGGTGCCACCATAAGGACGCAGCGCTTGAAACAGGTGCTCGATCACGCCGTCCCGCGCGATATCGCCCAACGCGGATCGGTCGCCGACGACCAGGACTTCCGCCATGTACGGTGGGAACGGGAACGTCCGAGGACAAGCTGCGTGACAAGCGACGCGTCGCCCATACCAGCCTCGGCCGATGAATCGTTCGCGGAGCGTCGCCACGCGTGCCGGATCCGGGTCGACCACGATCACGTGCCGGTCGCCGTGTTCCAGCAATCCGTCTACCAGATGGTCGTCTCCGGCGCCAAGCACCAAGGCGTAGCCGCCGCCATCTGCCGCCTGTTCGATTAACTCGGAATTCGGACCGCCGGACGGTTCAACGGCGGTCCGCCCAGATTCAGCAACCCCCGAGGACGAATAGCTCGGAGCTTCCGCCACCGGTTCGGCCCCGAAACAAACCAAGGTGCCATCATCGGTCACGACGAACAGACGGTCGTCGGCAGCGATCATTTCCCAAACGGCGCCGTCCACTTGCCCCTGCCAGGTTACCGATGCCGACTGGTCGTCTGTCGGCAAATCGATCGCCACGACTCGTCCATCTGCTGACCCGCCGTACAGACGCTGGCCCGCGAGCAGGTACAGGCGATCGATGCCAGGTTCCAGATCTTCCCGCCAAAGCCGTCGATGAGAATACTGTTTTCGCAATTGACCTCGGCCCAGCCGATCGATCACCTGGACCTCCTGCTGGTCGGGGCGCGGCGAGTACGCTTCCAGTCGTTTGCCGTTGTCCGACAGGACGTAAACCGCGTCGTCGGTCAACACGCTGGCATTCAGGGCATCGAACAGCGCACCATCTTCCAGACTGTACATCCAGCCGTGGTTGTAGAACCATCCCTGCTGAACGGCCACGCGATAGCCTCCGGCGGCCTTACCGACGATCCCCGTGGCTTGGTGAAAATACTTGAGTCTTCCCGATTCCAGATCGAACGCAGCCGGTGGCGTCCGACCGCCGGCGACCAGCAACACATCCTCGTCCACCGCCAGGTACCCCTGAGGGGCGACGCCGCCGAACGCGTCGGCCCCGCTGTGCTGGTGAAGATTGTAGATTGCTCCCGAGCCACTGTTGCACCACACCGGTTGGCCCGTCCGGGCATCCAGGGCATGGACGAACGTTCCCATCAGCGGCCAGACGCTGGCCGCAAAATAGACTCGGCCGTCGCGCACGACGGGGCCACCGCGAGCGGGCCAGCGGCCGATCAATCGAGCGTTGCCCAACAGGCGACGATCTTCCGGCCCGCCCAGGAACTTCCACTTCAATTCGCCGGTCTCCACATCCACACAGTACAGGTACCCATCATCCGAAACGGCGTAGACGTTGCCGTCATGGGCTGCGGGCGCCAGTCGCATCGGACCATCGGCATGGAATCGCCACTGCATCCGGCCCGAGCGGGTATCGTAGGCGGTCAAGCTGTCGGTCACCATCGAAGCGACCAACAGCATTCGCCCCGACACGATCGGGCTGTACGAACGATCGAATTCGAGTTTGTCTCGGTCATCGATCTGCGCGGGCCAAGCTCGTATCGGCGTCGGCAATTGTCGAGTCCACTGCACGTGCAATTCGCCGGCCAAGTCCATCGCCGTGGCCCAGCGGCGTTGAGCATCGTAGCCCCACATCGGCCAATCGCGACTGGTCGCTTGCGTGGCGCCGTCGGTTTCTGTAGCTTCAAGCGGCACAACATTTGCGTCGTTCGAGGGCTCGGCGCCATGTCCCCACGTCGCCGCCAGACCGGCCGCCACCACTCCCAATAACCATGCGGGTACCAAACTGGTTCTCGCCACGATATTCCCCTTTCACCATCCAAAAAGAATCCGCTGCCGATCCGATCGGCCCATGCTGGCGTTCGTCTAATTCGCCTGAGTATAACCGATCTTTTCGGAAAAGGGCAGGTCGGATCGGCAATCTGACCTGCCTGGTTCGACGGGCCTGCGACGCAAACAGTGACGCTGCTGAACGTGGATCTGTCCACGGTCACAACGGTTAAGGGATAGCCGGGTGGGGGAGAGAGTCGTTTTCGTTCAAGCCGTTTTTGATGTGGTTGGCCGTCGAAGATCGCGCATCGTTTATAATAGCACGTGACGGATCGAACGTGGATCCTCGTTGTTTTGAAAGACCGTTTTCGCTAGGAACACCCGGTTATGCCTTCACCTTTTCCCGGCATGGACCCGTTTATCGAAGCATGTGACCTGTGGGGCGATTTCCACGACAAGTTGATCGGAGAAATCGAACGGGACGCGTCGCGCCGATTGCCGCCGCGATATGTTGCGCGGGTACGTCAACGGACGTACGTCGAGTGGGTCGATCCGCACGCCGTCATCATGCATGGGTTGATCGAAATCGAGCACCACGAGATTTTTCTGGAGATCCGGGAACTCGATCCACAGCGCCGTCTGGTGACCTGCATCGAGGTGCTGTCGCCGTCCAACAAGCGGGTTGGTTCGGCGGGCTGGCTGGAGTACGACCGCAAGCGTCAGGTGTTCCTCGAAGGCCACGCCAATCTGGTCGAGATCGACTTGTTGCGGGGCGGACGTCGCCGGGCCATGGAGGAGCCTTGGCCGGACAGCCCGTACTACGTGTTGGCGATGCGCAAGAGCGCCGCGCCGACATGCGCGGTCTGGCCCGCGCATGCAGCCCACCCGCTTCCCGAAATCGCGGTTCCGCTGGCACCGCCAGACGAAGACTTACGGTTGTCGCTGCAACCCCTGGTCGCCGCGATTTACGCCCGTTCGCGCTACGAAGTGGACATCGACTACGCTTTCGACTTGCAGCCCCCATTGCACCCCGACGAACTCGCATTTCTGCCCTGAGCCGGAAAAAATGCGAAAAACGATGGAAGTTGCCACCCATCTTTTTGATCGAACGTTTCTTCCCAACGCTACAGGCCTTAGTTCGAGGCGCGGTCCACGCAGAAGACATCTGACCTTGGATCGTCTCAACCGGGCCTTCCGAGCCGATTTTGAGAGAAACATACCGGCAACGATGGAGGGAGTGATACCCGCAAGTCGGATCGTCCGACTTCCTCAAGAAATCTGGCAGAAAACCGAAAAAGGGACGTTTTTCCCTTGCTATTATCATGGAGTGCGCAATAGAATTCACAAGCTATCAGGCTGGAACGCTAATCGGCGGTTCTGCGTTGTCGCACCCTTCTATGGCTAGTTCCCTCGACAGTCCCATTGTTGCTGTGCCTACGTCGAAAGGCGTGGGAGAGCGTCAACGTTCCAGCCCAGTGTCAAATGTGCACCATCCAGAGAAAGGACACGCTAATGGCAGATCCCAATCAAGAGAAACTAAGGGCGGTGTTTGCGAAGCTTGTGAAGCAGTCGAAGAAGAGCGATCTATCCAAGGCTGTCAAGCGATTGAAGGAGGCTGAGAAACACCTGAACGAGGCGATCAAACTCAACGACAAGTCGGAATGGGAGGATTGAGCATGGGCAGCAAGAAAGCAAAGAAGATGCTCGATGACTTCAAAGCCAAGCTCATCTGTTTGTCTCACGCTGTCGGAGCCGTGCGTTCGAGCAAGGAACAATTGGACAAAATTATGGAATCGCTTCAAGACAAAAGCTTGGCCCAGGAAAAATGGAATCAGAAGGCCAAAGAGTTCCAAAAGTGCAGGGACGAGATGAAAAAGAAATGGGGCGAATGGCCAAAATACGAGACGAAGCTAAGAGCCGAGGCCAAGTCCGTGAAGGACTACTGCGACATGAACGCAAAAAAGCACAAAATGCGACCTTTGCTGATAAGGGATCTGAAGAAGATCAAAGGCAAAGTCGATGACTTCCTAAGCATAATCGACGAAAGCGTTACGGTTCTGAAGGGATTCGAGGCGTCCTACAAAGCATTCATGCAGATTCCCTTGTGAGGCTGTCCGACGTTTGCCATGCCCCATCACCATTTCGATCCGGCGAACATGACCGGGATGAAAGGTACCAGCCATCTAATTCATCCAATGGAAGAACAGTAGCTAAGTGCGATTTCTGTGTCGGTAGCCCTTGTATGGCTTCTTGGCTATTCGTGATCATGGTGGTGCCCATATTGGTTGGTTCTTGCGTTAGTTTTGGCGGTTCAAACGCTGGCGGTTGCAGGTCGGAAGCGGTTTTGTTGTGAGAATTCGGTCGTCGCTACGCGACTTGTATTTACATGCAACACCCAACCCGTGGGTTGAAGCCCCGGCTGAAGTCACGTCGTCGCTACGCTACGCGACGTGCGCCGATCGAATCCATGGCGACAACGGACCGAAACGAGGTCACTGGCGATGCAGCCTTCATTCGTGACCGCGTTCCCTTGACGCTCCGTGGTCCAGTTTCTGGGGTCCACCTCAGGCATCCAACGATTGGTAAATCAGAAGATATCAACTAACCACAGGAATCGGGTGAACCACAGAGTCCACAGAGTCCACAGAGAGCACAGAGGATCAATGGCATTGCTTCAAGGATAATTCTCTACGGGACGCAGGAGGCGAGCAGTTTTTCGACTTCGTCTTGGTCGACTTCGGCTACGTAGGGGATGCCGCTGACGTCGGCGGCTTCGCGGGTCAGGGCGGCCAAGTCGTTTCTCGAGATGTGTTTCAGCGCGAACTTGCGGCTGCCGGCCATCAGTTGGCGGAGGCCCTGGTCGAGCCGTTCGTAGTAGGTGTACAGGCCCAAGGCGCCGGCCGGAAGCCGCTCGAATTCGGCGTCGCCCAGTTCGCGGCGCAGCGCGCCGGCGGTGACGAAGATGTCGTCCTTGCTGTGCCCGAACCGCTCGACGTACACCGGGATCATATTCTCGTCGATGCTGCGCCCGATGGTCTTGCCGACCATGGCCGCGGCGATGGGCGCCCGGGCCATGCCGACCAGTTTGACCCAGGGGGCCCCGAGTGCCAAACCTTTGAAGATCTGGTCCTCGAAGGTGAATCCGCCGGCCACGGCCAGGGCGGGAAGATATTGGCCGGCGTCCGCCAATCGCTGGGCGTATTGGTAGGCCAGCGAGTGCAGGTACACGGGCGGGATGCCCCATTCGTTCATCATCCGCCAGGGACTCATCCCGGTCCCGCCGCCCGCGCTGTCGATGGTCAGCAGATCCAGTTTGTAACGCGAGGCGAAGACCAGGGCTCGAGCCAGGTCGGCGGGCCGGTAGGCTCCGGTTTTCAAAAAGATGTACTTGGCGCCGGCTTGGCGGAGCTGTTCCACGCGGCGGCCAAAGGATTCCTCGGTGACCATCCCCACGCGGGAATGACGCTCGAATTCCTGAAACGCGCCCCGTTGGAAATCCCGGATCACGTCGGGATGCGTCGGGTCGGGCACCACAAGGTAGCCGCGCTCGTGCAGCCATTGAGCCTGGTTCAGGCTGCGGATTTTCACCTCGCCGCCGATGTTCTTGGCGCCCTGCCCCCACTTGAGTTCGACGCACTGGACACCGAGTTCTTTGATGGCGTATTCCTGAACGCCCAAGCGGGTGTCTTCGATGTTGGCCTGGACGACGATCGCCCCGTAGCCGTCTCGCTGGTACCGCTGGTACAGGGTGACGCGGTGCTTCAAATCGACGGTATCCACCACGCGGCCGTCTTGGATCACGGCCTCCGGGTCCATCCCCGCGACGTTCTCGCCGATGGTTAGCCCGGTTCCGGCCAGGGCCGAGCCGATGGCCAAGCCTTCCCAGTTGTTCTTGGCGATGTTCGTCGAACCGATGCCGGGGATGATCCAGGGGCGACGGAACTTGAGACCCCCGTCGTGGCCGAAAGTGACTTCCAAGTTGACCGCGGGGAACACGGCCAGATCGCTGTCGGCCGCGATCCCTTCCGCGCCGGTCACACCGCCCAGGATGGTGAAGTGCGAGTGGTCGATCGGATAGGTCTTTTCGCCTGCGGTGGTGATGACGCCGAACGGTTGCGGGTAAATGACTTCGTGCCCACGGTAGGCGGACTTGCCGATTTCGCACATCCCCATGCAGCCGTCCACGCAGGTGACGCACATGCCCGAGGAGGGCACGACCGACCCTTCCGTGCGGTTCTTGGTCAGGGTGGCTGCCGAGGCATTGATTTTGGATAAGGTGGAGATCATCAGCGTAGGGCTCCTGACTGAGGTTCTGGCGTTGTGATTTCACAGGCGACACAGGGGTTCATGTAGCACATCAGGTGATCGAAGGATTCTTGCTCCGCGCAGGGCGGAGTCAGATTAGCGCAGCCGCCGCAGATGGCCTTGTCGGGCTGGTTGTAGGTACAACGCAGCTCGCAGGCCGGGCACACGTACAAGCACCCGCCGCAGACGCGGCATTCGTTCGAGCTGACGTCGAAGGGCGTGCCGATGCTGCGCGTTGCGCCGCGTCCGCGGAAGCCGATCGCACCGGCCATCATCTGCTCGCGGCACATCCGCACACAGCGGCCGCACAGGATACAGTCCTCGTGCTCCTGCCGGAACCGCTGTTGCCGCACGTTGTGGGCCGAGGCCAGATCCTGGATGGTTTTGGACTGGGGGCACGAGGCCAGCAGCAGTTCCAGGACCATCCGCCTAGCCCGCAGCACGCGCGTCGAGCCGGTCCAGACTTTCATGCCCGGCTGGGCCAGCGAGGTGCACGACGAGACCAGCCGAGCGTGTTCGTCCTGGCCGATCTGGACGACGCACAACCGGCAGGCTCCGTACGGGGAAAGTCCCTCCAGATGGCAGAGCGTAGGGATGGGGAATCCGAGATAGGTGGCAGCTTCCAACAGCGTGCTGCCCTGTTCGACGGAAACCGCCAAGCCGTTGATGTGCAGTTCGATCATGTTGTTCGACTCTCAGCGGACGGTGCAAAGGATGGTTCGCGCGGCGGGCGGGTGAATCGCAGGTCGCAGCGCAGACAGCGGCGCGTCTCGGCCACCGCTTGCTGGACCGACAGCGGCAGTTCGACTTCGGCGAAACTCTTCTGCCGCGACGCGGGTGGGATCGTGGCCGGTTCGATCCGATGCTGCGTCTGGTCTTGTTCCGGGTCGCTGGCGGCCGGTTCGACGAAGACTTGGGGCAGACGGATCTGCGGCGGTTGCAGCAGCGACTGGCCGTGCAGATAGCGGTCGATCGAGCGCGCCGCGCGGCGTCCGGCCGCCAACGCTTCGATCACCGTGTTCGGGCCGGTCACCAGGTCGCCGCCGGCAAAGACGCCCTCGCGGCTGGCCGCCAACGTCTTCGGATCGACCACCAGCCGCCCGTCGCGGTCCAGTTCCAGGCCCATCGCCGCCAGCGGCTCGCTGTCCGGCCGTTCGCCGATGGCGACGATCAGGGTATTCAGCGACAGCGTGAATTCGCTGCCGGGCACGGGCATGGGGCGGCGGCGTCCACTGGCGTCCATCTCGCCCAGGCGGTTGCGGACGCACTCGATGCCCACCAACCGGCCGTCCTGGGCGTGCAGCCGGACCGGCGAGACCATGGTTTCCACCTTGACACCCTCGCGAAGCGCCGCCTTGATGTAACGGATTTTGACCGGCGAGACGAGCGTTTCCAGTTGGATGCCTTCCTCCAAGGCGGCTTCGATCTCCTCGGCAAACGCCGGCATCTCGCGCGAGGTCCGGCGGTATAGCAGACGGACGCTCTGCACGTGCCGTTGCCGCATGGCGACCCGCGCCGCGTCGATGGCCGAGTTGCCTCCGCCGACGATCCCGACGTTACCGCCAGCCCATTCTTCCCCGCGCAGATTGAACGCCTTGAGGAACTCCATCGACGAGTGGACGCCGGCCAGATTCTCGCCGGGCAGATCCAGTGTCCAGCTCTTGGCGGCGCCGATGCCCAGGAACACGGCCTGGAAGCCATCCGCGAACAGACCGTCGAGCGTCACGTCGCGACCGAGCGCGGTCCCACACCGCAACGTGACCCGGTCGCTTTCCAGCAACGATTGGATCTCCCGGCGCAACACGTCGCGGGGCAATCGGTAGGCGGGGATGCAGCTCAACAGCATCCCGCCCGGCTCCGTTTCGGCCTCGAAGATGGTCACCCGGTAACCCTGCTGCAGCAGTTCGTGAGCGGCGCTCAGCCCCGCCGGTCCCGCGCCGACGATGGCCACGTCCCGAGCCTGGATCCGCAGCGGCGCGGCGGGGCGATAGGCCGACGGGTCCACGCGGTCGGTGACAAACCGCTTGATCGTCCGGATCGCCACGGGTTCTGCCCCCATCGCACCCAACTGGCAGTGCTGCTCGCAAGGCCGGTCGCAGACTCGGGCACAGATCGACGGCAGCGGATTCGCCGCACGGATCACCTGGTAGGCTTCCTCGCAGTGACCTGCCTCGACCAACGCCACGTACCGCCAGGCCTCGGTCTCCAACGGGCACGCCGTCTGGCAGGGCGCGCCGACCAGATCGCTGCAGACGAAGGCATCGCAGCGTTTGTCGACGACGTGCCGCTCGTATTCCCGGCGGAAATGGCGCAGCGTGCTCAGCACCGGATTGGCCGCCGTCTGGCCCAGGCCGCACATCGTGGTGTCCTTGACGGCCAAGGCCAGTTCTTCCAGCAGGTCCAGGTGTTCGAGGGTCCCCTGGCCGCGCGTGATCTCGTCCAGGATCTCGTACATCCGTTGCGTGCCCTTGCGGCAGGTGAAGCACTTGCCGCAGGACTCGTCGCGGAGGAAACTCATGAAGTACTTAGCGACATCGACCATGCAGGTGCTCTCGTCCATCACGATCATGCCGCCGGAGCCCATGATCGAGCCGGCTCGGGCGAGCGTATCGTAATCGATCGGCAGATCGAACTGGCTGGCGGGGATACAGCCGCCGGATGGACCGCCGGTCTGCACGGCTTTGATCTTGGCTTTGCCCACGGGCCCTCCGCCGATGTCGTGGACGATCTGGCCGATCGTGATTCCCATCGGCACCTCGACCAGCCCCGTATTCTTGATCTTGCCGACCAGGCTGAAGATCTTGGTGCCCGCGTTGTTTTCAGTGCCGGTTGCCGCGAACGCCTCGGCGCCCTGCCGGATGATCACCGGGATGTTGGCCCAGGTTTCCACGTTGTTGATGGCGGTAGGTTTTCCGTCGATGCCTTTTTCGATGGGAAACGGCGGTCGTTGGCGCGGCTCGCCCATCCGGCCCTCGATCGAATGGATCAGGGCCGTTTCTTCGCCACAGACGAATGCCCCGGCGCCGCGGACCAAATGGACGTCGAACGAGAAATCCGTTCCCAGCAGGTTTTGGCCCAGCAGGCCCAGTTCGCGGGCCTGGCGCAGGGCGATGTTCAGGTGCTGGATGGCCAGCGGGTACTCGCTGCGCACGTAGACGATCCCCTCGGTGGCGCCGGTGGCGTAGGCGCCCAGCAGCATCCCTTCCAGGATGCTGTGCGGGTTACCTTCTAGGATGCTGCGGTCCATGTAGGCGCCGGGATCGCCCTCGTCGGCGTTGCAGACCAGCACTTTTCCGCGGACGCCCGGTTGACGGGCCAGCAGTTCCCATTTTCGCCCGGTCGGGAACCCGCCGCCGCCGCGTCCCCGCAGCCCGGAACGTTTGACCTGGTCGATCACCCAATCGCTCCCGTGGTCGAGCGCTTTCTCCAGGG
>SKKK01000376.1 GCA_007121535.1 Planctomycetaceae bacterium | reverse complement strand
CGCTCAGTTCGCGGAACCGGTCTTCCAGCCGCCGCATGGCGATCGCCAACTTTCCCTGCCGCCGGTAGATGTTGTACCGGAACCGCACTCCGCCCGCCGAGCTGACCGCGCCGTCCAGCGAGCCGGGACCGTCGAGCGGCGGGCGCTGCGAGAGCGTCGCCAGATGATCGGCAATCGACTTGACCTGTTCGGCCGCGATCCGCGGATGGTCCGTCTGAGGCTCCAGCAATCCATGAATCCGCAAATAGACGGGCATGTCCGGCGCGAAATGCAAGTCCGACGCATCCCGGCGGACGCAATCGTCCAACAGGCTCTCCAACAATCGCACCACCGAAGGCGGCACCGGGCTGGTCTTGTTCATCGGTCGTTCATCCCGGCTTTCTTTTTCGAGTGTGATTTACGGGCAAGTGTATTGTCCAATCTAAACATTGGGTTCGCGATTTGTGAGCGGCACGGCGTTAGCCGCCGGTTCCGCACCACCGGCGGCTAGCGCCGTGCCGCTCAGCATCAGTACCGCACCACCGGCGGCTAGCGCCGTGCCGCTCAGCATCAGTACCGCACCACCGGCGGCTAGCGCCGTGCCGCTCAGCATCAGTACCGCACCATCGGCGGCTAGCGCCGTGCCGCTCACTAACATGGGGCCGGTTCTTGTGGGGTAATGTTGCATATCATTTCACGCCTCACACCCGGATCCACAGGGTCCAGCGGCGGACGTTGGAGTACAGTCCCGTGGGGCCGATCGCTTCCATCTCCAGGCTGACGGCGACCGCGCCGTCTTCGGTCGTGGCCAATTCTTCCAGGGCGGATAGCACGTCGATGAACCGGCCGTGAAAACGGATGCGGCGCAAGCGCGATTCTTCCATGGCTGTCGAAGGCCGCACGGCGGCAGGCGTGGCGGTGCGCGTGCGGCTGGTCCGCGCCCGCGCGGCGGTCTGCGGCGCGGCCACCGCTTCCTGCAGCGTCCGCATCGCCTGGTCCAGCGAAGCGGCCATGCCGGCCGTCTCCGGGCCTCGGGCGGGCGTTTCTTCCTCCAGCGTGATGTGGTGCCGCTGCAGCAAATGGATCAGGGCGTCCATCGCATCGATGTCGCGCCGCCGCGCGGTCATTGTGCCGGTCAATTCTTCCGCCTGCTGCCGCAGCGCGGTGCGGCGTTGTTCGGTCTCGGCGATCCGGCGTCGGAGATCTTCCAGACGCATCTCCTGCTGCCAGATCTGCTGGGTCGTCGCCGCCCCCGCCGCGTCCTGCTCCATAGCCGCCAGCTCGTCTTGGGCGGCGTTCCAACGGCTTTGCGCATGCGCGCCGAAGCCCCAAGCGTAAATGGTGAACACCAACAACGCAGGAAAGATCGGCAATAACAGCTTTTCTCGATCGGTCAGGTTCATCGCTGGGCCGTCTCCCGGGGCGTCGCGGCTCCGCCGCTGCTGGAAGGGCTCCCAGCCCCCGGTGACTCGGCCAACGGTTGGCCGAGGTGCGACACGTCTTGAATCAACAGTTCAAACATATACGGACCGCCGTCGGCCAGCAGGAAACTGGCTTCCCTGTTGGGCGATGCAACGCGCAGGCCCAGCGGACGCAGTTGAGCCGCCAAACGAGCGGCCAATTGGTTCGGCTGCTCGGGCCCGCGGCTGATCCCCCGGACGCGGATGCCGTCGCGACCCGTCTCGATCGCCTGGATCACCAGCGAATCCGGATCGCTCGCCGCCAGCTCGCCCAGCAATTGCGACATCCTTTGCCGGTTCCACTCCATCGCCCGTAGACAGGCATCCACGCTGGCTTGCATCCGGTCCGTCTGTTCGGTCAAGGTTGTCAGTTGCTGCTGCAAGTTGTCCGCTTCGGCCTGAGCCTTGCTCAATTCCTCGGCCGGCTTCTTCAGTTCTGCAATCCGGTCTTGAGCCGCGCGCGTTGCCGCGCCGGTCCAATGGTAATGGCCCAGGCACAAGCCCAGCATCAACACGCCGATCAACCCGGCGATGGCTAGCCGGGTCGAGTTGGGCATCTGTTTCGGCGCCGGACGCAGGATCGGCGCCTCGGCACGCCGCAGTACGGCCTGATCGGCCCAGCCTTGCATCCAACGGGTCAAAACCGGCTCGTCGCCCAAGTCGTACGACTCCTCGCCCGACTCGTCCAAGCCGGACGGCCCCGTCCAGTCCGTGGCCAGCAGCGTCTCGGCGACCTCGGGCGGATCGAATTGCCCGAACCAGAGCCTCGCATCCTGTTGCCACGTGCCCGAGCGAGGCGCCGTGTTGATGATGTGAACCTGAACCGGCGCGTGACCCTCGCGCCGCAGGCAGACCACGGCGTCCGGCCAGAGTTCGACCCGCTGCCAACGACCCGCCGGAGAATCGTGCAGCGACACGGGCAGACCGGCCGGGTGCGCAACACCGATCAGTTTGCCTCCCGACTGGGCGACCACGTATTCCAAGGAATCGCGCTGCGAGGCGGGCAGTTGGGTGAACCAGAACTGCGGCTCGTCCGCCGTACGGGGCAGCGGCAAGCAAACGCCCAGCGAGTCAAACGCACCGATCCCCGAAAACGGCTCGGCCTCGAACGCCAACGCCGACGCCATCTCCTCCTCGCTCATTCCTCCGACCGCGCCCGCCGCCATCGGCACCGTCTGCGTCCACGCCTCGGTCGTCAACAGCAACACGCGTCGCGGTTTGCGGGCGCTCAAACGGATCGCCAACTCGACCAGCGATGGCAGATCGTCCACCGCCGGGCGCGATTGGGCCGCAATCCGGCAATCCGAAGCCCGACCGCCCGGCCGAAGATCAGCACGGACCAGGCGTTCGGCGGTGATCAGGAGAATGGTTAAGGATTTGGTCATTGGTCATTGGTCATTGGTCATTGGTCAGTGGTCAGTGGTCAGTGGTCAGTTGGCAGTTGGCAGTTGGCAGTTGGTAGTGGGTAGTGGGTAGTGGGTAGTGGGTAGTGGTTTGGTCATGCCGGTCTGGACTCTTGTTACGTGGGGGTGGGCAGGATCAGTCGCCAGTTCAGGTTGCGCTGGGGGTGGACTTGGATCTCCAGCGGCAGACTGTTGCGCAGCCGGGTGCTGCCCGGTGCGGCGTTTTGTTGAACGTAGGCCCTCAGAACGTGCGGACCGATCGGCACTTCCAGGAATTCGACGGCTGGGGGAACCGCCAAGGCGGGATCAAGCGGAATGGCCTCGCTGGCTTCCACGCCGACTCCGCCCTCCAGAGGACTGAACAAACGCACGAACAGATGTTCCGATCCGGCGCCGGTGGGCACTTCCAGTTCTCCGTCCTCTGCTCGCTGCCAGACCGTGACGCGAATGATCGCCCGGCTGCGGTCCAGCGGCGGGTCGTCCGTCATGAATGCGACCTGCAACTCGTCCGAGTACGGATCCTCGGGGGTCTGCCCGGCTTGACCATCGGCGCCCAAGCTCCGCACGACGGCCAGTTCTCCGGACGGCGCGGTCAGTACCAAGAACGGGTTTCCCCATCCGTCGAGCAGTTCGTTGCCGCCCACCGGCAACTGCAGATAGGGGCCGCGCCAGCCGCAGGGCACAAACACCTCCGGGTCTGCGTGATCCGCGTCCACTTCGATCGCGCCAGCTTGCTGGAAGCGAAACAGCGACAGACCGAGGGGATTGGCCCACAGCTCGGACAGATCCAGCGGCAAGCGGCCGACGTCGGCCACGAAACCGGCGGGCGCCGGTCCGTCGTCGGACGTCAATATACCGGCGCCCAACACGGCTTTCT
Organism: Planctomycetaceae bacterium; assembly: GCA_007121535.1. GTDB lineage: Bacteria > Planctomycetota > Planctomycetia > Pirellulales > Pirellulaceae > SKKK01. The sequence goes on along the minus strand of SKKK01000376.1, from coordinate 1,457 downwards.
CGATGGCGTTCAGCGTGCGTTGGGTGGCTACGAAACGGCCTTGCTGCAGAACCGTCTCGGTCGAGACCACGGCCACGGTCGTCAAGATCGCCAGGATGGTCAACACCACCAGCAACTCGACCAGCGTCAGACCGCCGGACCCTGATTTCTTTCTCGTGCTTATCATGGCATCGCCATCCAGAGGAACAGGACCAGGTCGTCGCCGGTATCGGTTGGTAACAACTGGTCGGGATCCGTTTCGATCACCCCGTTGGGGCCCGCAGAAACCAGTCGAGCATGTCGGCGGCGTTCGTAATCGCTGACGCCCGGTACCATGGGCTCTTGCAACACGATCGGATTGCCCCAGCCGTCCAACACGGCCGGGTCGCCCGTCTGGCCGTAGCGAGGACCAAAGCCCGGAGCGGGATTCACCGAGTACACAAAGCCGTCGCCCTGGTGCAGCAGGTAAGGCCCGCGCCAGCCGCGACGGCTGATCGGATCGAAGGTCACGTCGTGGTCCCGCGTGGTCGGGTTCCCATCCAGATGCGTCAGGGGATTGATGAACAAATAAGCCAACTGCGGATGATCCGGCCGACCGGCCTGTTGTGCGCCGAGGCCCGGTCGCGGCAGATCTCCCAAGTCGTCCATGTAGGTGTCCACCAACGTCTCCCGGATCCGCTGCAGGCTGCTGCGAGTCGCCAGGTCCTGCGACTGTTCCATCCGGCTGCCGATCACCGGGATCACCAGCGTGCTGAGCACCAACAACACGCCCAACACCACCATCAATTCCAGCATCGTCAGCCCGCGGTGCTGCGGGCACTTTGTCGCCCCAACAGGCCGTCGCCTTTCCATCAGTCGTCCTCCAGCGTTAGCAAGCCTTCGCCTTCTTCGTCATGACGGAACAAGAATACCACCACGTCGTCGCCTCGATCCGCGGCCAGCGGCATCAGGGGCTCCAGCGGCGTATCGATCCGCCCGTTGGGACCTGCGGAAACCAGCCGAGCATGCAGTCGCTGGATACGCAGCACCTGCAAGGCGTCGTCCGTCGCATCCAAACCCACCGGCACCTCGGTCGGCAACTGCAGCACCATGGGGCGTCCCCAGGCGTCCAGTACGGCAGGATCGCCGTCCCGGCCGTAGAGTTCGTCGAAACCCAACGCCGGATCGACCACATAGCGGGCGCCGGTGTGCGAAACATACGGACCTTGCCAGGCGCGGCCGCTGAGCATATTGGGGCTCTTGTCGAAAAAGAACGGATCGTTCGGGTCCGCCGCCCGATCAGGGTTCACGAACAGGTAACGCAACTGCGGATGGTCCAGTCGTTCCGGTTCCAAGACCTGGCCATCCAGGTCCAGGGCCGGCCGAGGCAGGTCGCCCATGTCGTTCCAGTAGCGATTGACGATCAGGTTTTGCAGTCGGTACAGGTTCTCTCGAGCGGCCAACCGTTGGGAACGCCGTCCCAGATAGCCCATCGTGGG
>SKKK01000287.1 GCA_007121535.1 Planctomycetaceae bacterium | reverse complement strand
GCCAACCGCGCGCACCATGCCGAAATCGGCGGAACGCAGCCCGGATCGATGCCTCCGGCGGCACGCCGATTGGTGGAAGAAGGCGTCGTCATCCCGCCGACGCACTTATTTCGCCGAGGACAGGCGTGTTGGGAGGAGGTCGAGCGGATTTTTCGCGAGGCTCCGTACCCCAGCCGAAGCTTGGCCGAGAATCGGGCCGACCTTCTGGCCGCCGTGGCCGCGAACCGCTTGGGCCTGAGTCGCATGCAGGAATTGGCCGACCGGATCGGCGTCGAACGTCTGTTGCAATCGATGAGCGATCTGCGAGCGCACGCCGCCCGGCGGATGCGCGAGGAGATCAGCGTTTGGCCTTGGCAGCAGTGTGCCGCCGAGGAATTCCTGGACGACGGTTCGCGTCTGTATGTGCAACTCTCTCGAAACGACTCGACCTTGACCATCGATTTCAGCGGCACCTCGCCGGTGCATCCGGGCAACTTGAACGCCAACGCGGCGATCGTGCACAGCGTCATCATGTACGTCCTGCGGACGCTGGTGGCCGAGGAATTGCCCTTGAACGAGGGGCTTATGGAGCCGATCCGGGTGATCCTGCCGCACGGGATGCTCCATCCCGACTTCGACCGGGACGCAGCACGCTGTCCGGCGGTCGTGGGGGGAAACGTCGAGACCAGCCAGCGGTTGGTCGATACGCTGCTGAAGCCTTTCGGGCGAGTCGCGTGCAGCCAAGGGACGATGAACAACGTGCTGTTCGGCAACGATCAATTCGGCTACTACGAAACGATTGGAGGCGGCACTGGCGCCGGTCCCGATTTCCACGGCGCCAGCGCCGTGCATCACCACATGACCAACACCCGCATCACCGACCCCGAGGTGCTTGAGTGGCGTTATCCCGTGCGGGTAGAGACCTTTGCCATCCGTCGCGGTTCGGGCGGTCGCGGCCGCTATCATGGGGGCGACGGCGTCGTGCGCAAGCTCCGATTCCTCGAAACCGTGCAACTCTCGGTGCTCGGCCAGCATCGCCGCGAGGGCCCTTACGGCGTCGACGGCGGTGCCCCCGGTTCCCCGGGCCGCCAATGGATCGAACGCTGCGATGGCCGCCAAGAACCCCTCAACGGCATCGACCAAGCCCACTTGGCCCCCGGCGACGCCTTCGTCCTGGAAACCCCCGGCGGCGGTGCTTGGGGAACCGAACACGAAGAAAAACGGGCAGACCCCGTTTCTGACAGAGCCTAGGTGGAGGGCGAAGTCAGATCGACGCCTTCGGCCAGATTCTGTCCCAAACGGACTCGAAAACGCTTTTCCAGAACTTCGGCTTCCAGTTCCACCGTGTTCCCATGGATCTGTCGGACCATCACGGGAACCTCTCCCACCGTAAACTCGTCACCTTCGAACAACTTGAGAACCGAGCCGTCAGCTCGCAAGTTGATCCAGGTCTGTCGCCGGCCATTCACCTCGGTGATCCCTGAGACGTACGCGAACTTGGCCATCGCGAAACTGGGTTTGGCCGCAACCACTTTCGGCTCCTCACGCGGCGCCGGGGGCGGCGGATCGGTAACGCTGATCCGGACTCGCTGCGATGCGGACATCGGCGGGAAGCCATCATCAACAGCGTGGAAAGTCACCTGATAATCTCCCGGAGAAGTGGGCCGCCAGCGGAATTGTCCGCTTTGCGGATCGAATGCTGCTCCGGAGATCCCATCGGCATCCATCGAATAGCGTATTTGGTCTTGGCCGTCCGGGTCGCGGGCGCGAACCGTGAACGAGACGCTGCTGTTCGTATTGACTCGCTGATCGCTGATCGACTCGAACACCGGCGGGTTGTTCGGCGGTCCCTTCAGATTTCGAGCCAGAATGACGTCGTAGTAGTCTTGCAAGCTTCCATGGGCCAACCGGCCCGAGGGAAACTCGCTGAGGCTGTCCATGTGAGTCGCAGTCGGCAACGAGACGGCGTCGATGGCCAGCCCGATGTCCAATTGCCGGGAACCCTGGATGCGTCGGACGTGCAGGCGGCGGATGCGATGCAGATAGTCGGCTTCGTAGAAGGAGTACAACAGTCTGGTCAACTGGCGTATGTCGCCCCGGCCGCTGACCGTGAATCCCAATTGGTTGTACAGACCACGGTGCGATTGTGAGCTAACGACATTCACGTTCGGTTCGCTCAGCCCCACGTCCGTCACCACCTTCAACAGCCACGTCTGGTACAACGACCTCGCACGCTCTAAATCCGGAGGCAACGAACGGCGTTCGTACAACGTCATTCGTTCCGCCGCCGTTATACTCTGACGTATGGCCAATTGCTTCTGGTCGATCTGCGTCTCCAGATTCAGGATCTGCGAATTCTTGTTGGCCATGGTCTGGGACACGTAGCTTGTGGCGTACAACACGCCACCGACAAGGATCAAGAGACCGACCATGGCGGCCAGGATCTTTTCACGTTTATTCATCGTTGGGAACCTCCGGATGGTCTTCATCGGTGGTGTCAGACGGGTCGGACGGATCAGACGGATCAGACGGATCAGACGGATCAGACAGGTCAGACAGGTCAGACAGGTCAGACAGGTCAGACAGATCGGACAGATCAGACGGGACCGGAGGGTCGAACAACGTGTTCGCCAAATCGTCCAGGTCCGGGGGTTGGATGACGATTCGCTCTTTGAATTCCCACGGTAGATCCTCTCGGCGCTGCACGCGTTGCGCTCCCGAGCCGGTCACTTGATGCTGGGGGCCGCGCAAGTCCTCTTCTATCGTTTGAATGACTTCGGGATCGCGAACGAATCCCTCCAGTTGAATACTGCCGCCACCGGTCAGCGTGGCGGTGAACGTCGCCTGTTCGACGATCGCATCGGACGGTGGCGGAAACTTGTCAGACATGCGGTACAACTCATCCAACCAATTGGCATCGCCCAGGACGAATCGATCGATTTCTTCCACGTCGGACTGAATCCTTTGGGCCATCTTCACTTGCTCGTCCAGGTCTCGTGACACGGCCTGAAGTTCGCGAATCCGCGTGTCCAAATGCCCGAGTTGGCCGACGACCATCCAGATCAGCAGCATGGCACAAAGTGCGGCGACACCGCCCAGCACCGCGTAGCGACGCCGCTGATTGAGCGGTTGCGGCCGACGTCGCGGGTTCAGGAAATCGATTCCATGCGGTTTTCCTTCGGCCTCGTCGCACAACATGCCCAGCAGAGCGGCATAACGACCGCGGTGTTCGGCCGGCACCAGGGTCGCGTCCGAAGGGGTGTTCAGTCCAGCGAAGGGGTCGAACAGATCGATGAGTACTTCCAGCTTCTGAGACAACTGTTCTTGCAGCGGCTGGAGATGCTGTGGATCGCCCACCAGCGTGACGACTTGAACGACTTCCTCGCCGATCTGATTCTGGGCGGCGACGATGGTCCGCCGGATCTCGCCGATCAGCGGTCCTGACGGATCGTTCGGGGGTATGCGGACCGAGCGGACCAGGACGGCTTGGCCGCCGACCAACACGGTCAAATCCGCTTCCTCGGCCATCATCTCGACCAGCAACCGACACTCGGAATCCGGGCGACTTCGGCGGATCAGCGAGGCGGAAGCGAACGGCCGCAGGACCAGCCGCTGTGCTTTCCCGTCAAAAGCCTTGCATTGGCCTGTGAAATCCTCCAAGACTTTGGGCGAAAGAGAAGCGGCCAAAACGCGAATCTGCGTCCCTTGGCCGCCATCCAAGCGGACAAAGTCCAGCGGAGCTTCCTCGGCCAGCGCAGAGAACTGACGCACGGCCTGGAATCGCACCAGATCCGGCAGTTCCTCGTCGGGAACCGGTGGAACCTGCAGCACGCGCAGTTCCGCGCGACTGCGGGGAACGGCGACCAGCCATTCGTTCTTTCCCAACCCGCGTTGCGTGATCGCTTGAGCCAATTGTGTTTGGAGGCTGTCCTCGTGAGAACTGTCCAGCGGAACCGCCATCACCGATTCGATCGCCAAACTGCGCCCCGTCGTCCGGCCGACGACCAGTCTCGCTTCACGCGTGTCCCATTCAATTGCCAATAGCCGCGGCATTTTTGAAATTCCCCCCCGCTTCTTAGTTCTCGTTCATCAAGCTGACCCCAAGCATCTCCAGCGGATAGCCGCGTCCCAGATGGCTGATATCTCTCCAGAGTAATACGCGGGGCAGCAATTGGGTAGCGTCCAAAACGACCTCGACTCGCGCCGATGCCCTGCCGTCCTCGAAATAACCGATAACCTGAGTACGATACACATCCCCACCCCCACATACGAAGGGCATGAGCGCTCGCATTTCTTCCAGCGTCACAATGCCGCTGGTCAACAGCCAAGTTTCGTGACGTTTTCCCGGATCATCCAGCCCCGGTTCGGGCGTTCGCTGGCTCAGGATCTGCTCGACCATCTCCTCGGTCATCCCCGGAATGCCCAGCAGGATTTCAGGCGGCGCTTGGCTCAGACTGATACGTCCGGGGATCACGGTATCCGGCACGACCGTGACATTATCCACCAATTCCGCCAAGTAAACGTTCATGGAAATCAGATCATCCGGGAACGGAGACCGTAGCACGACCGACTCTTCCGCCCCCTGAAAAGTGACCTCGACGCGTGCGCCGATCAGATCCAGGACCTGGTTAAACGTATTGGTGCCCCGCTCGGTCAAATCCAGTTCGCCGGTGTAGTCGTCATCGCCCTCGTCCTCGCCCCGGTAGGGGCCGCTCTGCCGGTAAGCGATGACGAACTTGACCCACTCTTCCGGAAAGATCAAGCTGAGTTCCTCGTACAACTGCACGAGATCATCCATGTTCAGATCGATCCGAGGTTGGCCGAACTGATTGACGTTCTTTTCTTTGCTGTACAGCGTCAGGTAGGCCGACCAACCGCGTGGGGGGAAGTCGCCCAACTGGGCAGCCAACCCCATTTCGTCCGGGTCGATCATGCCATTGCGATTGACGTCGCTGCCAAACAGCAGTTGGGGCGTCACGCCACGAACCAACAGCAATTCTTCGACCGTTTCCAGCGGACCATTCTTCGGGCCGTAAGGCGGTGACAGCGACGAGTAGTATTCAGCCTCGGCGCCGAATTCTCGCGGCGAATCGTCTTCGTCCAGCCAATCGAGGATCGCGTCAGCGATCTCGACCGTCATGCCGGGCAGGGCCATCAGCAAACTGCGAGCCGGGCTGGCGGCAAGGAGTCCTTCGGGGTCGTCCTCGACCAATTCGGCCAGCTCTCCGGTCGCTTCCTGAAGTTCGCGTGCCTGTTGGTCGATCAGCAGCAAAGCGTTCAGGTTCAGGCGCGCCGATTCGTCCTCCAATCCGTAGCGGATCCCCGCCAATCCGCCGGTCTCATCCATGGCCGGAACCAGCACGGTGAATTTCCCCAGTTCGCTCGGATCGGCTTCTCCTGCGACAGTCACCCCCTGGAACATGGCCGGATTGTCGTACAAACCACCCGATTCATCTCGCATCGCCGGATCCTGCATCAGGAAGACTCGCAACGATTCGACCCCAGACGAAGCCAGCATGCGAGCCTGGATACGGCGACCTGTCAAGTGCGTGCTCTCGCTCTGGACCACCATCAGGCTGGCGAATGCGTAGGCTGCCAACGACAAAGCGGCGACAACGATCAACACCAGGATCAACACCAGGCCCCGGCGGCCTCTCGCAGCATCACGCGAGTTCCAGGAAAGGTAACGGTTCATAAGCCGCCTCCGTCCAGCAGACCCATGTCCAGAAAATCCTGATCCAACGGCAACGGTCTGGCCGTTGGCAGACGGACCACCAGCCGATACATGAATTCGGACATGTCGGCCATCGACATTTCCCGCATCCGGGCGACGTCCACCGAGTTTACATCCAGACCATGCCCGGGGTCGATCCCGATGGTGATCTCCACAGCGACCGGTAACCCACCCAATTGCTGGCTATCCCATTCAATCCGCCACTCATTGCCGTCGAAGTACCGGAACTCCAAATAGTTCACTTCCGGAGCCAACAGATCCGCATAGGTAACTTGTTCGTCCAAACCGCCGCTGTTGGCCGCCCATGCCGTGACCGCCCGATCCAAGGCTCGCCGCACCAAACCACTGCCACCCATTCCCATTGTTCCCGTCGCCGTCACCCGGGCTACGTCCGCAGCCGAACCGTCGTTCATATCCCCCAGCCCGGTATTCAGGTAATAGGCAACCGTTTTCACATCGCTGGGAATATCTTGGACGCCCGTTTCGGCCGACTCGGCGAAAAACGTTTCGTATTGATCGACCCGCGGCAGATGGCTGACATCGACCTGGAGTTCAAACTGATTGCCGAACAATCCGGGAACGCTCGTCGGCATGGTCGAGCCTGCGATATCGATCGTGTTGGGCGAAGGCAAGTCGTCCAGGCCCAGATCATCCGACGGGAACAGATCGGAATCGAACGATTCCATTCCGCCCATTTCGTCAAAGTCTCCCAGGCCGCCGAGCCCAGGGAACCCGCCGGACCACTCGGGCACCTTCGACATGTCGATGGGTTCGTAGATCACGGCGTTCTGGATATCTGCAGCCATGTGCCGCAACACGGATTGAGCCAACAAGGCTCGTTCGATGTCGGCCCGGCGCGAGTCCAGCGTCCGCAGATTCAGATCGATGGCCAAATTGATCATCATCAACACGATGCCCGTCAACGCCAACGCCAACAACGTCTCGACCAAGGTCGCTCCGGAACGATGCTGCGCAATAGGATTCCGATCCACCGCAGCGCAATTCTCATGTGGCTGTTGGCTTCGCATTTACGGTTCTCCCGTGGAATCCTGCAAGCCGGAACCGGACACCCCGAAGCCCATGGCGTCCAGTGCGTCCAGTTCCAATTCCAGGTTGGGGTCCAGAATCCAGCGAGTCAGCGAATAGTACAACGGGATCTCGCGACTGCCGTCGACCTGCTGCGCCATGACGGTGACTTGAAGCAGGTCGGGATTATCCAGCGAGCCGACATCGATCGAATAGCTCCAGCGCGGATCGAGTTCGAAGGGGACATCCCCGACCGCTTCGGGAGCGATGACGCCAGCGGCGATTTCTTCCAGGACGCTCTCGCACAGCAACTGAGCGATCGTCAATTCGCGGGCCTCTTCGGCTTGTCGGGCGCCCAGTCGGACCAGTTCCCCGATCACGGCGATGCTGCCGCCTAGGATGGCGATCGCCAGGATGACCTCCAACAAGGACAATCCGGCACGAGCGGCCGATCGACGAAATCTTTGGCGGCCACGCGTCATGGTTCGATCTCCTCGATGGTCAGCAACCCGCTGGCGCGTCCCACCCCGGTCAATCCACGCAACCGCAGTTGCACGAAGAACCGTTCGTTGGTCAGCACCAGAACGGATTGCGAAGCGGTACCGTCCGGATAGAAGATGATCGGTTGAGCTGTCGTACCCGACAGCAGGACATTCGGATCCTCGTTTTGCAACTGCATCGAGCGGGCATCGGAGTCCGTTCGTCCGGCAAAAAACGTGGCGCCGCTGGGCAACCGCTTCCCCGCGACGCCCAACAGCGAATCCCGGCCATCCGCGACGGGGCTCTGCAGCATGTCCGGCGCCATCAGACGCTCGGCATCCGCCGAACCTTCCAGCAGGATCGAGCCATCGAAACGCGGTTGCACCTGATAGTACTCGGTGCCGATCTCGTAGCGAAACACCTGCATCTGGCCCGTCTTCATGGCTTCGAGCCGCGCTCTGGCCCATTGAGTCAGCACCAGATCGGCCGCCTTTCGCAACCGTTGGTCGCTCATCGGGCCATGCAACGCCGGCAGCGCGATCGCGGCCGCAGCGACCAGCACGGCCAGTACCAGCATCATTTCCAGCAGACTGAGCCCGCGTCGACGCCGCGCTGGATCGCGCCGGCGCCGCATCGAATCCGAGCAGGTCGGAGGCCGGATTGTCTTGCGCTCGTTCCGGCGCTTACTGGGTGCTGGCCACATCATCTTCGGTTCCGCTGACCCCATCGGGTCCCATCGACCAGATGCGGTATTGTTCCGGGCCCAACAGTTCATACTGATACGGATTTCCCCAAGGATCCATGGGGATGTCGCTTTGCGAATAGGGGCCTCGCCATCTGTTCGGGTTCGACAGATCCGCAGGAGGCGTTCGCAGCGCTTGCAGGCCCTGGTTGGTGTTGGGATAGCTGCCGACGTGCAACCGGTAGACATCCAGTTGATTGGAGAACATGCCGATTTGGGTCCGCGCCAGATCCTCGTAGGCGCCTCGCTGCATCCCGGCAATGAAGAACCCCACCATCGACCCCAAGATCACCAGGATCGCCAACACCAACAGGACTTCCATCAGCGTAAAGCCCGGTCGGCGACGGCGACGTTGCATTGTAATCATGATCAAACTCCTCGAATTCTTTCCTTCCGCCGGCGCGGGCCGGCAAGGCACATAACGTAAACAATCCTGGCAGACCACCAAGGTGTCCGCGCCTTGGCGCCGGTGTTCCTCCCCCCCGGAAACGCCTGCGGCATCTCCCACCGCTGTTCGGCCAACCATCAGGCACGCATCGTGCCGCTCATCTTGATCACGGGCATCAGCAAAGCGATCACCACGAACAGCACGATCGCGGCCAGAACCAACAACATGATCGGTTCCAACAATCGGACGGCCAGATCCAATCGCCGCGACGTTCGACGTTCCAGTCCATCGGCCACGTCCACCAACACCTGGTCCAACGTATTGGCCTCCTCGGCCACCGAAATCATTTCCACGACGGTACGCGGGAAAAACTCGCACGTTCCCAAGGGCCCCGCCAACGACTGGCCTGACGAGATGTTCTCGGACGCTCGCTCGATGGCCTCCGATAGGATCTGGTTTCCGGTCGCTTGACGGCTGATCTCCAGCGATCGCAAGATGGGCACGCCGTTGCTCAACAGCGTCCCCAAGACTCGGCAGAAGCGAGCCACGGCCAGACTGGAAAAAACCGGACCCAAGATGGGCATCCGCAGTTTGACCAAATCCCGCAATCGTTTGCCGCGCGGCGTTTCGAGTTCGCGTTTCAAAAAGATCACCGTCACGACGAACATCGCGGCCAGCAGAACCCCGAAGCGTCGCATGGTTTCGCTGACCCATAACAACCACTCGGTCATCAAAGGCAATTCGCCTCGATCTCGCAATACGTCGAACATCTCGGCAAAGAACGGCACGAAGAAGATCACCAAGCCACCCACGACCAGCACGCCGACCACGGCCAGGAACATCGGATAAGCCAGCGCGCCCATCGTGCGGCTCTTCAAGTCCTCCTGGGCCTCGGTGAACGTCGCCACGCGTTCCAGCGCGTCTTCCAAGAAGCCGCCCTCACCGCCAGCCCGGACCATGTTGATGGCCATGTCTTTGAAAACCCGCGGGTACCGCGAGATGGCCTCGGCCAGCGTCGCACCGTCCTCGACTCGTCGATAGACTTCGTCCAGCACCTCTTTCAATCGCAAATTGGAGGTCTGATCCCGGATCACGCGGATCGACCGCAACAGGGGTACGCCGCTGCGCAATAGCGCGGAGAGTTGGCTGTACGTGTTGGCCATCAACTGGCCGCCGACCCGTTTGTGGCTGACACTCGAACTCTTCGACTTGGCTGCCGCCACTTGGACCGGGAACAAGGACTTGGCGGACAACTGCGTGATCACCTCACGCTCGGAGCCCGCCGTGAGCGTTCCGGTCACCCTGGCTCCTTGAAGGTCTCGCGCGATGTAGGCAAAATCAGGCATCGGGATGGTTCTCTGTACGTCAGACTATCACGCCAAACGAATCGTCAGGTTGCACCCCGGTCGCGGTGGGCACCATAACGACTTCTCGATCACCTTTGGTCACGCGCATCACTTCGTCCAGGCTGGTTTGACCGGCGATGGCCTTCTTCCAGCCGTCCATCCGCAACGTCACCATACCGCTCTTGACGGCCGCTTTCTTGATGTCCCAGGTGCTGGCGTTGTCGTGAGCCAAGCGGCGCACTTCTTCGGTGGTGACCATCAGTTCGTAAATCCCCAATCGACCCGCGTAGCCGGATTGGCGGCACTCGCGGCAGCCGGCCGGTCGATACAAGGGCCGATCCCCCAAGGCGTCCAAGGGGAAGTCCGGCGGCAACTCGTCCGGGTCCGGCCGGAAAGCCTCGCGGCACGCTCGGCACAAGCGGCGGACCAGCCGCTGAGCCATTACGGCTTCGACGGTGCTCGATACCAAAAACGGCTCGACCCCCATGTCCACCAAACGCGTGTAAGCGCCCGCCGCATCGTTGGTGTGCAGCGTGCTGAACACCAAGTGACCGGTCAACGACGCCTGGATCGCGTTTTCGGCCGTCTCCAGATCGCGGATTTCCCCGATCAGCACAACGTCCGGGTCGTGCCGCAGGATGCTGCGCAAGGAATGGGCAAACGTCAACCCGATCTTCGAATGGATCTGAATCTGATTGATGCCCTCCAACTGGTACTCGACAGGATCTTCGGTCGTGATGATCTTGATATCCGGCCGGTTGATCTCCAGCAATGAACTGTACAGCGTGGTTGACTTTCCCGAACCCGTCGGACCTGTGACCAGGATGATCCCGTGCGGCAGATCGATCAATTGGCGATAGATATGATACGTCGACTCGTCCATCCCCAAGGCCTTCAGCTCGAACACCATCGCGCCCTTGTCCAGGATACGCAGCACGATGCCTTCGCCGTGGATCATCGGGATGACCGAAACACGCACGTCGACCTCCCGGCCACGAACCTTCAGCTTAATGCGCCCGTCCTGTGGCAGACGCTTCTCGGCGATGTTCATCCGCGCCATGATCTTCAGGCGGCTGACGATCGCAGCTTCAAAACGATGGATCTCGGGAGGCACGGGTTGCAATTGCAAGATACCGTCGACCCGGTAACGAATCACTAGCCCGGAAGGCTGTGATTCGATGTGCACGTCGCTGGCACGCACCTCGATCGCTTCCAGCAGGATCTCGTTCACCAGCCGAATCACCGACGCCTCTTGGGCCATCTCGGACAATTCCGAGCCGTCCAGATCCAAGTCTTCCAACAGCTCGACGCCGTCATCGTCCTCGGTCTGAGCGATCAAGCCCTCGACGGTTTCGCTGCCGACGCCCAGATGTTTTTTCACCAATTTGGCGATTTCGGTGCGGGACGCCAGCACGGGGATTACGGTCAGCCCGGTGGCGGCGCTGACCTCGTCGATGGGATACAGATCGAACGGATCGCTGGTGGCCACCACGATCGTGCCGTTATTTCGGCTGATGGGGAACAGCGACTGGCGGTAGATCAATTTTTGCGGGAAATCGCGAAGGATCGGTCCCAATCCATCCTCTTCGATGGAAGTCAGGTCGACGAAGTCCAGTCCCACCGCGTCGCCGATGGCGCGCAATGCCTCTTCTTCGGCGACCAGTCCCATGTCGATCACTGCTTCCAGGAGCGATTCACCGCCATGCTCGCGCGCTGCCTGCAGTTGCCGCTGATCCAGGCACCCGCGTCGTAATAGAATTTCCCCCGCGTCCATGACTCGTTCTCACTCCCAACCATCCGGCCGCGCCGGCAATTCGAAACAACATCCCCGCCAATTATAGTATCCCAAACAAGCCGAGATCGGCACAGGCTATTGAGGCCGCCGACCGCGTCGGTCCCGTCCTCCAGGTTCTGCGCCCTCCGAGCCGCCGCCACCCTGTCTCGGAACCTCCCCACCGTTTGGACCGCTGCCTGCCGCGCCACCGCGTCCGAATTGCGTCACGTCGAAGCGTTGGAAATCGAATGGCTCGCCAAATCGCTCGCGTACCTGAGCCTGCTGGGCGGGATTCAGTTCCTTGAGCAACTCAGCTTGCGCCTCCTTTCGCAACTCGGCGATCTTCTGTCGCAATTCCGCTTCCAATTGCTCGGCCTTGCTACGCAATCGCTCGCGCTGTTGTTCCGTGATGTTGAACTCTTCGGCCAACCGTTGGCTGGTCAACCCTCGGAAAAAGCCGCCTCGCAATGCCATCTGATTGCTCAACTGATCCAGTCGCTTCCTCTGATGCGGGAGCAAAACCTGGTCCAGCTTTTGTTCCATCTCCTGTTGCGTTTTTTCCACCGTCTCTTGAAAACGTTCAATGCGTTCTTGCCGCGAGAGGCTCTCGTCTGGAGCCGCGAGCCCCCTGAGCTGCTCCATCATGCCATCCCTTATCTGGGTCAATTCTTCGACCTGACTGTCGATCAGTTCCAGCTCGTCTCTCACATCCTGACGAAGCAAGAGACCCATGGCTCCGCCACCGGGACCGCCGAATCCTCCAAAGGCACCAAATCCACCGGGCCCGCCACCCGGCTGAGCGGCCACACTGGCGCCGAACCCCAACACCAACATCGCCGTCAGAACGGCACCGCAGCAGACACTTCGCATCATCATGTTACTTTCCTTATCCGATTGATAGACTTTCGCCAAAGACGTACGTCCGATTGCACTTTGCACGCTAACGCCGCATCGCCCAGCGAGCGTATTCTTCCACGGTGATCTTTCCATCCCCGTTGACATCCGCCGCCGCCGGGTTGCGCGACATATTCACCCACTCGTCCTCTGTCAACACACCATCGCCGTTGGTGTCGTACTTGGCGATCAGCCCTCGATAGTACTCCATGTGTCGAGGGTCGATCGGCGGTCCATCATCTTGGGAAGCAGGTTCCGAGGCTGTGGTGGCCGAACTGCGAAACGCTCCGCGAGACCGCGACGGAGCTTCGTTCGATTCGGTAGCCGGTTCGGAAGCCGATTCGGAAGCGACCGAGCTGACGGGGGAACCTCGTACTGCGCCCGCCGCTTTTGCTCGCAGCACTTCTTCCGGGGTGATCAAGCCGTCGCGATTCAAATCGAACTGGTAGAAATCTTCCAAGACGGCCTCGCTCCAGGTGGCCGAAAACTCAGCCATCGAGATCTGACCATCACCATCGGCATCACTGCGATAGAACCAATCCGGCAACCCGGCGGGCAAGCGCTCGACCGGCGCCACCACCCGATAGGAACTCAACGCGGCGTAAGGGCTGGGATTGCCGTTGGACCGTTCACGACCATCGCCGTCGCGTCCACCGTCGCGTCCACCACGTCCTCGACGCTCCCCGCCTTGTTGCCCCTGATCCCTGTCGCCTTGGCCGCCGCTTGCGGCGTTTCGCGTGTTTTCGATCCGTCGCCGAGCGTAGCGATACTCCATTTCGTCCAGCGTGATGACACCGTCGCGATTCCGGTCATACTGCAGCAGGTCCATGCCGCGGCGGCTTCGCCGCATTTCTTCCTGGTCGATCTTGCCGTCGTTGTTCCGGTCGTAAAAGCGGAACGCTCTGGCTGCCTCCTGACGGTCCTGTTCCGTGATGACCACCGAAAACAATTCGCCCTCCGCGCCGAACCCCAACGGCGGCGTGACCTCTTTCTCTTCGCCGAAGACAGGCACCAAGGGCTTCAACTCGGTGGTTTCAGACGCCCGGTAGACGTTGGATCGATCGTCGCCGCCACCCCGGCCCCGTTCGCGACCTGCATCATCGCCGCCCGAGGGCCTGCCACCGGGAGGTCCGCCACGACCTCGAGCATCGTCGCCTCGGTCACCTTCGCCGCGACCACCGCCCCATCCGCCTGGGCCTCCGCCTGGTCCTCCACCAGCCTGCATGCGCTCTTCACGCATCCTGGTGAACTCCTCCGCCAGCCGATCGATCGGCACGGGCCTTGAAAAATCGAGACGGGGGTTGTTATCGGCCATCCGCAGAATAAAACTGCCGAATCTTCCCTCCAGTTCCGAGGCATCAATCATCCCGTCATTGTTGGTGTCCAGGCGCCTCAAAAATTCGGTGGGATCCTGCGCGGCAGCTTGTCGCACAGACCACGATGCGGCAAGTACCAAGCCAACGATCAGCCAACGAGTTGTTTTGCTGTTCATGACACGCCTTCTCCTTTCGAGACGACAAATGGCAACGTTCCCAAAGCTCTAAACGCTTGTATGTAAGGTAAACCTATTATGAACGAACAAGTTCCGTCTGACCACCCGAATCCGGCGGATTGCTGAACAAATGATCACTCCTGTTCCATCGGTTGAATGCTGTCCAATGCCCGTTGCACCGCCTCGCGCACCAAAGGATCGGGGTCGGACATGATGTCCACCAGAGCCGGAATCGCCTCATCCGCCGGCGGTCCGATCTGTGCCAATACCTCCGCAGCCCACCGCCGAATGCGCGGTCGTGGGTCAGCCAACAGATCGACCAACGCATCGACCGATTCGGCGCCCAATCCTGCCAGCGCCTGCGACGCGACCGTTTGCAACGTGGCCACCTCGTCCAGCAGGACCGTCGTTTCGAATTCGGACTGTTGTTGCAATTGCCGGATGCGTTCATCGGTCAGTGCCATATCCGCAGCCAGTTTCTCCAATTCCTCTTGCAATTGCTCAGCCAACGCCTGATTTCGATTGCGCTCGTCTTGCAGCTTTTCAAGTTCCGCCATCAGCGGCTGATCGCCGGGGTCTTCCGGGATCGAGTCGGCCAGCATGGCTTGCGCTGCCAGCAGTTCCAACACCGCAATCGCGGATTCCAATTCGCGTTCTAACGTTTGCTGATCGACCGATTTCTGTTCCAGTAGTTGCCGCTTGCGATCCAGCAAAGCATCTTTCTGTTCCAAGGCGGCCTGCAATCGTTCGATCTGAGCCCGCTGGGCGAACAGGTGTTCGACATGCACCCCCGGCGTGGGAACGCTGGCCTGGGCCAACCGCAACGTGGCATCTGCATCCAGGTCGCCGAAAGCATCATGCATGGCGTCCCGTTGTGAACCGGCATAGTACCAGCCGGCTGCCCACGCCGAGACGCCGATGATGCAGCCGATCACCACGTAGGCTGCGAACACCAGCACTCGGTTGAATAGGTCCATGGCCTTTCCGCTTTCAAATTAGCGACCGCGACTGCCGCGACCGCCGGTTGTGCCACCGCGAGTTGGTGCCCCACCGCCGGACGGCGCTCCACCGGTACCTCGCGCCGCACCTCCGCCAGGAGTTCCGCCGCCGGGACCTCCACCGCCAAAGGCGCCGGCATCCCGTAGACGACGTAAGAATTCCATCCGTTGATCCGCGCCCGCATCCGATCGAGCCTGGGGCGTTTGACCTGTCGTGGTCGTGCTGGGTCGACTCGGGGGCGTCATCAGCGATCCCAACGTCCGCTTCACGACTTCGGGATCCGAGACCTTGATAGGCTGGATCAAGACATAATCGGCATCGGGGCTACCCGGTTGGTCGATCTGCTGGACTAACTGTTCGACCTGGCGGAACAAAGGTTCCGGGGCCGTGACGATCAAGGCGTTGCTGCGAGCGTCGACGCCGACGGTCATCTTCTGAATCTCTCCGCGCGAATCCTGCCCGCCGCCACCGCCGCCTCGCTGGCCGCGCAACATGCGGATCAGATCTTCGGGCGACGGCTGACGCTGCCGGCCTCCGGGGGTGTCGATACGATCGGCATACACCTGCCGGACCACCCCCGCCACCTCGTCGGCCGAGTTATAGATGACGGGAATCAGCCTCGGGACGCCGCTCGTTTGAATATCGGTAATGCTGCTCTCGCGGTCAATCACGCGCAACAATTGCTCGATAAACGCCAAGTCCGCTTCATTCGCTTCGACGATCAGGGCATTCAAACGAGGATCCGGGACGACCGTGATCAGCCCCGTCCCTTGCATGGTGGTTCCGGCATCGCTGACGCCACCGGCCAGCCCGCCCAACAGCCCGCCCAACAGCCCGCCGCCCAACAGGTTCGAGGTCACATCGCCCAGCAGCGAACCGCCTGAATCGGCGCCGGGACCGGAAAGGACCTCCTGCAGCAATGTGTTGGCGACCTCGGCCTCGGCGTACTTCAGGTGAAAAACGGTGATTTCACGCTGCGGGATCATGCCCGCCGGACCGACAGCCAGACGCAGCAGTTCTTCGAACTGGTCCAACGCCTCGGGGTCGTCCGACGAGATCATCAAACCGCCCGGCGTGATCGCCACCCGGATCTCGGGAAACCCCTCTTCCGAGGAGGCCTCTGGAGTCGACGATGGCTCCTGGCCCTCCTCACCCTGCGATCGGCTGGTGAAGTAGTACGGCGACGGCCCGCTGTGCCGTCCGGCAGAAGGCTCCAGCGACTCGAGCGGTTCCGATCGCGGTTTCGGCGGAACCAGCGGGAACAACCCCTCGATTTCGAACTCTTCGCCGTCCAACGGAGTCACCGATCGCAAGCGTACATCGGAGGGTGTCAAGGCGGACGGAGTGACCATGCGGATCGGGTTCCTGCGATCCCATAATCGCTCGACCGTATCCAAAGCGGACTGAGCCGCCGAGCCGGTCAAGGGCAGGACTCGGAAGGTGGTGCCTGCCGTCTGCTCGTCCTCGGGGCCTTCCAACGTGTCGATCAATTCCCGGATCTGCTCGATCTGAGTATCCGTGGCGCGGACCCACAGCCGCATCGACAACGGATCGCCGTCGATGATCGGATCGTCCGGGTTCGGACCATCTTCGCCAGCGCCAAGATTGAAAAACTTGTTCAGCGCCAAGATGATGAATTGAGGGTCGGAACGCTTCAGTTGGATCACCTCGAATCGCCTGGTCTGTCCCTCCAGTTCCGCGATCGTGTCTTGGACCAACTGGTGTTGATCCGGGCGAGCCAGTACCACCAGCTTGCCCGACGTGGTGTCAAGATCCATCCGCACCTCCGGCTGATTCGCCAACATGGTCTGCACGGTCCTGTACGCCAGTTGCGGATCGGCCGACCTGATGTAGTAGGTTCGCAGCTTCGGATCCTCGATCACCACACCAGCATCCACGGTGGGCGGCGTTTCCCGATCGATCCGCGGGATCAAATCGGCCAGCAGCTTCAACTTTTCCGTATCGCCCGTGGCAAACAGTCGCGTACCCAGCGGATCGATCGAAATGCTGATCTCCGAATCGAAGTTCTGGTCCGGCCCCAACCCCAATAAGGGACGGGCGATCGCCAGCACCTCTTCGGCGATGACGTGATTCAACTGAAAGTCGACGATCCGTTCCATGCCGCCCGCTTTCGGGTCTTCCACCCGAGCGATCATGTCGCGAATCGTACGGAGCTTTCCAGCCGTCTCGGTGACCAAAATCTGTCGAGCCGCCGGGAAGGCGATGACCATACCCTGAGGCCCCAAGAAGCCCTCGATCATCCGCCGCGCCTCGTCGGCCGTCATCCGTGCCAGCGGGAAGACGCACTTGACCAGCTCGTAACGTCCCCGTTGATCCAATTCGTCCAGCGTGACCAGCGTGATCAGTTCCTCGGGGATGGGACTCTCCAGGTCGATCACCAGCAGCAAACGCTCGCGACGAACCAGCGTATAGCCCCGAGTCAACAAGTAGCTGTTCAACAAGTCCAATGCTTCATCGACCTCGTAGGCCCGATCGTCGCGATAAGTAAACGTTCCGACCGGCAACACCTCGACCACCAACGACAGATCCGCTCGCTCGGCAAACCACTCCAACACCTCGCGCCAAGGCGCGGCGTAAAAGCTGAACCGCAGCTTGCCATCGTCCGGTTCGTCCATCAGGTCCATGAATTCCATGAACTCGTCGTCCATCAACTCTTCGTCCATCAACTCTTCGTCCATGTACTCTTCGTCGACGACCTCTTCGTCGATGGGCTCATCGTCGATGGGCTCCTCATCCATGGCTTCCTCATCCATGGCTTCCTCATCCATGGCTTCTTCGTCCATCGCTTCCTCGTCCAAGGGCTCCTCGTCCAAGGGCTCCTCGTCCAAGGGCTCCTCGTCCAAGGGCTCCTCGTCCAAGGGCTCCTCGTCCAAGGGCTCCGCTTCTTCTGTTGCGTGATCCTGTGATTCTGCCGTGGCCGATTCTTCCGATGCTGGCGTCGCCTCGTCCGAGGCCACCGCTTCTGCTTCCGCGTCGGCCGTTTCGCTGTCAATGGGTTCCGTTTCCTCGGCAGTGGCTTCCATGGGTGTGGAGTCGGCGGGTTCCGCTTCCACTTCCTGCGTCGCGGCGGTATCCACGACCTCCGTCACCGCTGGCGATTCGACCGCGTCATCGGACACCTCTTCGGTCACTTCGTCTGACGCCTGTTCGGTCACTTCGTCAGTCGTCACTTCGTCAGTCGTCACTTCGTCAGTCGTCACTTCGTCAGTCGTCACTTCCGTCACTTCGTCTTTCACGTCGTCCGTAGCGGCGGGATCCGCTTCCGCAGCCGCGGTCGCCGTCGGAGTGACGGTCGCTACGTCTGTCTCCGCGGTTTCATCCGTTTCCGCGGCTGGCTCCACGGGCTCAGCTTCTGCGGTCGTCACCGCCTGTTCGGCCGATTCCAGCTTGGCGTCGGTCAAACCGGCCATCTTTTCCCAAGTGGCTCGTTGCGCGTCGGTCAACACCGAAGCCAGCTTTCGTTCGTAGATCGCACGGGTGATCCGCTGTTCGTTCTCGCCGCCCCGAGTCAAATCGGTCGCACGCTGTTTCAACAACTGCTGAACCGATTGTCGCTGAGCATCGGACAAAGCCAGAGAACTGGCCAGTTCGGCTTCGCCCAGCGACAACATGCCACTGCGAGCGACGCGGATGCTTTGCAGCTTCTGACGCTGTTGCATCGTCAGCAGGGCGAAACCCATTCGCTCGGACTCGGCAACGAACGGCACCAATCGGGCCGCTTGCTCCGAGGGTGGCAAATCCCGATTTTCCTGGACCATCTCCAACGCCTGACTCTCTCGCCGATCGATCAAGTCCAGCAATTGCCGTCTGGTCGAATCCGACAGCTCCAATTGGGCTGCCACGTCTCTTTCCACGGCCAAGGCCAGCACGCCCACGAAGGACATGTCGGCGGCACGCAAAGGCGCAGCAACCCAGCAAGTGGCAGCCAAGACTGCGGTCGTCAACAGCGTCAACCAACGAGCTGGAAAAAAAATTCTGGACACAGTGGTGATCCTTGTTAAGAAATGCTTGGCTTGACGATTGCGAAACTTCAACACATTAAGTATAGCCGATCCCGACGACTTTCGCATCAAAAGCAGCGGCGGCAAGAGGCCCCCGTGGCACGCACAATCGTCGTAACGTGAACGCGTGCCCGAGAAGATCGCTCAAGTGCCTGACGTCAAGAGCGGTCGCAAGAAGGCACCTTCAGCGCAACACGCCCTGTAAGGTCAAACCCGCGCCAGCATGAGAAAGTTTCGGTGGTCTGGGCTGTTTTCACAGGCACGCACTCGGAGCGGGTATATTGAACCCACCCAAAGTTGCATGTCGCTTGGCGTGGGTCTCAGACCACGCCGAAATGGTCGACCGAAGGTTTCCAGACATCCTTGAGACGGTCGGTCGGGTGGCTTTGTGAGAAAACCGCCACAGCTTTGCGAATTACCTGGTCGAAAAGGCGTCCAAACAACCGTTCGTTCCGGATTCTAGTCGAACTTCGAGGGCAGGATGCAATTCTAGCAGTGTTTCGGACGCTAAGCCTTTCTTTCTGGAAGACGCAGAACCCCCATTCCGATTGGCATCGGTGGCGCGTCGCTCCCGCTCAGGGCTGACCAGTTCGTAAAGGACGTTTCGTTGGCGTGGAACGTAGCCCAGTTCTTCGATCGCGTCGCGGATCTGATCCAACGTCAAGTAATGCACGGTTCCCGCTTCCGCGACTACATTCTCTTCGATCATCAGGCTGCCCATGTCGTTGGCTCCGTACAGCAGCGCCAATTGACCGACCTTCCGTCCTTGCGTCACCCAACTGGACTGGATGTTGGCGAAATTGTCCAGGTACAGGCGAGCCACGGCTTGAGTCTTCAGATACTCAAAGGCCCCGACCTTTGCCAAGTGCGACATCTCGGTATGTTCGGGCTGAAAGGTCCAACCAATAAAGGCCGTAAAGCCGCCTGTTTCGTCCTGCAATTGCCGCAATCGTTCCAGGTGTTCGATCCGATCTGCCAACGTCTCGACGTGCCCAAACATCATGGTCGCCGAACTGCGCCCCCCCAATTCGTGCCAAATCCGCATGACTTCCAACCAACCGTCGGTCAACACCTTGCCCCGAGTGATCTGTTTGCGCACGCGATCCACCAGGATCTCGGCTCCCCCACCAGGGATACTGCCAAGTCCCGCAGATTTGAGCCGCTGCAGCACGGTTCTCAAATCCAAGCGATTGACCTTGGTAAAATGATGAATCTCCGGCGGACTGAACCCATGGATATTCACCTGCGGAAAGCGACTACGAATGTCGCCCAGCATTTCTTCGTACCAGGTAAGATCAAAATTCGGATGTAATCCACCCTGAAGCAGTATCTGCTCGCCTCCCAATGCCACGGTCTCATCGATCTTCTGTAGCAAGGCTTGGCGAGACAGTACGTAGCCTTCGTCGCTCTTCGGTTTTCGGTAAAAGGCGCAAAAGTCGCATACGGCCGTGCAGATGTTCGTGTAATTGATGTTCCGATCGATGTTGTAAGTGCGATACGATTCGGGATGCAGACGTCGCGAAACCGCATCTGCCGCTTGGCCCAATGCCGTCAGATTCCGGCTTGCCAGCAGCTCCAGGCCTTCGACGGGCGTCAGTCGTTGTCCATCAACGGCTTTTTCCAGAAGCTTCGCAACCATCACATCGTTCTTTCTTTTTCCGGCAGGCATGCACCCAATTCGGCGGCACAACGACGGAAGTGTTCGAGCCCTCGCTGCTCGGAAGGTCCCAAGAAAAAATGCAAATTATCTCGAAGATATCGCAACGTTCGCTCGAACGTCAGGCCGACGCGAGGACCCTCGACCCGTGCGATGCATTCCAGGTGATCCATCCCCGCGTCTCGGGAAGCCGACAAATGTGTCGCGAGTGACCCGATGTCTCGATCGTCCCGCGCGACCCACATGGCGAACACAAACGGTAATCCCGACCACCGACACCATTGCTCGCCGAGATCCCAACTCACCTGGTACTCTGTTTTGGGGGCATGGATGGCGCGATCTCCGATCAGCAACACGGCATCGGCCGTCGCATCGTTCAGATCGGCGCCGTGCGGCAATAGCTGAAGCTGCGGCTCGACGCCGAATTTCGCCTTCAACAGAATTTGGACCATCACCGCGCTGGATCGAGAACCCTCGTCCAGGGCCAGCTCACTGATCCGATCCATGGGGCCGCGGCTGAGCAATTTGACGCTTAAAACCGGACCTTGGCATCCAATGCACGCGTCGGAGACGATCTGGTATTCCGGGTGACGCAGATATTCGATGGAAGGAATCAGGGCGACGTCCAACTGTCCCTGATGCAACCGATCGGCCAGTCGACTGGGAAGATCGTACACCACGTCGATTTCCGAGGGTCTTTCGGCCAAGCCGTAAACCAGCGGCTTCGTATTCAGGTACGAGACCGCACCAACGCGAACTCCCACTTCAACACGACGCGGGGCCGTTACGCAGTTTCGCTGGGCGTGCAGCAATGTCGTGGTCACCTTGGAAAAACCCGGTTCGCGAAATAGACGATGTATCGAGGGGACTGATTCTAAACGAAACCGATCCATGAACAAGCTCGGTTCAGCCATTGCGGCTTTTTGCGGAGGATGCCGCTGCCGATCGCCCGAAAGAAGAACCGCAGTCTTTGTGGCCGGTTAACCCGCCACGCCTAAAGGAAGGCACGCGCAGGCTAGTGCGTTGCCCAGGCCAAAAATGCGGATTGTGAGCGGCACGGCGCTAGCCGCCGGTTCTGGACGCCACCGGCGGCTAGTACGTCCACACCAGGGAAAGCATGTAGTACAAATCGTTGGCCCGAGTGCCGGGGCCCGGGTCGCTGTCGTACCAGTTCATCAGACTGGCGCGGATCGCCAGGCCCCAATCGTCCTCCAGCAACCCTTCCCACGCCACCTTGTAATTCAGGCGATAGGTGGAAAAACGGCTCATGTCGGGGTAATAGTCGATGAAACCGAAGATCTTCTGCCGCTCGGTCAGTCGATACTCGTAGTCCGCGCCGAATTGCAGTTCGGGACGCCAATCATCGTCCGGCGCGTTGATCTTCTTCGACGCGCCTGCACCAACGCGGCTCGTCAACTTGAATCGGTCCGTTTCGATCCAGCGTTTCGACAGACCGGCATTCACCGCCAGACGCCCCGGGTAGGCGCGCAGATCGTCATACTCGAAAAAGCCCTGGACGTACCAATCGATACCGGTCTCGCCGATCTGCCGCTCGTAGCGTCCCGTCGCCACCGCCCGATCCATCGTCACGATTTTTTCGGTCTGCTGCAGAAAGTAGTTGAAATCGAACGAGAGTTCCCCTTGCCGATAACTTCGCCTTCCATCCCAGCTAATGGCCAGATTCGAGTTTCTGGCGTTGCCACGGGAACCGTTCATCCCCACCTCAAGACTGCCATCCCAAGCACGAACCGAGTCGTAGAACCAGCCGCACCACCCGCGGTTGCAGTTGCAGCAGTTGTGACACATGCCGCAGGAGCTATCGATCCCACGACCGCATGGACAATTCGACTCGTAATCGGACACTTTATCCCAGGTCGGCATGGCGAAGTCGAAATCCGCTGAATCCAACGTAGTCGACAATAAGGAGTCCGGTTGGACATGCGTTGCATTCAGCCGCTCTGACCTCAGCCAGTCCTGTGCCGACAGCGGTATCTGGGTGAGTGCGATCGCCGCAGCCCATACGACCAGTCGATAAGGAAGCCTACGTAACGTTGCCATCTGCATGCGTTGTGTCCTGACGGAGCTTGAATGATCTCGGATCAGACGTTTTCGCTGCGTTCACTGCGGCGCAATCGCGAGAACAAATGGCGATATTCCAATCGGTGGCGAAGTCCGCCTGAAGATCGCAAAGGGGTTTCGCCATGCTGACCGTCGACGACGACGATCATGTCGTTGTCGTCCGGCGGCAACGAACGGATCACCTGGACGCCACTTTGCTCCGGAGGCGGATCGGCCATTTCCAGCAGCCGGCAGGATTCGTCTGCAGGTTCCTCAGGGATAGGCTCTGCTGGCTTCGGCTCTGCGGAGTTGGGCTCTGCGGAGTTGGGCTCTTCCGGGGCCGTCTCAGCGACGGGGGAAACTAGCTGGGTCGAGTCTTGGAAGATGGTCTGCATCGCGGCGGCCATCTGACGCTGTTGCATTTCGGTCGGACTGGTGCCCGCCGCCATCGAGGAAAGCAACGCAAACCGGTCGACGACCATCTGCTCGTGCTCGTAGGGTTCGTCGAAGGGATTCAATCGTCGTGTATCTGCTTCCGCTGGGCTCGCCACCGTCTGCTGCAGGACGGGGAGAGCGTGTGAAAGAATTGGGACAGGGACTTTGTTGGCCCCTGTTTTCCCATCGTCTTCGCCGTTTTCGCTCGGAATCGGTCCGTCCGTCGCCCGATCTTCCAGTTCGATCGTCGGCGGCGAATCGATCGCATCGTTCTGAGCATCATCGATCGCATCGTTCTGAGCATCATCGATCGCATCGTTCTGAGCATCATCGATCGCATCGTTCTGAGCATCATCGGCCGCATCGTCTGCCGCATCGTCTGCCGCATCGTCTGCCGCATCATCGGCCCGTTTGTCGTCGTCCTCGGCGTCGAGTGATGTCGCGGGTTCGAGTGGAGCGACCGGCTCGACTTGAGTCTCCTCCTCCTCGGGGCCCAAACCGCCGAACTCGACAACACCAACGGTCTCGGCGGGTTCGGTACGCGCCGGGGGCCACGGCATGGGCAGTTGCTGGAGATCCGCCCAAGCCTCTTCGATCATCCGTCGGTCCAACTGGTGTTGCCCGGCGGCACAGGCGAGCAGCAACGCGTGGTCGCACACCTGGTTGATCAGACGTGGGATCCCGTCGGTTGCGTGAAAGACGGGCTGCCAAGCGTCGTGCGCAAATACCCGGTCGGGAGACGCCCCCGCCTTGCTGATCTGCCAGTGAACGTAGCCGCAGGTCTCGTCGTAATTCAATGCTTGCAAATAGCATCTGGCCGCCAAACGCTGGTTGAAGCAACTCAGTTCCGGATGGGCGAACCGATCTTCCAGCGCCGGCCCACCCGCCAGAACGACGTGAACTCGCGGCTGGTCATCTCGCGTCACGTTGGTGATGGTGCGAAGTCCCTCCAAGACCGCCGTTGGCAGCGTATGCGCCTCGTCCACCAGCAGCAACAACCCGGTTCCGGACGTTCCTTGAGTCTGCAATAGGAACTCCATCAATGCCAGCAGAAGTTCGCTTTCATCCAAGCCGCGATAGGGCAATTCCAAGGCGAACAGAATGTGCTGCAGCAGCGCGCGATGCGTCGACAATTGGGCGGAATTCAATTGGACCACGGAAAAGGTTTCGCAGAATCGGCTCTTCAACATCCGGCAGACCAGCGTCTTGCCCGTTCCCGGGCTCCCGATCAACAGCCCCGGTCCCTCGGCCCGATCGACCAGACGCGTCAGCGTCTGCAGCGCATTTTCTATTGACGCGGCAGGGAAGTAGAACTCGGCCTGAGGCGTGCTGCAAAAGGGTCTTCGATGGAACTGAAAAAAAGATTCGTACATATCGTCGTGCTTTCTCGGATTTTCACGGGACCTCTGAGGAGACTTCTTCCTATCATCGGCACACACAATCGTTCTCTTCAGCAAGGTTGATACAATCGTCGTGTCTGGAAAAATCACTTAGCTCGACGCCCCCTCGCAACCGAATAACTAGGCACCGGCCCAGTACGCCGACCCGAAAAAACGCCTGGTTCAGGGGGGGACCATGCCAAACCTACAGCAGTTGTGCGACGCCAGCGTCGCGCGCTTGCAGTGCTTGCAAGCCAGATCCAGAACAATTCAGCGTTGCAAAACGATGGTCCTTTGGGCACTGCTTGCAGGCCTGATGTGGCCTGCCGAAACGCTGGCCACGTCGCCCGATTTCCATGGAAATCAGCAAATGCGTTCCGAGGTCCTGCGCGCCATCCCGTTCGCTGAACTGACCGAGGCGAGTCAGGCGAAATTGCGCCCGATCCTCGAACGTCCCAGCCTGTATCGGCAGATGCCCAGGCAGACGGTCGAGTGCGATCCGGACCTGCACGTGTTTCTGATCCGCCATCCGGAAGTGATCGTCAACATCTGGCAACTGCTGGAGGTGACCCGAGTCCAGGTGCAACGCACCGGTCCGTATACCTTCGATGCCGCCGACGGATCCGGGACCAGATGTCGAGTGGAACTGGTCTACGGCCGGCCCGACCTGCACGTCTTCTACGCCACCGGCTACTACGAAGGACCGCTGTTTCGTGCTCGGATGGAAGGCGATTGCGTCATCGTGCTGCGATCGTCGTACAACCAGGAAAATGGCCGCAGCCAAGTCACCAATACCTTGGACGTATTTCTCCGGATGGACAAAGTCGGGGCGGACCTGCTGCTGAAAACGCTGCATCCGTTGATGGGCAGAACGGCCGACTTCAATTTTGTCGAAACCACCAAATTCCTCGGCCAGGTATCCATGGCAGCCGAAAAGAACGGCCCCGCCATGGAGCGTCTGGCGGCACAACTCGAAAACGTCGATCCACCGCTGCGCGATCTGTTTGCTCGGCACACCGAGATCGTCTATCAACGAGCGATCCTGCGGCAACACGGCATGGCGCGGCCGCCAGCCACGCCGCACCAGAGTCGCGTCGATTCGGTGGAAGACCGCCAGCCGGTCGGCAGCGTGCGAAGGTAGGTTGCCCGCACCGGTTCTTTCGTGGATAATGCAGCGCGTGAAAGGTGTCCACTCGAACCAAAGCAAGCGGAGAATGATGTCATGAGCCCTGTGAATCGGATGCAAATCCTTGGCGCCGCGCTGGCGGCTTGTATGCTGGTGACCACGAACGGGTTGAAGGCGGAACGGGGTTTTGTGCGTGAATCCCAGCGTCAGATCCCTGTGGCTTATGAAGTGGATGTGGTGGTCGTGGGTGGCGGTACCGGAGCCGTGGCGGCAGCGGTATCGGCCGCGGAAGCTGGCGCCAGCGTCTTTCTGATGGCGCCGCACCCCTATCTGGGCGACGACATGACGGCGACCCTTCGCTTGTGGCTCGAATCCGGGGAAGAACCGACCTCGTCGTTGGCCCGGGCCATCTATCATGATCCCGTGGCCTATCGCACGGGCCTCCACCCGGATCGATTGAGTCTGACGTATTCGGCCAGTCTCCCCACGGGCGCTCCGCATCACGACACCACCCCACCCAGTCGTTTGACCAATGGCCAGTGGGGCAACGCGGCTCGTCAAAGCGTTCAATACAACGGCAGCGTGATGATCGACGCCGATCTGGGGCAGGAACAGGCGATCCGTGAAGCTCGCATCGTGGTGTACCACCGGGAGCACGAGGAATTGGATCGAGCCTTCGTCGTGGATCGCGTTCGGGTCTTGACCAGCAACGATGCGGAACATTGGACCGAGGCGGCCGTGGTGGAAAACGTCGAAGGCAGCGGTTCGTCGGATATGGCCATCCTGCTGGCTGCCGAGGTCGACGCCCGGGTGCGTCACGTGCGTTTCGATGTGGTCAAATCGGACCAGGCCGCTCGGGTGCTGATCGGTGAAATCGAGGTGTTGGCCGCTGACGAGCAGCAGCCGGAAGACGTGGTGCGACCGCCTCGACCGATGCACGTGAAAAAGACGCTGGAAAACGCGCTGTTGAGTGCGGACATTCCCTTTTTGTTCAGTTGTTACCCGACCGACGTGCTGCACGACGCTCAGGGATCGCTTGCGGGTATCGTGATGGCCAACCGCACCGGCCGCCAAGCCGTACTGGCGCGGACGATCATCGATGCGACCGATCGGGGTACCGTTGCCCGTTTGGCGGGCGCCCGGTTCCGGCCTTATCCGGCAGGTACGCACACATTTCGCCGTGTCGTGATCGGCGGCGAACCCGTCGAGTTTCCGGGTGGCACGGCGCGCGTCGTCGATCCGCCATATAGCGGCTTTTGTGACTGTCGGTTTCCAGGTCGCTGCCCGGTATGCCTGGGACGATCGGAACCCCATTCCGCGTCAGGCCCCTTCCCGGTGATCGAGTATACGCTGGATCTGGAGATGCCCGACGGCAGTTTCACCTCGTTCAACGCGGCTGACCAGAAGGCTCGCACCCTGACTTATCATGCGGGGCAGCAATCGACAGCCGATCGATTGTTCCAAGTGCCGCCCGATGCAATGCACGGCCGCGTGACGGTCGAAGGCGATGAGATCCCGGTGGCCGATTTGCCCTTGGACGCCTTCCGCCCACAAGGGGTCGATCGTCTGTACCTGCTGGGTGGCGCTGCGGATGTCAGCCGGGCGCGAGCCGAGCGATTGGTGCGCCCAATCGAATTGATGGAGTTGGGAGCACGGATCGGTATGGCGGCTGCCGAACAGGCCGGACAAGTCGGTGATTTGGAAGACGTACGTCTGTCCGGAAGAACCAGCGATGATGATGTGAATGCGGGCGAAGTGCGGGAGTTGCTGGCGGGTATCCGACCCGTCGAAACTCCGCCCCGCACGATTCCTCAAGAGGCACGCGGTCTACCCGTGTTGGGATACTACGACGTGGTGGTCATCGGCGGAGGCACCGGGGGCGCTCCGGCGGGGATCTCCGCCGCGCGTGAAGGCGCAACCGTGCTGGTGGTCGAGTACCTGCACATGCTGGGTGGCGTAGGCACCGCCGGCTTTATATCGACGTACTATTGGGGCAACCGCGAGGGTTTCACGGCCACCGTGCCGGGCGGAGCTTCCTGGGAGCCGGAGCAGAAGGCCGAGTGGTGGCGTCAGACGTTGCTGGACTCCGGCGCTGACGTCTGGTTCGGAACCATGGGCTGCGGCGCCGTCGTGCGAGACGACCGGGTCACGGGCGCCGTCGTGGCGACTCCCGAGGGCCGAGGCGTCGTGTTGGCGGGCGTGGTGATCGACTCTACCGGCAACTCGGATATCGCGGCGGCCGCCGGCGCCGAAACGGATTATACCGACGCAAGCGAGTTCGGCATGCAAGGCACCGGACTGCCCCCGCGCAGGTTGGGCGCGAGCTATACGAACACCGATTTTACGATCGTCGATGAAACCGACATGCTGGACGTCTGGCACGTGTTCGTCTATGCCAAACAAAAGTATCCCGAGGCCTTCGACCAAGGGAAGTTGATCGATACCCGCGAACGCCGGCGGATCATCGGCGACTTTTACATGACGATCCTGGACCAGATGGTGGGCCGCACTTATCCGGACACCATCGCGCGCTCGTACAGTGACTTCGATTCCCACGGATTCACCATCGATCCATACCTGCTGTTGGAAACTCCGCCGCATCGCCATGGCTTCTGGGTGAACATCCCCTACCGTTGCTTGCTGCCGCGAGGGTTGGATGGAGTTTTGGTGACCGGTCTGGGGATCAGCGTGCATCGCGACGCGGTACCCTTGACCCGCATGCAGCCTTGTATTCAAAACCAGGGTTACGCTGCAGGCATGGCGGCGGCGATGGCCTCGCGGACCCGCTCGCCGCTCAGAGAGATCGACATCAAGTACTTGCAGCAGAGACTGATCGAGACCGGCAATCTACCGGAAGAAGTTTTCGAACATGAGGATTCCGTGCCGATGTCGGCTGAGGCCATCGCCGAAGCCGTCGCCGAAGCGCCGGACGATTATCGAGCCGCCGCCGTGGTCTTTTTGCATCGCGATCAGGCACTGCCCCTGTTGCGGGAAGCTTACGCGGACAGTGAGGGGCAGCGGCGTATCGCCTATGCTCAGAAACTGGCCATGTTGGGCGACGACAGCGGAACGGAACTGCTGATCCAACGAGTTCGGGCAGCCGAACAATGGGATCAAGGTTGGAACTATCGCGGCATGGGCCAGTATGGCAACGCCTTCAGTCCGCTGGATACCGACATTGTCGCGTTGGGCATGTCAGGCGATCGCAAAGGCGTGCCGGCGATCCTAGGAATGGCAGATTTGCTGGACGCAAACGCAGACTTCTCTCACCATCGCGCCGTGGCTTTGGCCCTGGAGCGATTGGGCGATCCGTCCGCCGCACCGACCCTGGCCGCCGTACTGGCCAAACCGGGCATGTCGGGACACGTCCACGATACGATCCACGCGGCGAAAGCTCACGACGGCCAGGAGGCTCGTTACCTGAACGCCGTGCATACTCGTCGCGAATCGTTGCGCGAATTGCTGTTAGCTCGTGCCCTGTTCCGTCTGGGTGACCACGACGGCATCGGTCGAGCCACGCTGGAAGCCTACGCAACCGATCTGCGAGGCCACTTGGCGCGTCACGCGCGTGCGATCCTGGACGACGCCACGAACGGTGTGGATCGTCCCTAGATCCTTGTGACCGTGATTGGGTGTATTTGGCCCACCAGCGCACCATCCAAGGACTTGGTCGATAACCATCTTGTGACTGGCGAGCGTGGCGGCGACGTCCGTGGCGTGGCGACGACGTCATTGCGGCATTCGTCGCGTAGCGACGACGTGACGATAGCCGTGGGTTTTAACCCACGGTTCGGGTTGTGCGTGGAAACGCTAGTCGCGTAGCGACGATCGAATTCCTGCAACCAAGAGATGGAACCATGAAGACACGACAACGTATTGGCAGTATCGCATCGTTCCGCCTTATCGTGGTCCTCACGGCGTTGGGACCGCTTGGCGTTTTGATGGGAATGCTCATCCTGCTACGCTGGGAACCGAGCAAGGCGGAGTCGCAGGAATCGCTGACGATCCGGGAACGACTCATGGAAGAGAACATCCTTCTCGGCTGGAAACCCGGCGTAGAAGAGCTTGCCGAGTTGGGATGTCTTGTCACCGTGGAACCCACCTACGTACACTGATTTGCTTGGGATTGTCATGAATCGTTGGGTGCTGGCCGCCGCCGTTCTTGTTATGGCGATCATGGGTTACCGAGGCATTATGCTCGGGGATTTCGCAATTGACGGACCAGTCGGCGCGATTGCGGGAGCCGTGATCGCCGTTGTGAGTGTATACGCTGGGCGAGTGCTGTTCAGCCTATCACGCGAGATGATTGCGCCCTACGCCAAGCCTCGCCAAACGAACGACCGTTGAAACAGACCGTCGGTGCGCACCGTCTGCGCCAGCGGAATTCGAATGCTGCAGGCTGTCAGATGTGGAATCCGGATTAGCACGTTGGAAGGTCGGATTCGATCACCCGCATGGTCCTCCAGTTGCCTTGGAGGAATCGCCCCAAGTAGATCAGGCCCAGCAGACAGATCCAGCCGGTCACGGCGTACCACCAGCCCATCAACCCCCAACCAGAAGCGTACCAGCAAGCTGCGACGCCCAAGATGGAAACCAGGATCGTGGTGACCAGCACAAACCAAGTGTCGCCCGCGCCCTTGATCGCGCCGACAAACACCATCTGCATCGCGTCGAACAGACAATAGGCTGCGACGAATCGTAACAGGATGACCGTCAAATCCCGGATCGGTCCGAATTCCTGCTCGGACACCCCCGCCGCGTACCCAAGCAAGAGCAGATCGGGCGCCAGTACGTACAACAGACCAAAACCGAGCGAGTAGATCAGTGCGAAAACCAGCGCGGTCCAGGTTGCCCGAGCTGCCAAGTCCGGTTGACCACGTGTCAACTGTTGGCCGACCAGCGTGCTGGTGGCGATGCCGATTCCCAACATGGGCACAAATGCGACGGAGTTGACGTTGAAGGCCAAGGTGGTAGCTGTCATTGCTTCGGTACCGAAACGCCCCATCAGCAGCACGATCAGCGAAAAACAAATCCCTTCGATCAGGAATTGCAAACCGCTGGGACCGCCGAAGACGATCAGCCGCCGAAAAAGGGAGGCATCGAATCGTCGGGTGGTGATCAGATGGTAGGTCAGCCGAGTCGGTTCGTGGTACATCAAGGCTCCGAAGACGGCCACCTTGAACCAGGTACTGACAATCGTTGCATACGCCGCGCCCTCCAGACCCATCGGGGGAAAGCCGCCGTGGCCGAAGATCCATAGATAGTTCAGCCAAATGTTCAGGATCATGGCGGCCACGTCGACCAACATCACCACGCGAGTCACCCCGCGTCCGGTGAAAAAGGCGGCTTGTCCCGCTCCGATGACCGCACCGCCCGCTGCGAACGTCAACAACTGAAAATAGATGACCTCGTAGGCCTGGACCAGTGGATCGTGCCCGGCCCACGCGAAGATGAGCGGAGCCAGAGGGATCACACACAGAAATAACGGCGTGCCGTACCAGCCGATCCGCAGACCCTGCCAAGTGGCCGCTCCGATCCGGTCCGGACGTTGCGCTCCGTAGTACTGAGCGACGAATGTGTTGACATAAGCGGTCAGCCCCAACGGGAAACTGATCATCGCCCAATACAACATCCCCGCCGGCATCGTGGCGGCCATCATGTCGGGCGAGTACCACATCAGGAACATGCGATCGACAAACATCATCACCGACCAGGACCCCGTGGAAATCACCAGCGGCAGGGTCAGCCGCAGCACCTCTCGACCCCCACACGGCCGATTCCACCAGTTTTCTGAAGTACGATCGACCAAAGATGTCATAAGAGTCTGCCCGTTCCAATCCCGTCCCGCGACGCCGGTTTCCGTCGTACCAAGACAGAACTTGGCCACGTTGGAAGCCGCCAAGGACCGGCAAGGAAATAACTGTCACGTTTTCACATGAGCGGCACGGCGCTAGCTGCCGGTTCTTCGGCCGCTTCGGAACCGGTGGCTAGCGCCATTCCGCTCACTTGTTGTTTTGCCGGTTCCAATCGGCCATGTATATCGGGGAAAGACCCTGTTGACGAGTGGCCGGTTCGCCGAAGACCCCGGATTCCTGCCCAGTCCCTGCTGTAGCACATCCCATAGGCTCGCGTTATCATCGGGTATTGACGCTCACACCCCATTGTCACTTCGGAACGCTTCCATGACCCATCCATCGTTAAAGGAAAAGCTGCAGCAGTGCCTTGGTGGGCCATGGCCCTTGCCGCGTCCGCTGGCTGCTCAATCGCTGAATTCCATCGCCTGCGACGGTTACCGAATGGAGTTCGTGACGTACCATGCGGAACCGGATGACTGCATCCCGGCGATCCTGCTGGTTCCCGCCGGTGTCGACGCACGCCACCCAGCCCCCGCCATCGCCGTGTGGCACCAGCACAACGGGCAGTGGCATCTGGGCAAGAGCGAGCCGGCCGGATTGGCTGGCGATCCGATGCATCACACGGGCGTCGCCCTGGTCAACGAGGGATACGTCGTACTGTGCCCGGACGCTTTATGTTTTGAACAGCGGCAGCACGCCACGCTGAAGGGCGGAGATTTCGAACGTTTCGAGTTCCTACGCTACGTGGTCGCCGGAAAATGCATGGCCTGGAAGAATATTCTGGACATGCGACGCGCGATCGACTACTTGGTATCGCGGCCCGAGGTCTGTGAAGACCGGATCGGTTGCTACGGCCACTCGATGGGTTCGACCCACACGTGGCTGGTCGGTCCCTGGGAACCGCGACTGAAGTGCCTGGTCGGCAACTGCTGCCTGCCCACCTATGCGGCGATCCACCGCAAGCACCTTTTGCATTGCTTCCCCAATTTCATTCCCGGCTGGTTCCAGTACGGCGACACTCCGGACATCGCCGCCTTGATCGCACCGCAAGCCCTGCATTTGAACTTCGGCGAACTCGACGACGGCAGCCCGATCGACGAGGTGCGCGAGGCGCTCGAGCGGATCGCGCAGGCATACGCCGACGCAGGAGCCGCAGACCGCTTTTCCAGCTACATCGAAGCCGACATCGGCCACGTACTGTCCGACGAAATGTGGCGACAAACCAAGGAGTGCTTCGCGCGGAATCTGCGCCAATGAGGCAGCTCGCAGCACATCCTGCTGGCTGACGTTGTGCTTGGCATCCATAGAGGCGGTAACGAAACGGATCCGCCTTGCCTACTGGTCTAAGTGTGATGCACTGCCAGCAGCGTCAGGTCGTCGGTTGCCTGCCGATCGCCGCAGAATTGCTCGACGACGCGGCCCAGGCGCTCGAGCGCCTCGTCCAAGGGTAAGTGCCGGACCGCCTGCCAGGTTTCGCCCAGCCGCGGCCGGCCGAACATTTCTTCCCGGTCGTTCATCGCTTCGGTCGCGCCGTCGGTCGCCAGCAGCAAACGGTCGCCCGCGCGGATCGGAACCGCGTGCGTCTGCCAGTCCACGTCGGCGACGATCCCGAGCAGTAGCCCGGTCGACGGCAGTTCGGTCAAGCGGCCATCGGGGCTCAGCAGCAAGCCGGTCTCGTGGCCCGCGCTGGCGTACTGCAGGCGGTTCGCCCCCACGTCGCAGCGGACGACGCACATGGACGCGAAGTTCTCGGTACGGCAGGCGACGCTCAGCCGGTGATTGACGGACCGCAGGATGGCGCTGGGTTCGCAGTGATGTTCGATCGCCTCTTGCAGGAAGGCTTTCAACATCGTCGCGCTCAGCGCGGCCGAGACGCCGTGCCCCGTCACGTCGGCGATGCATACCAGCCACGTGCCGTCGCGCAAGGGAAGGATGTCGTAGTAGTCGCCGGCCACGTCGTCGGCGGGACGATACAGCGTCGCAAACTGCAGTCCCGGCGCTTCGACGTCTTGCGGCAGCAACTGTTGCTGGATGCCGCGTGCGCGGGCCATCTCCGCCCGCCGTCGACGCTCCTGTTCGGCCAGCGAGGAACTCATCGAGTTGACGGCCTGGGCCAAGTAACCGAATTCGTCGCTACGGAACGGCCCGGTTTGGATTCCCAGCCGGCCTTGTTCGATCTGCCGCACCGTCTCAACCAGTTGTTGAAGAGGCCTGTCCGCCAAGCGCGCAAAGACCACATTGACCACCACGCCGGTTGCCAACGCAAGCCAGACGATCCGGAACGCTCGTTGAAACGCTCGCCGATTGGCGGCGCGGCGGATGTGAGTCACGTATTCCGAAGCGTAGACGGCCGTGTTCCCTTCGCGGCGGCTGGCGGCGAGCAAGCGTTCGTCGCCAAAACCCGCCTGATGCGTCGGCGAATTGGCCGCACGCCGCATCGCCGCAAAGATTTCGGGCGAGGCGCGATGGTGGGCGACCGCCTGCAGCACTTGGCCATCCGACTCGACGGCGATGTGGTGCCCGGGCGACACCGTGTCCCGCATCCGCCCGCAAACGTCGTCGATGTACCGCTGGACGGCAGCGGCGCCCAAGGGTTGCAACTGCCGGATGGCGGGCAACAGGGTGTCCACCTCCTCTTCCAATGCCGCGTGCTTCTCTGCGACCCGCCGGTCGATCTCCGTGCGGTAGTCGATCACCAGAAAAACACCCATGAGTACAACGATGGCCGCATTGACGGCGGTCAAGAGCTGAAAACGAAAACTTCGCAAACGGACCATGTGCGTTGCATTCCCATGTGCCAAAGCGAAGAGTTCGCTGCCGGTGGCAAAAGGAACTCCCCGCCTCTTGGATTGCTGTCGACTCCTCCCCGATTTGGATGCCCGGCGCCAACTGATTCTTCGTGGTGGCAAGCAAGTTTTCCGGTAATTCTCCCGCGACACCCCGCGGGCTTTATCATACGCACGGTCGGCTCGCTGAACAATCAGGTCGCTCCGGCGGCGACGGCGATTATCTAGCGCCAGGAGACGCCGGTAATCATGGACGCCAAAACCCCTGCCCGGACGGACGCAGGGAGGCACGGCGGATGATCCGCCAGTACGACGCCTCACGACAGGACCGTTACACGCACGTTCTTGTGTTGCGTGAATCCTCTGTCGTCGTCAAAAGAAGTGGTACTCGATGGGCTTCCATCAAGCTGGACAGGAGAATCATGTGGCACTTTTGCCACGCGCTTCGAGTACTCAGGGCTGACTGCTGCACAGGAACCGGACCGACTGCGATCATAGGCGTTCTCCAATCGGTCGCCCTTATGCAGCATCACGTCTGCCTAAGAGTTCAATGTCTTTTTGATGTGTTGGCCTTCACGAAAAATTTCCTGGCAGCACAAGTTTTCGCCCTTGACTCCGTACTAAAGTACAGCTTTAGAATGCAGTTGTGGCACCGGCGCAGTGTGCGCCCGGTGCAGGTCAGTGATTGCGTTTCGGACGGAGGATCTGTTGTGTTACGAAAAACGGCTGCTTCGGTAGCCATTGTTGTGCTCTTGACGACCGCTACGGTGTTTGCTTACGGTCTGGCGAACAGCGCCGCACGGCCGGACTGCGCCGGCAAGGTGGAGTGCCCACTGACCGGCGAGCTGGTCTGCCGAGACCAATGCCCGCTGATCGACGCGGATCGAGAAGACTGTCCCGGCAAGATCGAGTGCCCGCTGACGGACGAGTTGGTGTGCAAAGACCGGTGTCCGTTGGACGAGACGGCTGATGCCGGTGGAGGATGCTACCGGCAGTAGCCATGCAGGATGGTCATCGATCCCTGCGTAATGGCGATCCCATTTTTTTCGGTTTCTGCCGCGTCTGCCAAACGGCAGACGCGGGCTTTGCAAGGAGAACGGCCGTGTCGCTGCGCACTGGCGAGGTGGCCCGGATGGCGGGTGTAAGTGTAGAAACGTTGCGGTTTTACGAGCGGCAGGGGATTCTTGCCGAGCCGCCGCGGCGGGCTTCGGGATACCGCGAGTATCCGCCGGAAACGGTCGACTTGGTGCGGTTTGTCAAGCGGGCTCAGGAAGTTGGGTTTTCGCTGCGCGAGGTTCGCGAATTGCTCGCGCTGCGTCCCGTGCCGGCGCGGGCTCCGGAGCCGGTCCGTCGCTTGGTGCAATCGAAGATTGCGGACATCGATCAGAAGGTGCGGGATCTGGACGCAATGCGCCGCGCGTTGAACGATCTGCTGTGCGCCTGTGAAGAAAACGCTCGCCCGGCATCCTGCCCCATCATCGAAGCGCTCAGCGGCCGCGCGGCCGTTGACGGACAGAAAGGTCCCTCCGACCGGCGGTGCGACTCGTCCATGTAGGTCAGGCATTCCTCGTCGAGTTCCCGGAGATGGCGTCTCAAGTCGCTCTGGGTGCGGATCGCTCGGCTCCCGTCCCGGCGGCGCGGGTTTGCGCTGCTGGGAGCGACGGAGGTGCTGCAACGCCTCGTTGGCTGCCACCCGATAGAATTAAGTTTCTAGCTTCGCGTGGCCGGCGAACTGGCCGATCGTGCGCAACACCTGGAGGAAGACGCACGCCAGATCATCGCAGCGCTTGGTAGTGCTTCAGGTAGCTGCGTGCTTCGGGTGTCAGGTGAGCAGGCCGGATGTCGAAGAGAAGATCTGCGTCCTTGGCCAGTTGGTCGGGAGGCGGGGTACGCCTTTTTTCGGAAAGGTGCGAGCGGATCAGTCTCTCCCATACCAAGAGGAGAAGCTGCACTGTCTCGCGGTGCAGGCCTCCGTCGGCGGCGCTCGCCGTCTCATGGAGTGTGCTCCGGAGCCTCTGCCGGGCCGTAGCGACGGTCTCCGGCAGGTCGGAGTGCAGGTCGTGGAGCGCCTGCGCCGCCTCCCAATACTCCTTGACGCTCTCCTTCCACTGGTCCGCGTTCAACCGCCCCGAATCTTGCGGTTGGTTGCCGGGAACGGCGCCATCGGATTCCCCGCGGTCGTCCGGCTGCATGGTAGCGAGTCGATCTCCCGCGCGCAGGAACTGGTCCTCGCCGCCCGCCACCGCGGCGGCAAGCGCAATCTTCGCCAGCGCGCGTGCCTGCTGCGGATTAGGCGCCCCGAAGCGAATCGGAAGACGGTTGGCGTAGTCGCAGGCTTTCCGGTACCATGTCAGAGCATCGCCGGGAACCGGGTCGACGGACATCAGGTACGCGTCGCCCAGCCGTTCCGCGGTGTTGACCAACCGGCCCACCAAAGCACGCGCCCCCGGCGAGGGGGCGCGGTACTGGTCGGGACGGTTCCGGAAATGCTCGTGGAACGGGTCGAACTCCTCCAGCCGTTCCAAGATTTCACCGTAAAGAGTTTCGTACCGTTGCCGAGCCTGGTGCGATTCGCCCGAGAATAATGCACACATGGCCAATCCATGCTCGGCGTGCCAAATCGCGGTGCGCGCCAGCCAGGGAGGATCAAGGAACCGGTCCTCGCTCACAATTTTGTAACGTCGAATGGTTTCCTCGAATTCCTCCAGTGCTTCGCGAACCCGCCATTGGTCCATCAGCATCCAGGCGCGCCTCTCGTGGAGGTGGGCGAAAAGCGGATGCCGGTCGTCAAGATAGCGTTCGGCAAGCACAAGGGCGTCGTTCATCAACTGCTCGATTGCGTTCCACCCACGTTGACTCCGAGCCCAGAGGCGCCGCGCTGCCGCCTCCTGGACTTTGCACAAGATCCGAAACAGCAGCACATCCCGGGGAGGGTACTCGGCCATCTGCTCCCGCGCGTGCCGAAAGTACTTGGCAGCGTTGCGGCCATCGCTCCAGTCCAAATAGAAATGGCCCAGGTCCGACAGGCACAGCGCATAAAGGCCGCCAAAGGCCGGATCGGCGCCCTCCGCCTCCTCCAATGCCGACTCGTACTGTTTGATGGCATTCTGGTAAGACTCCTGCGCTTCGCGACGGTTGAGCCGGTGCTCCATCAGGGCGACCAAGTGATACCCCTCTGCTGAGGCGGGCTCGTTCAGCTTTCGGGCCTGCGCAAGCAACTGCTCGGCGGGCACATTCTCCGGCGTCGCTTCCCGGCCGGAATCGATGAGGTCGAACATCAACTGACCGATCAACCGGCCGCGTGGGGGATCGCGCTTCCCGACGCGCCGCACATCACTTTCGACGGCGACTTTGATGCGCCTGAGCAGCTCCGCGACGTTCGGATCGAGAACGCCTTGGAATTCACCGGGAAGGTCCGGAAGTTGTCCATCGATCGGCCGCGCGACGTGACGGGTTTCCGGGAGGCTCACCGACCGCCGCATTTCCGGCAGAAACGTCCGCATTTGCTCTTGCTCGAACCACCATCCGCCACTGGGGCCGGGAAGCGTTACCAGGGCCAGGTCGGCAGTGGACACGCCGACCTCAGCAATGCGCTGTTGGGGAAGCCGCTTTGCCAACATGATCTCGCCGGGATGCACGTTTCCCACGAACATTTCCGGCGTTTGCTTCACTGCTTTGCCATACGTCTTCTCGACATAACGCGGAACCTTTTTCTGGACATACTTGGCTACGTCAAAGATACAGATCCTGCCGTCGTCGCGGGCCGTCGCGCCGGACCGGATACCCTCGATCAGATAGTGGGTGAAAATGCCGTGCTGGAGTTGACGGTTTTCCCGGCTCACCTCGCCTTTTCCGCACGAAAGGAGCTTGACAAAACGTTCCTGCCGCGGTATCACCTCTTTCATCGCGTCATACATGAGTTCGAACTGCCGTGTGTCCGCCGCATCAGGTTCACCCACATTTCGGACGCCTCCCGCGCCTCCGGCATGGCAGCAGTCGAGAATGAGAATTCTGTGCCGCGCTTTCGACTCGCGCATCAATCCGACAACGTCAGAGATCGGCAGGCACGTCTTCTTCAGCCTTTCGTCGTCGCCGCCGCTGCCGTCCGAGGGGACGAGATAGGTTTGGTCGTCGGGACCCAGGATACCGTGCCCGGCGAAGGCAAAGACGATCGTATCGTCTTTTCTTGCCAAGTCGCGTACGTCTCCCAGGGTGTTATAGATCCTACCGCGCGTGGCTTCCCCGCCGAGCAGAAAACGCACGTTAGCCTCTTCGTAGCCTCCGGCCTGAATCAACACTTTCCCGAGAGCTTCCATATCATTGACGGCGTACTCGAGGTTCCGTAGCCAGCCGTATTGGTTGATGCCGACGAGGACTGCCCAGTGCGTCCCGGAATCCTCCGCTTCCCCGTGGGAGCCCCGGGTGCCTTCGACGTCAGGCACGGTTTCGTCCGTTCGGCCGCAGCCCGGCAGGGCGCAGCAGGCGGCAAGTCCGATGAGAAGAAAGCCGCGAATCATGACACCACCTCCTCGGTTTTCGTGTTCACTCTTGCAATGCTCCGGTTTGGCGTTCAGCGTTCAGGAATCGTCACCCAGGTCCAAGCCTGGACGCGAGGGGTTGTTGGGGCGCGCGGGGCGAATGAGCGCACGGATTCGTCCGATGCCCCCGCGATGGACTGCATCAGCCGCTCGAAGGGGTTTTGCGGCACCTGCCGGGTGCGTCCCCGGGTCGCGCCGCCCAATGACTCCTGCACCAGAAAGTCGTAGTTCGGTCGATGCCGGTGTTCCCGGACACCCACGCTCATCAGTACGAACCCTTGCGGCCCGAAGGACGCATCGGTGATGTCCCCCTGCAGTGGCTGGAGATCTTTTTGCGCCGGAATGCTCACCGAAATCAACTGCTGAATCCCGTAGTTGCCGTCAAGGTTCAGCAGCGTCACCCATTGGTCCCAATGGCCCCGGTTGGCCAGCCGCAACTCGATGCGCGTTCCCGGCCGCAGGACGTGGCCGGCCGCCGTAGCCGCCGGCGCGTCGTCGTCAGCCGGCTCGGGCGAGTCGAGGACGACCACCTCAAACTCGATGTCGCCTTGGACGTTTTCCTCCAGAGCGGGCGCCATCCGCCAGATGTTCTGCCAAGCGAAAATTTTCAAGAGGTCCGCCCCCAGGGCGCCGGCCAACCGGTCCGCATCACGGAAGTCATAGCGCTGGTAGACCCGTCGTCTGGCTTCCGCTGTGGCTTGGTCTTCCCGCGCCGGAACCTGTTCCTTCAGCGCCGCCGGTTCTTTGGTCGCCGGGGCCTCTTCCCGGCCGCTGCCGGCCAGCAGAAAGATCTGCGGCTGGGCCACGTCGTCGATCACAAACTCCCGCCGGGCCGTCTCGGGGCCGGCCACGCGCAGCACCCACTCGGCCTGGGCCGGGTCGTCGATCACGCGCACCAGTTCGGCGACGTCCTCCGGCAGTGCATTGACGGCCTGCTCCAGCCGGGCGAACAAGACCGTGTCGTCGTCGCGGCCGGCCAGAAACACCGTCACGGCCATATCGCCCAGGTCCCGGACGACGATGCGGCAACGGGCGGCGTCGGGAAACTCCGCCAGCGGCACCGCCGGCAGCGTCTTCCCGGCCACATCCTCCCCAAAGGCGATGCTCTCGACCTCGGCGCTCAGCGGCGTGACGGCCGTGACACGCACGTGGCCCAGTTCGTCTCCCTCTTCAAGCGCGGCGCCGCCGGGCGGGTGGACGGCCAGGATCGTCCCTGGCGTCAGCCCGACCATCGCGCCGGCCGAAAGCCGCACGCCCTCGGCCGTGCGATCCAGGTAGATCGGCACCCGCGGACCGAGGTCCGTGCCGAGCACCTCGCGGTCCAGGTCGCCGTCAAACAACGGCGTCGGGCCGCGCGAGCCGCGGTCGGCCCGATAGTGGCCGACCAGCCGCCGCGCCAGATCACGATAGGTCATCGTCCCTTCGCTCTGTTCGAGGATTCCGGCCAGAAAGTAGCTAAGCAGGCCGTACACGTTGTCGTCCGTCCGCGGCGGGCTGGGCCAGGGCATTTCCGGCGTCTCTTCATACGGCTGCGCGGCGTAAAACGCCACCAGCGACCCGTGCCCCTCCGCGGCCAGCCGCACCGGCGGCGCTGTGAGGGTACCGGGCGCGCCGGTGCCTCGCGCGGTCTCGCCGTGCGGTGGGCCGGGTTGTCGTGCCATCGCGCGTTCCACCTTCCGGCGGGCCTCCTCCAAAACTTCCCGCGGAACACCAAGCTCCGAGGGATGAACGCCCCGGTGCACCTCAACGTCGCCGGCCGAGCGGGTCATCGTCCCGGCGTGACAGCAGTCGAAGATGATCCAGACCGAGGCCCCGCGCTCCTGCAACCGGTCGAGCCACTCGCCGATGGTGTTGTCGCGCAGCGCGTTGGGATAAGGATGCCCGGCGCGGTATGCGTCCTGACTCCACTCGCCCACGTCGGCCGGTAAAAAGTACTCGTCCATGCCGTCGGGCTCGGGATTGGCCGGGTCGAACGGATCCTCTTGGTCTTCGGGGATCGGGTGTTGCGTGCCGTGGCCGGCAAGCAGGATGACTATCTGGTCGCCCGGACGGGCCCTTTCGATGAGCCGCTCAAGAGCCGCCGTGATGTTCGCCAAGGTGGGCCGGGCCGATTCGTCGTCGGGCCAGCCCATCAACTGGATGACGTTTTCCCCGGGAAAGCCGAAGCGGGGGGATGTGAGCAGTTCAGCGAACAAGCGAACGTCGTTCTCGGGCCCCGTAAGGCGAGACAGTCGCGGGTTATTCGGATACTCGGTGCAGCCGACAAGCAGGGCGTATCGGCCGGACTGTAGCGCGGCGTCGGCCTCGGGCTTCTTGCCAAGCGCGGCGGCGCCCATCATTGCCGTGGCCAGGATCGCCCCCGCGAGGGCCGCCCGCGCGTTTCGCCGCCTCCGCAATGAAGCGTCACCGTTCATCGCGCTCCCCCCATCAGAAAACTGACGTGTGATCCGGAAAGGCGCCCTGCCGCGCTGGCAGGGCGAGCCCCCGACGCGTTCATTCGGCAACAGACCCCGCCGCCCACCGGTTCTTCAAGCGATGCGATTTCGTACCGCTAATTCCATGGACAATCGTCATGGGTACCCAGCCGAATTGTGTGGTGATGTCTGGGGGTCGGGATGTAGTAAATCCGCTGCGTTCCAGCACACCCGCGGGCGCGGAGGAATGGCCCCCGAACGTTGTATAAATGATGATGCCCATGGGGCCTGACATGGCAAGTGCGCCAGTGGCCGTGCGGACACCGATAGTGCAGCGTGAAGTGTTCAAAATGACTTCGATTGAGTATATGAAGTGTGTCGACGACATGGCCGTGGCTTCGCGGCACTTCCCCCCTCTCGGCGGCGGCCTCCGCCTCTTCTTCCAGGACGCGAGCCTTTTCGGCAAGCTGTTGCAGTTCGGCTCCCGCCTCCCCAACGAGCGATGCCACGGCAGTCAATTCCACTGATCCATTGCGATCCTTCGCCATGGTCACGGCCTCCTTGCGCAGCGCCGCACTGGTGAGCGAGGCCTGCTTCCCGCCGGCCTTCTCAGCGGCTTGCAGCAGTTGGGCGCAGACGGCCAATCCAACAGGATCGAACGCCTGGCGTGCGCCCTCGATCCGTGCCCCCAGGTCGATCAGCGAGGGAAATGCGACCCCCAACTCGGTCGGGAAGTGGATCGTCGTCGCCGGCTGCACCCACTGGAAATCCGCATCCTCCTCGTCAGCCGCCTCGGTGTGGCCGGCTGGAGCAGCCGGCGGCTTCGTTTCATCCGCCCAGGATGCCGTCGCGTCCGCCCAGAAGCCCAACTCGGTCGTGCTGGCCATGACCAGTGCAATCAGGACCGCACCGGCCGACAGAAAGTAAACTCGCCGTACCATCTCTCCCTCACTTGCGGAATCGTCCGCGTTGCAGGTGACACGGGAGCGTAATCCGCTTCGGCTAGTGCCGGGACGCCCCCAAGGCCACGGCAAGCCGTTACTTTCGTTCTACCTTCGTGACGATCCAACGATCCTGCACGCTAGGCGATCTTCGTCGCCTCGGTACCGCCGGCCTGACCAGCCAGCGAGCGAGCGACCGCTACTCATCAAAATATAACTTTACATGCGCCAAAAACCCCGGCAACTAGGAAAATACCACCCAGACGTTGCCGCACGTGATATACCGTGGGAGTGTGGCCGCGCAAGGCGTTGTGATTCAAGGAGTTACGCGCAAGGCGTTTGACCAAGAAAAGTTCGAATATTTTTCGACAAAACCTTCGATGAACCATCCATTAAGGTGGTGCCGCTTAAATCGTCGGAGCTATTTGAGACTCCTCGTCGATTCGCTGTTCCTTGCTGATCCCGAGGCTGTGGCATACTCCGCTCACAC
Source organism: Planctomycetaceae bacterium (assembly GCA_007121535.1). Lineage (GTDB taxonomy): Bacteria > Planctomycetota > Planctomycetia > Pirellulales > Pirellulaceae > SKKK01. The sequence goes on along the minus strand of SKKK01000287.1, from coordinate 201 downwards.
GTGAAGTCTGCCCAACGGCAAAATCTGCACGAGAGAGGGCAGGATGACGGGTAGGAAAAAAGGAGAAGTTTCGGACCAATTCCTGCCAAGTCTCAGATTTCGAGTTCGCGGGTCTCGAATTAGTTGTCGTGGCACCCCGCTACCGGTACCCCGCCTGAATACCCCGCTCTGATACCCCGCCTAGTTCAAGAAATTTCTGGT